>JBEKTC010000102.1:0-12963 GCA_049516475.1 Candidatus Korobacteraceae bacterium | reverse complement strand
ACGATTTCTCCCCAGTTATCCTGCAGCGGGGTATAGAGAGCGAGTGCGGCCCGCTGGACTCCCGGAAGATGCGCAAGCCGGTCCTGCAGCTCGCGATACATTGCGTCCAGCTTGGGCTGCGGGTAGGAGGAATAGGGCCCGGTCAAGCTGATGGTCACCCGGCGGTCGGTCTGGTAACCAAAATCCTGATGTTGCAGTTTCAGTAGGCTGCGCGTCAGCAACCCGGCGCCAGCGAGCAAAACCACGGACAGCGTAGCTTGCACCACGACAAGAGTTTTTTGCGACAACGAAGAGGTATCGCGAGTGCTGCGATTCACTCCACGTAAGGCCTCAGCGGGATCGGCGTGCGAGGTCAGCCACGCCGGAGCGGTTCCGAAAATTACACCCGTCACCAGCGACAGAACGAAAGCAAATGCCAGCACCGGCAGCGAGGGCGTAGCGTCGATGGGAACAAATCGTGCGCTATGGAAAGCCAGAAGCACGATGGCCTTTACTCCCATGTAAGCCACTGCCAGCCCGGCAATGCCACCAAGAACGGAAAGCACCAGGCTCTCCGTCAGCGATTGACGGATGAGCCGGTTGCGGGAAGCGCCCAGCGCCAGCCGGATAGAAGTTTGTGCGCGGCGCGACGCCCCGCGGGCGAGCAGCAGGTTAGCAATATTGGCGCAGGCAATCAGCAGCACCAGGCAGCACACAGCAAGCAGGATATGCAGGCTGTCGGCATAATCGGCCTTCATTGCGCCGACGCCGGTTCCCGCGGGAACGACGTGGATGATTTGCTTGGGCAGCGCCTCTTTAAGCCCTGCCAACCATTCGGGAGGCATGCCGCTGTCGGTCACCAGCCAGACTCGCAGGAGCTCAGTGAGGCGTGCCGGCAAAGCATTCGGCGACGCTCCAGGCCGAAGCCGTCCAATCACTCGCACCCACGCTGGAAAGGTGTGCAGAAGAGAATTTGCCCCTCGAAACAACTGCTCCTGCTGGATGGGAACCCAAACTTCGGGAGGGTCGCTACGCAGCGTCTCGCCGAAAAAGCCGGGAGGCGTGATCCCAATGATGGTGACAACATTGCCATCGAGAATAAAAGAAGAACCTACGATGCTGGGATCGGAGCCATACTGCTGTTGCCAGGCGCGATAGCTCAACATGGCGACCGGAGGCGCCGATACCTGGTCATCGGAGGGGACGATGGTGCGCCCCTCGAAAGCGCCCAAGCCGAAAGTCTGAAAATAATTGCCGCTGACAAATTCGCCGTGCAAGGGTTTGGCTATGCGGTCGCTTTCTCCGCGCCGCGCGCTGAACTGCCATCCCCCGGCCTGAAACGCAGCCAGCTCGGCGAACTCGGGCGTCGACTCCTTCAGCCGCAGGTAGAAAGGATATGAGAACATTCCCCAATCCCCTTGCGGGCTGCCTTCTATGCAGCAATCCCAGCCGTCGCCGACGCGGTATAGGCTCGCCGGGTCCACCACGGGCAGTGACTTCAGCATGACCGTGTGAATGAGAGAGAAGATGGCGGTGGTCGCGCCGATGCCGAGCGCCAGCGTCAGCATCGCAGTCAGGGTAAAAATAGGTGACTGGCGCATCTGGCGGAATGCGTAGGCAATGTCTTGCCGCACAGTTTGCATGCCGAACCTCTCTCGCCACATACGAGCGATTGAGGCGGGATGTTCCCGAAATTACGCCGTTGAATAAAGACCTGCGCACGTCGCGTGTTATGATCCGGTTACTCTCAAGAGGCGGTCGCCGATACGGCATCCCGGCTAACGAATGTCTCGTTTTCATGGACGAACAGTCATCATGCTCTGCATGTTGGTTGCGGAAGGCATTGTGTATGCTCAAAAAGCGCCTGCCGCTCCCGACCATCCCTGGGACGCGTCATCAGCGAAGCAATCACTCAAGGCGCCCCCGCGGTTCGTTCCCGCCCCAATTCCCGATCCGGCGAAGACTTACAACTTGTCGGAGCTGGTCAACATTGCCGAGCAAAATAATCCGGAGACGCGGGTGGCTTGGGAGAACGCCAAGGCGCGAGCTGCCGACCTTGGCATCGCCGAATCTACCCTGTATCCGTCCCTGGCGGCCGCGGCCCTGGCAGGGAGTACCCGGAATGACATTTTCTTTGGCCCCGACTTTCAGCGGCAAACCGTAGAAACGTTCTCTCCCGTTTTCCTTCTGGATTACATCATCTTTGACTTTGGGCAGCGCTCGCAGGAGATATCCATCAGCCGGAGCAATCTCCTGGCCGCCAATTTTCAGTTCAATGACACGCACCGCAGAGTCATCTTCCTGGTGATGCAAACGTATTACCGGCTACTGGATAGCAAAGGGCAGCAGGATGCCGCAGAAGCCAACCTGAAGAACGCGCAGACGGTGCAGCAGGCGGCCGAAGCCCGGCTCCAGAACGGGTTGGCAACCTTGCCCGACGTGCTGGAAGCGCGCAGCGCCACCGCGCAAGCCGACTACGATCTGCAAGCGGCCATCGGGGCGACGGAAATTGCGCATGGCGATCTGGCGACCGCTCTGGGCATTTCTCCCACCACCCAGTTTCAAGTGGAGAGCATTCAGACGATCAAGATGCCGGACGGCATCGCCGATGCGGTGGAGACATCCATCGACAAGGCGCTGGCGCAGCGTCCCGACCTGATGCAACGGGTCGCCGCACTGCGTGCTGCGGGCGCCGAAGTGAAAGCGGCTGGCAAGGCTTATTTCCCCACGTTGAGTATCGACGGCAGTGCGGGTCTGGGCCATTCGTACGGAGAGCAGATCCAACTGCCCGGAATTTACTCGCCTACTCAGGAAACCTGGGATGCACAGCTTAGTTTAAGGTGGACAATATTTGACGGGTTGGCCAGGGAAAATCGTCTGGCGAGGGCCCACGCCGATCAGAAACAGGCTGCCGCGAGTGTGGATGCGATTCGCGATCAAGTTGAGAACCAGGTTTGGGCGGCATACTCTACCGCCCGTACTGCGCTGCGACAGCAAAGAGCGGCCGCCGCGCTGCTGGAATCCGCCACGGAGTCCTACAATGCTGCGTTGGAGTCGTACAACTATGGTGTGCGTAGTCAAATCGATGTGGTGTCGGCGCAGCGTACCTTGGCAGATGCGCGCACCGCGGACGTGAACGCGCGCACTCAACTGCTAACCGGCTTGGCCGCGCTGGCCTACCAGACTGGCGACCTACTTTATGCGAAGACACCATGAGATCGAAGATGAAATCGCAAGCATCAGCTAATCCTCGCAGACTGCGGACTGTGTTAATCGTCGCGGGTATTGGCGTAATACTGTCGACGGCAGGTTGTTCCCGGGCACCTTCTTTCAATATTCTCGGGTCGTTTTTCCCGGCGTGGATTCTATGCGGAGTCATTGGCATACTGCTGGCCGTCGCGGTACGGATTTTCTTTGTACGAATCGATTTCGAGAAGGAGCTTTCGCCGCTGATCCTGGTCTATCCGTGCCTGGCGGCGTTTTTCACTTTCTCGATCTGGCTGCTGTTCTTCAGCTGAATTAGGAAAGAGAAGCCATGCCTGATAACGACACTCCTGTTCAGCGCAAACGTCTCGGCAAGATCGTGAGCGTGGCGATTCCGATCGCGGCGCTGATCACGGGTCTGCTGGTGATCAGTGAGACCGACCGGTACCCGCGCACGGACGATGCCGAGGTATTCGCCAACTTCATCGGCATCGCTCCCCAGGTCGACGGTCCTCTCATCGCGCTTCCCGTTCAGGACAACCAATTCGTCAAGCAGGGCGGATTGCTGTTCGAGATCGATCCACGGCCTTACGAATATGCGCTGGAGAAAGCACGCTCCGATCTGAGCACGCTGGAAGGCCAGATTGTTGACGAGAGCAGGACGATCGCATCGCAAGAAAGCGCGGTCGGCGCAGCGCAGGCGAACACCCAGAGCGCGGCTGCGAATGTCGATCGCGCCGCGTCGGCGGTTAACGAGACGCGAGCCAATGTCGCCAGCGCCAAGGCGGAACTGGATCGCGCCCAGGCGGAACTCCTGTACACGTCAAACAACTTTCATCGCATTGAGCCACTGCTGGCGAAGCAGTTTGTCACTGTCGACCAGGTGGACCAGGCCAGAACGGCGGTGACGGCACGGCAGCAAGCTGTAGATCAGGCGCGCTCGCAGGTGACGCTGGCAGAGGCGCAGGTGCTATCGGCCCAGGCGCAATATCAACAGGCGAAGGCAACGATGCAACAGAGTCATGCGCAACTGGCTCAGTCGCAGCATAGCGTGCTGACGCTCGATCCGCTCACTGCCCAACGCGAGGGCAGGGCGGCCATCATCCGCAACGCTGAGTACAACCTGAATAATTGCCGCGTCTACGCCCCGTTTGACGCGCGGGTGACGAACCTCACGATTTCGCAAGGGGCATACGCACACACGGGCCAGCAGATGTTCACGCTGATCGACACGCGTGTCTGGTGGGCCGTGGCCAACTTTCGCGAAACTCAACTTCGGCACATCAAGCCGGGAATGCATGCCGACGTTTACGTGCTGTCGCGTCCCAATGTGCGTTACGACGGCGTGGTGGATAGCGTTGGCTTCGGCGTGCAACCAGACTCAACGCTGATCGGCACATTCGGCGGGACTGGCCTGCCCGATGTGCAACGCTCTCTGAACTGGGTGCACCTGGCCACGCGTTTTCCCGTCCGGGTGCGCATTCAAGCAGCTGAGACCGAGCCGTTTCGTTTGAGCGAGTCGGCGGTCGTGGTCATGCGACCGGACCGCTCCGGAAGGACGCAATAGCAATGGCGTCGCAGGACCAGGCGTTGCCTGCGATCGCGCGGTCCAAGGCATTGGACGAAGCCAGCGCATGGTTCTGGCAGTTTCTGAAGACTGAGCTTGCTCCATACCCCGGCCGCGCGTGGGTAGTGGGCCGCATGACCATCGCAGCCACTATCACCATGATCCTGGTGATGACCTTTCGGATCCCGTACGGATTCCTCGGGGCAATCTACACCCTCTTCCTCAGCCGGGAGAGTCCCACGGTAACTCTGCGCAGCGGCATTCGAGTAACCGTCATCTACGTGATCGCCACCATCTACACGGTCGTCGGGGTCATGACGATGGTTGGCTCGCCCATTACTCACTTTTTATGGATCGCGATTTCGCTGTTCCTGGCGTTTTATCTGATCCACATCATGCCGGATTATTTCACGGCAGTGGGCTTCGGTTTCTTGCTGGCCGGGGCGATTCCGCTGTGGGATGAAACCTACCTCACAGTGAATCAGCGTACTGAAAACACGCTCTGGCTGGGCGCTTCCGTGGTGCTAGGCTCGGCCGTGACGGTTGCCGTGGAGTACATCTTTCGCCGCGTGCATCCCATGACCGAACTGACCCAGGGCATCGAAAACAGACTAGGGGCGGTGGAAGACATCTTACGGCAAATAGCGGCAGACCTTCCCCTTGGCGACAAGCTGGAAAAAGAGATTTCCCTGTATTCAGCGCTGGGCACCTCGAGGATGCGAAGACAGTTGCTCCGCTCCGGTTTCCCACCGCAGCTGGTCGCGCAGATGAACGTCGCCGTGGCCTTGCTGGGGCGTTTGACCGATCTTGCGGCCAGCATGCGCATTGTTCGTTCCACTCAGTCCATCGCTCTTGGCGCGGCAGACCGCGAGCGATGCCTGCGGCTGGCGAACCAAATTTCAGGTCTTCGGAACGATTTGCAGCAAAGCAAATTGCCACGCACAATCGAGCTTTCCAGCCAGGCCGAGCCATCGGAGTTGCCGCTTCTCCCGGAGATGGAGCGAACGGTGGCGTTGATACCGCACGCATTCTCCGGTTCCGAGAGCGTAGAGGACATGTTTCTACCGCCGCCAGTGGAAACAGAGATACGGCAACGGCTGCTGCTCCACGATGCCTTTTCCAATCCCGACCATCTCAAGTTCGCCGTGCGGGGTGCGGCGGCTACTATGCTCGCCTACGTTGTTTACCAGGCAATCGATTGGACGGGGCTCAGCACAGCGGTTCCGACGTGCATTATTACGGCCTTGTCCACCATCGGGTCGTCACGGCAAAAGCAATTTCTTCGCCTTGGAGGAGCCATCATTGGCGGCTTTGTCTTCGGCATGGGCGCCCAGGTTTTCGTGCTTCCCTATCTTGATGGGATTACGGGATTCACCGTCCTATTTGCAGTAGTCACTGCAATTTCTGCCTGGATCGCAGTTGCCACGCCGCGGCTCTCTTATCTCGGCGTGCAGCTTGCCCTGGCTTTCTATCTGATCAATTTGCAGGAATTCGCCATCCAGAGTTCGCTAGCCATCGCCCGTGACCGTGTGGTCGGCGTGCTGCTCGGGCTGTTTTGCATGTGGCTGGTCTTCGATCGGCTGTGGGTGCGGGATGCTCTGCAGGAGATGCAGGAGGGATTTGCGCGGAACTTGCGATTGTTGGCCGAAGTCATTGAGCAGGCGCAGGTGCAGGATCGCCAGGAAGCAGTCCGGCGGGCGGCCCAGTTACGCGATCAGATCAACGAGGGATTCAACGCGGTCAAAGCGCAGGCCGACGCGGTGGTCTTTGAGTTCGGCCCTTCGCGCCAACGAAAACTCAAAATTCGCGACGACTTCAGGCGCTGGCAGCCCACGCTCGGAACCCTGCTGCAAGTGCAGATCACCGGCTTGCAGTACCTGTTCGAGAAGCGATATCCGGAACTATCGCAGCCCATCGCAGACGCGCTGACTGCCTTCGAGAACGATATGGCGACCACGGCCCGTGCAATGTCCGATGAAGTCGCCGGCAAGGTGGCTCAGGCCGCTCCCGATGTTCAGGAATCGGCTGCGAGACTGCGGCAGGAGATTGAAAAGCACTACACAGCTTCCGGTCTTCCAGTCCCGCCCACATTGGTTGATATGGTCACCATAAGCCAAAATCTCGCATCCATCATTGGCCCGTTGTATGCGGACATCCACTCAACGTTCGCAAATCCTCAGCGCGCCGCAATGCACTATCCTGTCCTTACTGAGAAACCCATCTGGTCCTGAGAGCGCGGTCCTGCCATTGGCGTGTCATGGCCCAGTTCGACAAGACTCTTCCCGGCGATGCGACCACCGGAGTCGCGCATGGCGTCGCCTCCTGCTGAACCGTGCAGACCCATAGCCATAGCTAGTGTAGTGAGTCAGAGATTCGTTTACGAACTGAATGCGGCCTTCGACTTTCACCTCAGGGCCTAAAGGCCATGTTTTCTTGGGCCGCGGTTCGGCACGGCTGAAGCCGTGCCCTGACACAAAGCCAGGAGTTATTCAATGAACTTCTGATTCGGGACGCTAGGTTGACGGCCATCACTTGTCGAATCCGGGGAGGTCGACGCGTTTTGCAATGTGGTCCTTGATCCAATGGCTGTCCCACCATTCCTTCGGGTCAATCTGGACGCCATCCAGTTGCATGGCAAAGTGAATGTGGTCGCCTCCGGCCATGCCAGTCATGCCGCTCAGGCCCATGACCTGGCCTCGTTTGACTACGTCGCCTTCGTGTACATCAATCTTGCTCAGGTGGCCGTAGATCGTCTGCAGCCCATAACCGTGGTCAACCACAATGCAGTTGCCGTAGATGCCCAGCGGAGCAGCATATACAACTTTGCCATCGTTGGAAGCCTCCACGCCGATATGCTGCGTGACCGCCAAGTCATATCCGAGGTGGACCTGCTGATCGATCTTCTTGCCTTTGTAGATATAGTTCCGCACATCGGCAAAACTCGACTCCGCCTGGGAATGAGTTTGCCGCATGAAGGGCTGCGACCATAGGAATTTGTCTGCTGTCTTCAAGCGCAGGTCGGAGAGCGTTTTATTGTTAGCCCGACGCATCTCAGTGTTGATCTTTACAAAGCGTGCAACCGGATCGCCTGTGCCATTCGGGTCAAGCTCGTTGATTACCTTTTGCATGAATGCGTCGCTCACCTGCAAATCATGCGTGGTGTACTTCGGCTGCTCTTTCTTTGGAAACACGACAACCAGCGGACTGGTCACGTCGTTCCCTGCTCCATTGGAGGCGTAAACCAACGGCGCAGTGCCCGGAGGCATGTTCCAGGCAAACGCGAAGAGCGAAAAAAGGCCCGGCTTGCCGCCAGGCATCGGCCAGGCACGAAATGTCTGATCGCCGACGCGCACGCCCGCTTCGGTCCAGCTTCCGGAGACACTGAACGTTGCCAGATCAGCCATGCCCAGGTAAAGGTAGTGCTGTTCTGAGTCGACGCTTACGCTTGGCGGCTGCGTCACCACGTTGACGTCGCGTTCTAAGCGGGCTGACTTTCGCAGCAAATCGTTCGAAGTTGCTTCCAGGATCAACTTCGCCTTTCCGTCCTTCAGCTGCGGCGTAGTCTTGACGCCTGCCGTAAAGTTCGCCGTGGTGTCCGTCAGGTTTGAGGGTTGCGCCAGTTCAAAGACCTGGTAACGGGCGCCGTTCTGCTCGACAAAAGCCGCCAGCCTGCGGACACCATGCGGATCGCGTATGCGGGCAGTAATGGGCGTAGCCTGGCCGAGGGAGGTGACTGAAGAGGGAAGGTCGATAACGGGCGTCGCCGATCGCGCCAATACGAAGGCAATCGGCACCAACACCACGAGCACGATTACGATAACAATGACTTTTCGCACAAGTCATTGTAGCGCTCGCGAAATCGGTTGGACGGGACCGATTCGCCCGTAGACATGGAAACCATGGAACGGGTCGGCGAGGCTTGTTGTCACTGCCTACGGCGCGAAATAGCCGGAGATGTCGAGGATCAGCTGCGTCAGGGCAGCGGCGTAGGCGTCGATGGAACCATTCGTGGTCGGCACGATCGCCATGTTGGAGGTGATGAAGCCGTCCTTGGCATTCAGTGTCGAGACCGTGGGCTGCGTCTCACCGTCAGGCCACAAACTTAAAAACAGCATGGGGCCAGGCGGCACTACCGTCGCGTTGAAGATGTAAGCCGCCGCGTTACTGGGAGGTGCACAGGCGCTGCCTACCACATTCACCGTTTTCTCACCGCTGAAGGGCTGACCGTGGTTCTGGCGCGTGTCCAGCACGCGGCAAGGCGCAACGGGATACAACGACAAGCCGCCAGTTCCGGTCGGCGCGAAGTAGCCGTCTACATCAACCAACAGGTTGGTGCTGTTGCTGTGAGCGTAGAATGCAGTTGCGTTCTCGGTACCCGCAGGCACGATGGCTGCATTCGCTACGATTGTCCCGGTGTTGTCGTTGAGCGTGGAGACGCCAGGTTGCGTCTCGCCCTTCGGCCATACAGTCAGATAATCCAGGCCGCCGGCGGCCGGCAGCACCGTTACGTTGAACGAGTAAGCCGCCGCGTTGCTGGGAACACCACAATTTCCCGCAATCGTGTAATCACTCTCCACTCCCGCTTGCAGCATCCCTCCGTCGCCGCCACGAGTGTCTACGATGCGGCAAGGCGTCAGGGGATAGAACTGATACGTTCCGGAACCGGATGCGGTGAAGTAGCCGTCGATGTCGAGGATGACGTCGGTGGTGTTGCTGGCGTAGACGCTGACCGCACCGCCATTGCCACCCGCCGGTACGATTGCGGCGTTGGCTTTGACGCGGCCATCAGGCGAGTTCATGGTAGAAACGACAGGCTGAGATTCGCCGGTTGGCCAAATGGTTAGATAGCCCAGGGTGGTAATCGGGACCACTGTGACATTCAGGGAATAGGCAGCAGCTCTGCCGGGAATATTGCACGTCGTATTTTGGGGGATGGAGAAGCTGCGGGAGCTGTTGCCCGGGATGGGGGGCCCGCCAAACTCGCCATTGGCCTGGCGCGTATCCGCCACGCGGCACGGCGTCACCGGCACGAATTGCAGGGGGACGGGATTGGGCCCGGTGAGGCGAAAGACGGTGCCGGCGTTAGATGCTCCGCCCAGCATGGTTGTGCCATAGAGGTTCCCGTCGACACCTAACACCAGCCCCGCTAGGGGATCGGAGCCTTCGGACGGCGATCCTATGAAAGCATGCAGGGTAGTGAGAGCGCCGCTAGGAGTTAGTTTGAAAAGGGTGCCACAGTAGGTGCCACTGCAATCCAGGACGCCGCCCTCGCTGGTTGTGCTGTAGAGGTTTCCGTCGCTGAGCTGAATTAGTCCGGCGGCAGGAGCAGAGCCGTCGGTGCAGCCTGACTGTGCGCAGAAGCTGTAGATTGTGGACAGCGTACCGCTGAGGGTGATCTTGAAGACCGTACCGCAACCAGCAGAACAGCTGCTGTTGCTAATCCCACCAAACTGGGTTGTCCCATAGAGATTGCCATCGCTGGCCTGCAATAGTCCAGCGTGTGGAATTGTTCCGTCCGAGCAACCCTGCTGCGAGCAGAAGCTATACTTCGTGCTCAGCGCACCGCCCGGAGTAATCTGGAAAACGGTGCCGCAGCCGCCCGTACAATTTTGCAGTGCCCCGCCCTGGGAGGTTGTTCCATAGAAGTTCCCATCGGTGGCCTGCATCAGGACACCGGTAGGCAGTGCGCCGTCGGCTCCCTGGAAGCTGTGCAGGGTGGTCAGGGTGCCAGTGAGAGAAATTTTGAACACCGTGCCGCAGCCGTTGCTGCAACCACTGTTGACAACCCCGCCCTCCCATGTGGTCCCGTACAGGTTCCCGTCGCTGCCCTGCACCAGCCCTCCAAGAGGCTGTTGACCGTCGGCGCAGTTTTGTTGCGAGCAAAAACTGTAAAGCGAAGTAAACGTCCCGCTCGGAGTGATTTTGAAGACCGTACCGCAGCCACCGAGACAGGCTTGGCTAGACCCGCCTCGCCAGGTTGTTCCGTAGAAGTTTCCATCACCGGCAAACACGAGTCCAGTGGCAGGGAGAGAGCCATCGCTGCAGTTCGGTTGAGAGCAGAAATTGTACAGTGTGGTGAGGGTGCCGTTGGGTGCCACGGTGAAAACTGTGCCCCTATTTGAATTGGCACCGCCTCGGGCTGTCGTTCCGTAGAAGTTTCCGTTGGTGTATTGGACAAGGCTTGACATCGGTGTGTAACCGTTCGCGTTGTCAAAGTCGACGGTTGTGACCAAGGTCTGGGCGTGTACCGATGAAGCCATCACAATCGCCACCCAAAGCACAACGAGGAGACAGAGAATCTTCGTCAACGATAGCCTCCTTAGCAGCGAACGGTGTTTGGTTGGCATGGCTTCCTCCTGAGAGTTTTCGTTGGGATCGGCTGCGCCCTGCTGCGTCGTCTGGGGCGGAAAAGCCTCCCACACAAGCAAACCGGCTTGTGTGGGGCACCCGCGGGCGATGGTTACGCCGTGGTCGCGCACGGATTCGAACGATATTTGGATCGAAGCCGAATGTTAGCACCGCTCCTGCTGGGTTGAACGATTTTCCACACTGATAGCGAGAATCCCATTCCCGGAATGGAAATACATTTTGGCGCCATCGTAATGTTGCCTTTATTCTGGCGCAATCGAATCCTGGAAAGTTAGGGGTAGGATCCGCCTGTCTCTGGCGCTCCTGCGAAAGACAGTTGTCGGGTTGCCAGTTGTCGATTGTCAGTTGTCAGTTGCCGGTACCCACCCTGTCGCCAAATGAAGGCGACAAGGATGGGGCACCCGCCATCACTGCTACGCTTCGCGCAGCGCCCGCGTAATCGGCATTCTGGCGGCGCGGAAGGCCGGCAGCAGTCCTCCGACGAAGCCCATCAATACAGCGAACACCAGGCCGAAGACCAGCACTGGCGGCGTGATCTTGAAGGCGAAGGCCAGTTCGCTGAAGCTGGCGGTCTGTCCCGTTCCCGCCGTGTAGCCGTTCATGGCGAAGGCGGCCAGGCATCCCAAGATGCCGCCGATCAGCGCCAGCAGCACCGACTCCAGCACAAACGACAGCAAAATGCTGAAGCGCGAGAAGCCCAGCGCGCGCAGAGTGCCGATCTCGCGGGTGCGCTGCGAGACGATGGCGTACATGGTGTTCATGGCGCCGAAGACCGCGCCGATGCCCATCACCACCGCGACAAATCCGGCCAGGCCAAGCAGCGCGGCCGCTGTTGGGCCAGCCAGGTTCTCGTAATATTTCGGCTCGGAGTCGATTTGCAATTGCACGCGCGGATTGGCGCGCACTTCCTTGTCGAACGCCGCCAAGGTTGCGGGATTGCTCAGCCGCAGCGTGAGCGATTCGCAGCCGCCGTTGCGGTCAATGGCCGGCGCCATAGCGTCGTAGTCGCCCCAAATCTCGCTCTCGAACGAGCTGCCGTCGGCGGTGAACAGACCGACAATTTTGAAGTCATGCTTCTTTACGCTGAAGGTGTCGCCGATATTCAGCCCGGTAACGCGGTCGGCAATCTTCTTGCCCACGATGGCTTCATACAGCCCGGGCGTAAAGTTGCGGCCTTCGACGATCTTGACGTTGCTGCGTACCTTGAACCCCTCGGGCGAGACGCCGCGAAAGGTAATATTGGCTGGCTGATTGTCGCTGCGGCGCGGGCGCGTGGTGAGGATGACGACTTCGCACGAAGCCATGGGCTTGCCAGCGCTGTCGCGCGCCACCCGCGGATCGACCATGATGACATTGGCGTCGCCGATGTTGATCCACGAGGTCAGCTCGGACATGGAGCCGCGCTGGGTCACGATGCCGTTCAGCGGCGAGCCGGTAGAACGCAGCGCGATGCGGAAGCCGTTCTCCATCGCCAGCAGGGTGACGAAGACCGCGACCACCAGCCCAATACCGAAGATGGCCAGCAGCGTGACCTTCCAGCGCTGGCGAAGATTGCGGATGTTGTATGAAAGTGGAAGAGCCATGTTTGAAAACCTGCAATTAGCAGTTAGCAATTAGCAATTAGCCAAACCCCAGACCCCTCCGTCGCGGTCCGTGACGACAAACACAGAGGCCCCCCTAGTAGCTCCTGCGAGGCACAAGTGCTAAATGCCAAACGCTAAATGCTAAGTGCCAACTGCTAAGTGCTAATTGCCGCCTTCCTCAGACCTGCCTCAGCGTCTCCGTAATCCTCGCGCGATAGCCGGTCACCGCGGGGAAGAATCCTGCCAGCAATCCCAGCAATA
>JBEKTC010000101.1:0-12984 GCA_049516475.1 Candidatus Korobacteraceae bacterium | reverse complement strand
GCGCCCCTACTCTTTTCTTTCGCCATGAAGGTCCTCGTCCTCGGAAGCGGTGGTCGCGAACACGCGATCGTATGGAAGCTGCGGCAGTCGCCGCGGATCAAGAAGCTGTATTGCGTTCCGGGCAACGGTGGCATCGCGGCCGATTCCGAGGTCGTCTCCGCCGATCTCAAGAGCATCGATTCGCTGGTGCAGCTCGCAACCAGGCTTAGTCCCGATCTCACCGTGGTTGGCCCCGAGCTGCCTCTCACCTTAGGTGTGGTCGACGAGTTCCAGAGGCGCGGCTGGCCCATCTTCGGCCCCACCCGCGACGCCGCCCGTCTGGAATCGAGCAAGAGCTTCGCCAAGCAATTCATGCAGCGGCACAATATCCCGACCGCCAAATACGCGGTCTGCAGCCGCAAGGACGAGCTCCCGGAAGCGCTCGGTTTATTTCACGCGCCGATTGTGGTTAAAGCCGACGGGCTGGCGGCCGGCAAGGGCGTGGTCATCGCGCAATCGAAAGACGAAGCGCAACGCGTCGCGGAAGAGATGCTCGCCGGCAAAATGCTTGGCGACGCCGGTTCACGTGTCGTGCTGGAAGAGTGCCTGGTGGGCGAAGAGCTTTCGTTCCTGGTAATGAGCGATGGCGAGCGCGTGGTTCCGCTGGTAGCAGCGCAAGACCACAAGCGCGTCTTCGACAACGATCAGGGTCCGAACACAGGCGGCATGGGTGCATATTCCACCGACCAGATTATCGACCCGCAGATGCGCGACTGGCTGGTGGCCCACATCGCCCGTCCCGTGATCGCGGGCATGCGCGCCGAGGGCGCCGAGTACAAAGGCATCCTCTATTGCGGCATCATGATGACGGCGCGCGGACCGATGGTGCTGGAGTTCAACTGCCGCTTCGGCGACCCCGAGACCCAGCCTGTCATGATGCGTATGGAAAGCGATTTACTGGAAGCGATGGAAGCGTCAATCGCCGGACGCGTCAGCGATGGCGATTTTCGCTGGTCGTCCGAGCCCGCCGTCTGCGTGGTGATGGCGTCAGGCGGATATCCCGGTGCGTTCGAGGCAGGCAAGCCGATCACCGGCGTTGAAGAAGCCGACCGCATGTATGGAGTGAAGCTCTTCCACGCGGGAACGAGCCGCCGCGACGGAAACTATTACACCTCCGGCGGGCGCGTGCTGGGCGTCACTGCTCGCGGCAAAGACCTGCCCGACGCGGTCGAGCGCGCCTACGACGCCGTGATGAAGGTCCGCTTCGATGGCATGCACTATCGCAAAGACATCGCTGCCCGCGGCCTGAAACATTTGCGATCCGGAAAATAACTCTTGCGATTTTTGAGCGATACGGGCTCAATTTGAAAACCGAAAATTGGTGGAAGTCGAGAATGAAATTCTGCCGCAAGTCGAGTCCCCGAAGGGACGAAATAGTTTAGCCCAGCACGAAGCGAAGCGAAGTGCTGGGTAGGACCTAATAAAGACCCTGAGTCCCTTCAGGGACGGCAGAAAGGTTCATCGCAGGAAGCAAGTCGGCTTTCAGCATCAACAATAAGAGGGTTCTTTTCCCAGCTTCCGGACATCAAATTGATCTCGCCACAAGCGTGGCCAATTATTGAAATCAACTATGAACGTCAACACTCCTCTCGTCTCCATCGTCATGGGCAGCGACTCCGACCTCGACATCATGAACGAGGCCGCGAAGGCGCTTGCTGACTTCGGCATCGCCTACGAAATCGACATCACCTCAGCGCATCGCTCGCCGGCGCGCACCAGCGAATACTCGCGTGGCCTAAAGGCACGCGGGGTGAAAGTCGTCATCGCCGGCGCCGGCGGTGCAGCCCATCTGGCCGGCGTCATCGCCGCCGAAACCACGCTACCGGTCATCGCGGTGCCGATTCCATCGACCGCACTGCTCGGTCTCGATTCGCTATTGGCGATGGTGCAGATGCCCGCCGGAATTCCCGTTGCAACCGTTGCCATCGGCAAGCCCGGCGCGACCAATGCCGGCATCCTCGCCGCACAAATGATTGGGCTCTACGACGACGATGTCGCGAAGAAGCTCGAAGCCCACAAAGAGAAGCTGGCCAAAGGCGTGGAAGCCAAGTCACGCAAGCTGAAGGAAAGCCAGGAGGGGTAGTGCGGCGCTTCAGCGCCGCATCCACGGATGACTTCTTGATGTGTCATCCTGAGCGGAGGCGTCGCCGGGGTTGCGACGCCGGAGTCGAAGGACCCCTACCCCGCCAAATACTTTACGAGGCATCCAACCTACAATTTCAGCGTCTTCAAATACTCCCGAAACTCCTCGCCCAGGTCCTCGCGCTTCAGCGCAAACTCCACCGTAGCCTTCAGAAATCCCAACTTGTCGCCGGTGTCGTAGCGTTTGCCTTCGAAGGTGTAGCCGTAAATCTTTTCCTTCTTCAGCAGTTCCTTCAGCCCGTCGGTCAACTGCAACTCGCCGCCCGCTCCCAGGGAGGTTGATTCCAGCATCTCGAAGATCGCCGGCGTCAGCACGTACCGCCCGATGATCGCCAGGTTCGACGGCGCGTCTTCAACTCTCGGCTTCTCCACCAGATTCTGCACCTCGAAGAGTCGGCCCTTCCACTTGCCCGGCACCGGCTTCGCGTCGAGCACGCCATACGACGAGATCGCTTTGCCCTCCACCACCTGCGTGGCCAGCACCGAGCATCCCGTCTCGTTGTATACCTCGATCATCTGCTTCAGGCAGGGAACTTCGGCATCGATGATGTCGTCGGCGAGGATCACGGCGAAAGGCTCATCGCTCACCAGTTCGCGCGACATCAGCACCGCGTGTCCCAAACCCAGAGCTTCCTTCTGCCGCACGTAGGCGATGTGGATCATGTCGGAGATTCGGCGCACCACGGCCAGCAAGTCGGTCTTGCCGCGCTCCTCCAGCATCTTCTCCAGTTCGTAGCTGACGTCGAAGTGGTCCTCGATTGCAGTCTTGCCGCGCCCGGTGACGATGATGATCTGATCGCAGCCCGAAGCCATCGCCTCTTCTACGCCGTATTGAATGATGGGCTTGTCCACCAGCGGCATCATTTCCTTCGGCAGCGCCTTGGTGGCCGGCAGAAAGCGCGTGCCCAGCCCGGCAGCGGGAAATACTGCCTTGCGAACTTTCTTTCTTGTCATGAGTGCCTCTAGCGAAATCTGACAACTGGCCACTGGCCACCGACCACTGTTCTACCCCACCGGCTGCTGCTCACCCGCCAACTGCTCAAGCAACGATTTCAACCGCACCAGCACCTGCTCCGCCTGCTTTTCTTTCAGCGTAAATTTTAAAATTCCTGCGGGAGTGAATTGACTTCCAGCTTCGCCAGCCACAAAGTTCGCCAGCCGCTCGGGATCGACCGCAGCTTTCTCGTTGAAGCGAATGCTGACCGCATCGCGCCTCCGTTCGATCTGCGAGACCCCGATCCGCTGCGACAACAGCTTCAGCGCTGCGTATTCCAGCAGGTTGCGCACTGCGGCCGGAGCCGTGCCATAGCGGTCGCCCAGTTCACCGGCCACATCCTCCAGTTGCGACTCCGACTCCACTCCGGCCACGCGCTTGTACATCCTTAGCCGCTGGTTTTCCTCGGTGATGTAATCCGACGGAATGCGAATGTTCAGCCCCAGATTCAACTGCGTCTCCGGCGTCTCTTCCGGCAGCTCGCCCTTCAGCTCGCGGACGGTTCGCTCCAGCATGGTGGTGTAAAGCTCAAAGCCCACGGCCTCGACGTGACCGCTTTGTTCGCCGCCCAGCAGATTTCCCGCGCCGCGCAACTCCAGGTCGAGCGCGGCAATCTTGAACCCCGCTCCCAGATCGCTGAACTCCTTCAGCGCGGCCAGCCGTCGTCGCGCCAACTCGCTCAGATCGCGGTCAGGCGGGATCAATAGGTACGCATAGGCCCGGCGATCGGAGCGTCCCACGCGCCCGCGCAACTGATACAGCTCCGACAATCCGTGCCTGTCCGCGCGATTGATGATGATGGTATTACAGAGTGGGATGTCGAGCCCGTTCTCGATGATCGTGGTCGCGACCAGGATGTCAGCTTCGTGCCGCATGAAAGCGAGCATGACGCGCTCCAGTTCGGCCTCCCCCATTTGCCCGTGGCCAATCAAAATGCGGGCCTGCGGCGCCATCTCGCGCAGCTTGCCGGCGATGTCGTAGATGCTGTCCACGCGATTGTGTACGAAGTACACCTGCCCGCCGCGCTCCAGCTCTTTCAGGATCGCCGAGCGCAGCAGCTTCTCATCCCAGGCCACGACGACAGTCTGAATTGCCATGCGATCTTTCGGCGGCGTCTCGATCACGCTCATGTCGCGCAGTCCCAGCAGCGACATGTGCAGCGTCCGCGGAATGGGCGTCGCCGACATCGTCAGCACGTCCACTTCTTTCCGCAGTTGCTTCAGCCGCTCTTTGTGCCGCACCCCGAAGCGCTGCTCTTCGTCCACCACCACCAGTCCCAGATCGCTGAACTTCACGTCCTTCGACAGCACGCGGTGCGTGCCGATCACGACGTCCACCTCGCCTGCTTCGATCTTCGCAATCGTCTCTTTCTGCTGCTTCGGGGTCCGGAAGCGGCTCAGCATATCGACCTTGATGGGAAACGCCGCGAAGCGCTGCCGGAAGGTGTTGTAGTGTTGGAACGCGAGCACCGTCGTCGGCGCCAGCACCGCAACCTGGCGGTTGTCGCTGACCGCCTTGAAGGCCGCGCGCATGGCAACTTCCGTCTTGCCGTAGCCGACATCGCCGCACAGCAGCCGGTCCATCGGCGTGGGCGATTCCATGTCGTGCTTCACGTCGACGATCGCGTTCATCTGATCTTCCGTCTCATTGAACTCGAAGCTACCCTCGAACTCGCGTTGCCATTCGGTGTCAGGCGCAAACCCATGACCTTCGGCGGCCTTGCGCACGGCGTAGAGCTTTAACAGCTCGTCGGCCATGTCCTTCATGGCCTTCTTCACCCGCGCCTTGGTCTTCTGCCACTGCTGCGTGCCCAGCCGGTTCAGCACCGGCTTCACCCCTTCCGAGGAGCGATATTTCTGCACCAGGTCAAGTCGCGTAAGTGGAACGTAAAGTCGCGCGCCCTCCGCATACTCCAGGACCATGAACTCAGCGGCGCTGCCGTCTTCCTGCGGAACTTCCTTCAAACCCTGATATTGGCCAATGCCATGTTCCACGTGCACCACATAGTCGCCAATGGCGAGATCGCGGAAGTCCGAAAGAAATGCCGAAATTTTCGATTTCTGCCGTTGCGGCCGACCCAGCGAGAATTCCGCCTCGTCGAACAAATCGCGTGCGCCGAAGAGCACAAGGTTGGCCTCGGGCAGTGCGACGCCCTCGGGCACATAAGCCTTGACGATGATCGGTGCTTCGACGTCTTCCGCGAAGTACGTCGACTCGTCTACGTAAACTTGAGTGCCGGGCCTCGGCGTGCGGCTTCCGATGCGGAACGACAAGTTGTATTCGTTGAAGACATCGGCCAGCCGTTCCACTTCGCCCGTGCTGGAGACGGCGAACATCACGCGCTTGCCTTCGCGCGTCAGCCGCGCCACTTCTTCCGTCATGGCAGCGACCGACCCATGAAACCGCGTGGTCGGCTGCGTCTGAAGCGTCAGGTGCTCGCTCTCATCGCCGCCTTCAATTCCCAGCTGCTCGACCGCAATGCTGCTGGCTTCCTGCAAGCGCGCGTGCCATTGCTCCGGCGTCAGGTAAAGTTCTTCGGGCCTCACCAGATTGCCGACCAAACTGCGCTCATGCGCTTCCGTCACTTTTGCCCACCACGCGTCGTGCGCTTCGTTCAAGGAGTCGGGCTCGTCCAGCACTACCGTCGCCGCGGGCAGCAGATCGAAGAAGTTTTCTTTCGCGCCTGCAACCGCCGCATACAGCTCCCATCCGGGAAACACTGCGACACCGCTCGCCCGCACCGTCCGCTCGATCATCTCGTCGCTTCCCGCCAGCCGCTCGCCGGTCAGCCGCGCGTTAATGGCGGCAAGCGTTTCTTCCTCTACCGGCGTTTCCGTCAGGGGAAGCAGAACCACTTCATCCGTCACCGCTGCCGATCGTTGCGTTCCCGGATCGAACTTGCGAATGGTCTCGATCTCATCGCCGAAGAACTCAATCCGCACTGGCCGGTCCGATTCCGGAGGATAGGCATCCAGCAAGCCGCCGCGATGCGCGAACTCGCCCGGCATCTCGACCACATCCACCTGGCTGTATCCCACGATGCGCAGGTGCTCCACTAAGCGATCCGGGTCCGTCATCTCGCCCCGCCGCATCACCTTGGCGAGATCAGCGTAGAAATTTCCGGAGCGCAAACGCATGGCGGTCGCGGCCAGAGGAGTAATGACGATCTCCGCCGCTCCGGTCGCAATCTTCCACAACGCGGTCGCGCGGGCTTCCTGGATTTCGGGGTGCGGCGACAGGTTCTCGAAGGGCAACACATCGTAGGCGGGCAAGCCGATGACGGCATCGGGTGAGGCCGCGCCGCTCAATTCGGCCAACGAGCGGACGACCGGCTGCAACTCCTCCACCGCGCGGTTGTCGCTGACTACGATGAGCAACGGCCGCGAGGTCGCCCGATGCAGTAATGAGTAGAAGAGGGCTTTTCCGGTAGGGGTGAGTCCGGAGACACGTATCCGCCCCGCGCCGCCCTTGACCTGGGACATTGCACGCGAAAAAGCAGGTACTTTCTCCACGTCCGCGAAGAATTCGCGAACGAACGGTAGGATCATCGCCTGTTTAGTTTACCAGCCTGTCGGAGTCGGCAGGGTCAATCGCGCTTCAACGCGCCGACGGCGGCCGATACCCGCTGACCAGCCGGGCGATCAACACTGCCAGGTAAAGCACGCCGATGGTGGCTTCGATCGCGGTGAGCGAGCGCACCACGTCGGACACAGGCGTGATGCCGCTGGCACCAACCGAAGTCATGGTGGCAAAGCTGTAGTACACCATGTCGAAGCGGCGAGGAATGGAATGCGTATTGACCAACGGATCGAGATAAAACGCCTTGGGCTGAAGTGCGGCCACCATCCCATAGATGCCGGCGAAACCAAATCCCACCAGCAGATAAATGCACAGCGCCCCAAGGATCGTCTCCGAAGTCGGCTGGGCTTCCAAAATTACGCGACGGAAGATGGCCACAACGAGAAACAAATCAAATCCAAAGCTAAGAACAATACCGAGAATGGGGAGCGCGCCCGCTTCGGCCCGAAACTCGAGGATGTGGTGCAACACAGCAGGAATGGCGAGCAGGAGCGCGCAAACCAAAACCGTACGCCGCAAGTTGACCGTATAGACTGCGAACAACATTCCAGCGCCGCCGAACACACGAAAAATCATGTAAACCACGGGCCGGTTTTCCACGTACGGGTACAGGATGAGGGTAGTCAGCAGGTAAAGAAAAAGCACAAAGAACTTGTGCTCAGCTATCACCGATGCTTTCTTGAGTCGCGTCGAGGCGCGCCGCGAGGCTTGAGCTATAGACATGAGAATCCCTGCTCGCAGATGGTACACCTAGTCAGGGAGAACCGAACGTCATAGAGCTGCGGTTCCAGCTCCAACCACAGCACATTCTGCGTTACGGTTTTCCGGCGCTACAACTCGAAGTGCAATCGCATTCCGAAAACAGAGACTGGGCCCCGAGCACTATTGAAAGCGGGGTCGGCAACAAACTGGTAGTCCAGGGCACCGTGCAGGTGCTTGGCGATTTTGCCATCGTAGTACGCTTCCACAACCTTCTCTTTGGCGTAATTCAAGGCGCCGTCGCCGTCCAGGATGCCCAAGCCGCCGGCCGCCAGATATAGCTGATTGTCGTGAGAGATACCACTTATTACGGCGGCCACGCCGATCGTATCGTCGGGGCGTTGCCAGTCCTCGCCCTTGACACTGACGCCCACCGATCCCATGTGATTTACGTCGGTAAACATCCATGCTTCGTTGATTCCATCATTCCATCCCAGGCGCGAAAATACCCCGATGTTCTTTGTGATTTCCTGTTCGAGGTTGAGCCCAAAGCCAAACTCATGCCGAAGGGCGTGCGTCAGGTCAATGTTTGTATCCGGGGCATAAAGGGCCGCTTGATAGCTGCCGAACTCCCCCTCGTTGACATAGCCCAGAATGCGAGCGGTACCACGGTGGCTGTGGATGCTGTAGCGCTGCTCATTCTCCACTACCATGTCCCACGCGTGCCAGAATCGCCCATCGCCGCCTGAGGGCTCGGGCGGCCATAGGAGGTATCGGTCTTCGGCAGTGAACCCATTCCTCATACTCGTAATTTGAAAGAATCCATAGCGCAGGGCCCATCTCGGCTGGTTCAATTCAACCGCTACGCCGGTCGTATAGCCCAAGGCGTCCGCTGGGTAATCCCAGGCAGCGTTGGCCGTAAATGCCCAGTTCATGAATTGTGTGCGCTGGTCGTTGGCGTAGGCGTTGTTGTCAAAAACGTCCTTGGAGCTGAACCGGCCGACGGTAAAGGTGAGCCGTGAAATGTCCTGCCTGCCGGCCAACGTCAGCGGGTCCTCAAGCACATCCTCTGTATCGCCCCCCAGACCAATGGTTTGGCGAATAAAGCAGCGGGCAAGGCCCGCACGAGGAGGATGCGTGCCTATCTTGTACGCTTCCCCATCCGTAAAGTCGTCAATGCCCAGGGTGCTGCCTAACCCGAAGCCTTGAAACGCCAAGACATCGACGTGCAGCTCCGCACCCGTCCACAGCCGGAACCCGGAATACAGATCCAGCGATACTGTTTCCCGGACTTCGCTGCTGGTGGGCAGGCTATTCGGGCCGGAATACCTGGCGGAGAACGACGGATAGCCCTGCACCGTCGTGGTGGTTTGCATGTGGAAGTTCCAGGTTTGCGTCTGCCCCGCTTCCGGCTGCGTCTCGGCCTGCGGTTGCGACACCTGTGGCTGCGGCGGTTCCGGCGCCTCACCAGGGGATGCCTGCCCGTTACCGGAAGAAGCATCCTGTGCCTGGCAGGCGATCGCCAAGCCCGCAATCAGCAGGAGAAGGCGGCACAGGGCTGGGAAATTTGGTCGGGCCATGGAATATCCGAGCAGGTCCTGGTGTTGAAATTGAAATTCAATTTCAATTAGACTTCAGCTTCTCCGGACCCGCCGTGAGCTGGGTCACAGTGCGCGGTGATGAATCGCGCCCGTTTCGCAGCACGCCAGAGCCGAAAACATTTCCGCCTCCGGGAAACTGGAAGTCTCCCACGCGTCGATTACGGGAAGATTACAAAGGCGTTTCTTGCGCTCCGGATTTTTATAGCATACCGGGGTAGGGTATACAAGCAAGACCTGGAGATGGCTCGCCGCTACTAAAGGCCACGGCTACTTCAGATACGCTCGTACCAGTCCGATCAGGTCCTCGCCCAATTCTTCCGGCGAATCCATTTTCTGTTCGGGATTCATCATGTGCAGGCGTATATGGTCTTCCAGGATCTCTGCCATTAATCCGTTGACCCCGCCACGAATGGCGGCCAGCAGCATGAGAATGTCCGCGCATTCGTCGGCCGAGGTCAGAGCTCGTTCCACGGCAGCAAATTGCCCACGCAAGCGTTTGATCCGATACAGTAGCTTTTGCTTTTCGCGCGAACTGGGAGGAAATTTGTCCTGCATATAGGGTAGGGGGGTATACTATCGAATTTTTGTTTCGAAATCCAGCCGTCTTAACTCCTCACGCCGGGGCACCTTGGTTTACTATCTCCGCGGCGCAAGGCGGAAAATGGCCGGTCTTTGCAGACGCGGCCGGTGCAGCGCAGTCGTCTCGAGAAACTGGCGCCGGCGACGATTTGCAGTGCGCTTCTCCAGGAACTCGATGGCATCATGGTTTGACACTGTAAAGGGCCAACTCTAGAATCGAACTGGGGCTGGACGCCTTCCGTCCGGCCTTTCGCTTAACAACGCGGACTGATTTCCGCGTTCCCGCAGGAAACTCTCGATTGCCTTCTCCGGCATTTGCGTAGTGTTGCACAGGTTGGCGGTGTAGCTCAGGTGGTTAGAGCGACGGTCTCATAATCCGTAGGTCGTAGGTTCGAGTCCTACCGCCGCCACCAATTAAGTCAATAACTTCTGAGGGAACCTGCTCGCTCTCACGGTTGAGCGTTTGCGTCCTGTTTGCGGATGTTTGCGGCATTTCCATCGTGCTATTGTCAGGCCGATCTACGTAAGAGACGTTCGCGCCGGGGTCGAGCAAGTCGCGGCGGCAGCTTCCCACCCAACGCTCGGCGACGCCATTCTGCCAGGGACTCTGAATCGCCGTACGGACCGGGGTCATCTTCAGCGAGCGGATCGACGCTGGCACTTCCAAGCCATACTTCGCGTCATGGTCGAAGAGGAGAAATCTGGGCGCGGAATCGTAGGGAAAAGCTTGTCGCAACTGCTGCACGGTCCAGCTGCTGGTGGGATGGCGAGTGACGTTGAAGTGCAGAATGCGCCTGCGATCATGGGCGATGATGAAGGAGCAGTACAGAGCCCCAAAGGTGAGAGTGGGGACGGTGAAGAAATCCATGGCAGCGATAGCTTCCCGATGATTGCGCAGAAAGGCCAGCCAGCGCTTCGCGGGTTAAGGGTCCTTGGGCGCTCGTTTCAGCCAGCGGGAAATGGTGGTTTCCGACACGTCGAAGCCGAGCATCAGGAGTTCGCCATGGATGCGAGGCGCACCCCAACTTGGATCGTTAGCCACCATTTGAAAGATCATTTAAATGCCGCCCTGCATCGTCGCCCGCTATTTTCTCTGGCTGGCTGGGGAACGCGTGAGCTGCTCTTTTTCCGCCACTGCCGAAAACGGTAACGCATCCGGGGAAGGACCTGCGGATTGGAATGCGCCTACATATGGAAGGCGTACAAGTCAAAGAAATTGACGTAAACCCACCCATTGGCGACCACCGGCGTAGAATAGCAGCCCCCCCCGCAGCCCGGAGTCGTGTACTTCCAAAGGAATGCTCCCGTGCTGGCGTTCAAGGCGTACACGTTATCATCGAAGGAGTCGATGTACACCACGCCATTGGCCACCGTCGGCGAGGATCGGACGACATTCCCGGTCGGGTACGGCCACCCAGGGAGGGGTAGTCCCGTGCTGGCGTTCAAGGCATACACGTTAAAATCATCGGACCCGACGCTAGGCACTTTGCTCGTAATTCGGGTCAATTCAGCTGGCGCCTAGGTGTGGATCATCTCCCAAATTCTGGCCGAGTGATGGTCGTCGTGCTCCGCAACAAAGTACAAATGGTCCACGAGCCGCATGGGTTGCCTAAGACGCGGATGCAGCATGGAGCGGGCAAAGAGAATAGGCTGAAATTTCTCAACGCGATCCACCCCGCCGCATCGGATCCGTGCTTTTTCGCGGTGAACCAGATGGCCGACGATCGCGCAACTTGACGCTTGGCTACCGACAGCGGGCGGCTCCTGTTCGGTCGAACGGGCTTGGCCGATGCTTCAATGGTTAGCTCGCTCGACTTCGATCTGGCGCAGGATCGCACACATTCCCCTGGTACAAATTCGCCGGTACAGGTCGAGAGCGATCTCTGATTCCACGTCGGCGGTCCACGTCGCCGACGTATATCCACCGATCCGCCAAGTAGAAATTTATTAGCGAGCAAAAAAGGATCGCTGCGATGGCCGATAGAAGTACCGGAGCCTTGAGCCGTTGCACGCTGTAATATGTCAGCGCGGTATTTCCCAGCAGCGAGATGAGGCCGTTACCCACGTGAAATCGCCCGAGCCTGATTAGTCTTTGTCGTATGCTCCCGAGCTGGCGATCGCGCCAAGTGAACTTCTCGTGCCACAAGAAATTGTGCAGCAAGACAATCTCGACTGCCACCGCGGTAGCGGCCACAGCAGACATGTGCAAGAACTTGGTCAACAAACCAAGTAGAGACAATTGCAGCGCGGCGCCCATCAAGCCCACCAGATTGAATTTGCCGAGGCGCGCAAGCAATCGTCCGGCGCTTCTCACGGCAGGCGCTCCTCCCGGTACAGCACGACGGTGTGTCGCATTGTGGCTCTCACAGCCATGACCGCCATTCCGGCCGAGGCAACCACTCCCCCAACGTCGAACAGCAGAAAACGGTGTCCTGCGATATCGGCGTAGGGATGCACGAGGAGCACAACGTTCCCAGCAGCCAGCAGGATGCGAATCTCCGTGGGACCAAAGATGCCGTGCGAAAGATGGAAGTGCCCCATCGTATAGGTCGCCAGGTAGCTTTCAATGGAAAGCACGTAGAAGCACAGCAGCATGCCGGCGGCTATCTGCCAGTGCACAAAACCCGAGCACGCGAGCCCGGCCATTAGAGCAGAAGCGCCGAACGTGTCTGCCATGTGGTCTACATAGAAACCGTAGCGGGGACGTTGCTGATCGCGGACTCTCGCGAGCGTGCCATCCAGGCTGTCGCCCAGCCAGTTGACAGCGATAAAGAAGTTCACCAGCCACAGAGCGCGAGAGTCCCACGCTGCAAGCGCATACGCCACCCCTGCCAGTATCTGCGACACAAAGCCCAGGGCGGTTAAGTGATCTGGACTAGTGTCAGGCGGCACTCGCCGTGCCATCCAGATCAACGCCCGCTTTTCAACGCCAGCGGTAAGCGATTTGTGTACTCGGAGCGCGCTCACAAACCCACTCTGTCTTGTATCAGAGAGCATTGCGTCCCTCACATGAACCTCGCATTCTGGGCTCATCAGTAGGCCCACCTGAGAGCGTTTGACTGGAGCGTCTTTCTTGTGGCCGTCAAGGTAAACCTCAGCGATTCCTGTGGCATCTGCTGAATGATCGGCATGATCAGCCAGGCCAAGCCAATGGGAATGTCACGTGTCAACGAAACTGCTTCGCATTCGATGAGCAGTCCATTCGACAACTCGAGGAAGCTCCAGTAGGAGTTCAAACGCCACAGGAAGCCATCGTCGTTACCCTCAACTAGCCTGTGTTCGTGCAACGTGCCTGCCTCTTCGACCTCCCACACATGGGTGCTGCGCGAGAGGCTGTAGCCGCTACTGGCG
>JBEKTC010000100.1:0-14764 GCA_049516475.1 Candidatus Korobacteraceae bacterium | reverse complement strand
GACCCGAAATTTTCGCGGGCACCGCGCGGATCGGTGTACCCGCCAATGACGCACTCCTGCCGCTTGACGATCTTGATCTTCAACCAATCGCGAGTGCGCTTTTGTTCATAATGACTGCGACGCCGCTTGGCGACGATGCCTTCCAATCCGCGTTGCGCCGCCGCTTCGAACAGGGCTGTACCGCGCCCGATGTAGTGATCGGAATAGCGGAAGACTTCGTTGGGGACAAGGATCGAGGCCAGCAAACGCTTGCGAGCTTCCAGGTCGGACTGCATCAGGTCGTAGCCATTCAGGTAAAGCAGATCAAAAGCGTAATAGACGACGGGAATATCATCGCGCGTGCGGCGAATGCGGCGACCACCTTCGCCGACGCCGGTGCGCTGCTGCATCAGGCTGAACGACGGGCGGCCCTCATTGTCGAGCGCGACAATTTCGCCGTCGAGAATCGCGCTGCTTGCCTTAATGTGGCCGACAATTTCGTGCAGCTCCGGATAGGCTGCAGTCAGGTCGTTCTGATTGCGCGAGACCAGGCGCACGGAGTTGCCGTCAAGGAAGACCACCGCGCGATAGCCGTCCCACTTGATCTCGTAGAGCCAGTTGTCATCGTCGAAAGGCTTGTCGACCATGGTCGCCAGCATAGGGTGGATTGCGCTCGGCATCGGCGCTTTTCGGCCTATACGCGCGGCGCTGGGAGCTACGCTTTCTTCTTCAGCTTCAGTGCGGAGTTTTTTTTTACTGCGACGGAAGTCTTGGCCTCTGCGCGCTTGGCCGTGCTCTTCGCCGCAACCGGGGCTGCCTTGACGCCCGTAGATTTCTTCTTCGCCGCTTTCGCTCGCTTGGCGTCGGCTTTGGCAATCGAGTCCGCCAGCCAATCATTCTTGCTGGAGCTTCCGCGTGTCGATGCCTTGCGGCTGCTCTCCCATGCGGCCGAGCCTTCATCGCCCGCAATCTGCTTCATCGACCGCTTCGTCAACACGGAAAAGTCGTACTTGTCGATGTCATAGCCCGGCTGATCGTAGGCGTCACGATGCTTGATAAGCAGCCATTCCGTTCCCTTGCTGTCCGGGCGCCGTGACTTAATGTGGATCAGCGCGAAGTCGCCCTTCAGCTTTTGCCCATTCAGGCGGAACTTCAGATCGCCTTTGCGCAGCATCTCGTGCACATCGCCCTGCGGCTCCCATGTGCCCACGTCCCACACCATCACTGTGCCCGCGCCGTAATTGCCGGCAGGAATGATGCCCTCGAAGTCGAAGTATGAAACCGGATGATCCTCAACCTGCATGGCCAATCGCTTGTCGGCGGGATCGAGCGACGGCCCCTTGGGGACGGCCCAGGATTTCAGCACGCCATCCATTTCCAGGCGGAAGTCATAATGCAGACGCGAGGCGCGGTGCTTTTGCACCACGAAGCGGCGCTGCCCGCCCTTCGCCAGCTTAGGCGGAGGCTCAGGGGTTTGCTTGAAGTCGCGCTTTCGCTTGTATTCCTCGAGGCCCATGAGCAGTTAGATGAACATAGAACACTGTGGTGCTGCAAGTTCCAGGCGGGGGAGACAGCGGTGCAGGGACTTAAAACGTCAAACCAAGGACCGGTCCGCTGCGCGTCAACCTGCCATGAAGATTCACGCAGCCAGAACTAACTGGTATTCCTCGTAGGCGCCTTTGAAGTCGGTCACACGGTGATCGCCCTCGAAGTGCCAGATCCGAGTCGCCACTTCGTCGATGAGATCGTGGTCATGAGTCACCAGCAACACGGTCCCAGGATATTTTTGCAGCGCGATATTCAGCGCGTTGATAGCTTCCAGGTCCAGGTGGTTGGTGGGCTCATCGAGAACCAGCACGTTCGGCTTTTGCAACATAAGTTTGCAGAACAGCAGCCGCGCGGCTTCGCCACCGGAAAGTACCTCGGTGCGCTTGTTGCCATCGTCGCGGGCGAACAGCATCTGTCCCAGCAACCCGCGGATTTCTTCGTTCGCAGCGCCCGGATCCCACCGATGCAGCCATTCGAACGCGGTCATTCCCTTCTCGATGAGCGCCCTGTGGTCCTGCGCGAAATATCCGACCGACGCCTCGTGTCCCCAGATGACCTCTCCGTCACTCAAAAACGGGCCATCATATCCGCTGGTCTGGCGCAGCTCAGCTTCCGGAACGGTTGGCGAGCTGGCCAGCAACGCATTCAGGAGCGTCGTCTTACCCGCACCGTTGCGTCCCATCAACGCGATCTTCTCGCCGCGAGTCACACTGGCCGTGAAGCTGCGGATGACCTCGCTGTCGCCATACGATTTGTTTACGCCATCGAGCTCCAAAATGTGCTTGCCCGACGGACGCTTCTGTTCGAACTTGAGATAGGGGCGCTGTATGTTCGACTTCGCAAGTTCAGTGACCTGCAGACGTTCCACTTCTTTGCGCCTCGACTGCACCTGGCTGGACCGAGTGCCGGCAGAGAACCGCGCGATGAAGTCGTTCAGTTGAGCGATCTTCTTTTCCCGCTGGGCATTCTGGCCTTCGATCTGCGAGCGAACCTGCGTCTTGGCCATCACCATCTCATCGTAGCTGCCGGTGTAGGTAATGATGGTTTCGTAATCGATATCGGCGATGTGGGTGCAAACGCTGTTCAGGAAATGGCGGTCGTGCGAGACGACGATCACAACTCCGTCATAGTTCCGCAAGAAACTTTGCAGCCAATGGATCGAGTCCAGATCAAGGTGGTTCGTCGGCTCATCCAGCAGCAACGCCTGCGGATGCCCAAAGAGCGCCTGCGCCAAAAGCACGCGGACCTTCTGCCCGCCCTGTAACTCACTCATCGGACGCTGGTGCATTTCGTCGGCGATGTCCAGCCCTTGCAGCAGGAGGGCAGCATCGGTCTCGGCAGAGTAGCCATCCTCTTCGCCGACGATGCCCTCCAGTTCGCCCAGCCTCATGCCATCCTCGTTCGTGATCTCGTGCTTCTCATAGATGCGGTCGCGCTCTTCCATCGCCGCCCAAAGCCGCTTGTTGCCCATGATGACGGTATCGAGCACGCGATAGGCGTCGAAAGCGAACTGGTCCTGGCGCAATACACCCAGCTTCCGCGGACGTACCACGGTACCCTTCTGCGGCGCTAACTCGCCGGTCAACAGATTCATGAAAGTGGACTTTCCCGCTCCGTTGGGGCCGGTAAGTCCGTAGCGCTTCCCGGGAGTAAACGCGGTGGACACTTCATCGAACAGAACTTTAGCGCCGTAGCGCATGGATACATTACTAACTGAGATCATGATTTTTCTTCAGGAACTGCGGAAAAATTGCCTACAAGGAGGGTCGCAGCTTTCTAGAAGAGGATATCATGAGCGCGTGAAAACATGCCTGCGCGAACGATATTGCGATCCAGGATCTATCCCAATTCTCAAGCGCGGAGG
The DNA here is from genome assembly GCA_049516475.1 of Candidatus Korobacteraceae bacterium. Classification (GTDB taxonomy): domain Bacteria; phylum Acidobacteriota; class Terriglobia; order Terriglobales; family Acidobacteriaceae; genus Bog-257. Next base: position 11,373 of record JBEKTC010000100.1, on the reverse strand, counting down.
GCAGGAAATCGAGCACGCTCACACCCTGTCAGCTTTCAAACCGTTACTCTCTGAGAACGGACCTCCTGGTAAGGCCAACACCGCAGCGCAATTCATGTCAGCGACCTACCGAAGCCGGATGGGAAGCAGATGATTATGTAAGGTTCGAGATCCATACCGCGATGAAGCAGGGAATCAAGGTGATTCCGGTGTTAGTCGGCGGTGCACGGATGCCGTCGCCGCAGGAATTGCCTGACGGATTACAGAGCTTCGCCCAATTTCAGGCGTTTGAATTGAGCGACACCCGTTGGGATTACGATTTGGCGAACCTCGTCGCGGTAATTCGTCCCATCGTTGACCCGCGGTTTCGCCTCCGTCAGATTGGCCTGGGGTTGGTGGCCGTGGCCGCCCTGATCTGTGGCACTCTGTTGACCGCTCACCTCATCGCACGATGGCGCTTTCAACAAGCGCTCGGGACCGCAAAAGCCGGAGACTTCGACGAGGCTTTGAAGATGCTGGATCGCTTACAAGACAAACAGGCGCCAGACCCAAATATCTACCTACAGGAAGCTGATATTTACCGGATGAAGGGAGACGTTTTTTACCAAAACGAAGCCGCAGAGAAAGCGGTACATTGGGCCCGTGGGAACAACTTCGTGATAGGCCGGGCAAAGGGACTGGCGTGCGATGCGAAATTCAAGATGGGTCTGCCCGAAGCGATACAGGACTGCAATCAAGCTCAGGACTACGCTGCCCGTGCCCAGGACGCAGAAGGTCAGGTTCGCGCGATCAACTTCAGAGCCAATATCTTGAAAGAAACCCAGAAGCCTGATGACGCCCTTAAATCCTACCAGGAGGCACTGGCCCTGGCCCAGCAAAATGGCCTCCTGTTAGACGAGTACGGCGCACTCACCAACATAGGACTGATTCTTTCTGATCGGAAGCAACCAGACGCCCAGCATCAGGCGCTGGTTAATTTCGAAACCGCAAAGAAGGGCTTTGACGGTCTTGGAGAACTCGGCGAGGTCTCCAATGTTTACAACATTCTAGGGGCGATCAGCCTCGACCAAGGAATGATCGATGAGGCGCGCAACAATTTTCAACAGTCGTTGGACATAGCGATCAGAGGGAAAGACCAGAAGCGCGAGGCAACAGCACGCCTGAACCTGGGATTGATTCTGGAACAAACGGGGTCGTTGGACGGCGCTGAAACTCAGCTGATCGAAGCCCTGCATATCTATGAAAAGCTTGGTGGGAACAAAGAGACTAGCGACGTCGGATTTGTAATGAATTCTCTGGGCGACGTTTATCTTCAGCAGGCGAGATACGACGACGCCAGAAAGGCTTACTCGGACGCCCAGCGCATTCGTGGTGAGTCGAAAGAACTGGGGGCTGGAGCATTGCCTGCAGCCTGCCTGGTGAATCTTGACCTTCAGCAGGGTGAATCAAGCGCGGCCGATCTCCAGAGCCGCATCGACACTGCTATAGAACAAGCCAAGAATACCGGCGATTCCTATTCCGAGGCATTCTCCCGCATCATCAAAGCGCAGGTGTTACTTCCACTCAATAAGGTCGAAGCGCAGAAGGAAGCAAAGGAAGCCTTGGAGCTGGCAGGCGACAACCAATCTGACAACGATGTCTCCGCGCGAATCGTGCTGGCAGAAATTGAATCCATGAACGGCAATACCAGCAAGGCTCTCGCGGAGCTGGACAGCCTGAAAACCTCCACCTATCGGCAACAGAATGTCGGCCAGAATATCGAGGTGAGACTGACTTCTGCCAAGCTGATGAAACAGTCAGGTTCGGCAAAGCAGCGGAGCGAAGCCCCGGTCTTATTAGTTGCCATTCAAAAAGAAGCTCAGGAGAAGCACTATAGGTTATTGGAAGCAAAAGCCAAAGCTATCCTAACTGGCAAGACTTAGTCCCCCAACCAGAGCGTCGACGGCAACTTCTGCCTCCTCGGCAAACTTGCCTGGTCCTACCGCAGTCCGCGCACGGTTAGAACAGGGAGCCGCCCAGCGGGCCGGATCTCGACCGTCCTATCAGTGAACAAGCAAGACATCTCAGTGCTAACGTGCCCTAGCAGCCAGCGAATTTGTCGGTCGCTGCAACCAAGGCCCGACTGTTCGGCCACTCGAAGGCGCTATGGCCGCTATCGGGAGTGATGATGAGGTCGGCTTCGGGCCATGCACGATGCAGCGCCCAGGCGCTTTCCATGGGGCAGACCACATCGTAACGGCCCTGCACGATCACTCCGGGAATGTGGCGTATGCGCGAGGCATTGCGCAGCAACTGGTCGTCGGTCTCGAGGAACCCCCTATTGACGAAGTAGTGGACTTCAATGCGCGCGAAGGCGAGCGCGAACTCATCCTCTTCGTAGTGGCTGGTGAAGTCAGGGTCGGGCAGGAGCTTCGAGGTTGCACCCTCCCATCCGCTCCAGATCTTCGCGGCGGCGAGTCGCACGGCCGGGTCATCGCTGGTCAGGCGACGGTGGTAGGCCGTGAGCAGATCGCCACGCTCGGCCGCGGGAATGTGCGCGAGGTACGACTCCCAGGCGTCCGGATAGAGGATTGATGCGCCGCGCTGGTAAAACCAATCGATCTCCTGCTTACGGAGAAGAAAGATGCCTCGCAGGACGAGTTCGGAAACATGATCGGGATACGTCTCGGCGTAGGCGAGGGCAAGCGTCGAGCCCCAGGATCCGCCGAACACCTGCCAGCGCTCAATGCCGAGGTGCTCGCGGATTTTCTCGATGTCGGCCACGAGCTCCCAAGTGGTGTTGTCCTCAAGAGACGCATAGGGCGTGCTCTTGCCGCAGCCACGCTGGTCGAAGTTGACGATACGGTACTTCTCCGGATGAAAGAAGCGGCGCTGTTTGGGCTCAGAGCCGCCGCCAGGACCGCCATGGAGAAATATCACGGGCTTGCCGGAGGGGTTGCCGCTTTCCTCGAAGTAAATCTCGTGGACGGGTGAAACCTGGAGACGACCAGTGTTGTACGGCTCGATCGGAGGATAGAGCCATGTGAGGGGGTCTTTCATTATCGATGTAGGCATCGCGAGCAGTATACCTTTGCGAAGCTTCGGTGCGCGGCCGCAATGAGCCCAGTGCCGGGCTACCCGAGGTAACCGTCGAAACCAATCCGTAGCGTGAGGGGTCGCGGTCTCGGGGCACCCGCACTCCGCCAAAGTCTCGAAAAGCGCGAGACCCGGGGCAGCCTGGTATTGTGCGCGGCATCCAGCGCACAGTACAATCTTCCGATTCGTCGAACACAAACCAATGGCACAACCTCAAATCGCCCTTTCTGCGTTAGCCAAGCTGCGTAGCAATTTTGCGGGAACCGTTCTCCAACCCGGTGATCCGGAGTACGACAGCGTCCGTGCGCTGCACAACGGCTTGATCGACAAGCATCCGGCAGTTATCGCTCGCTGCCGAAACGATGCCGACATAGCCGCCAGCATCGCATTCGCGCGGGAACATGGCTTGGAGATCGCCGTTCGTGGCGGCGGTCACAACGTCAGCGGAAGGGCCAGCGTCGAGGGCGGCATGATGATCGACCTTTCCCTGATGAAGGCGATATCGGTGGATGCCACGGCAAGGCGCGCGGTAGCTGAAGGCGGCGTCACCTGGGGCGAGTTCAATCGTGCGACGCAGCAGCATGGCCTGGCCACTACCGGCGGTGTGGTTTCCACCACAGGCATCGCCGGACTGACACTGGGCGGCGGCTACGGTTATTTAGCTGGGAAGCATGGGTTGGCTACCGATAATCTGGTTGCCGCAACAGTAGTGACGGCAGAAGGGAAGACCGTTCGCGCCAGCGACACCGAAAATCCTGATCTTTACTGGGCGCTTCGCGGCGGAGGCGGCAATTTCGGCGTGGTCTCATCGCTCGAGTACAGTCTTCATCCGGTCGGACCCATGGTCATGGCAGGCGCGATCGCGTGGCCGTCTTCCCAGGCGCGGGAGGTATTGCGCTTTTATCGAGAGTTCACGGCGTCGGCCGGCGATGAACTGACCTGCATTGCAGGAGTTGGGCATGCGCCAGATGGTTCCGGTGCGAAGGTAGCCATCATCGGGGCCGCGTATTTCGGAGCCATGACGGATGGGGAACGGATGCTGCGCCCCATCAAGCAGTTCGGATCGCCGCTGTTCGATATGATTCAGCCGACGAGCTACTGTGACCTGAACAGTATCTTCGACATCGGCTATCCGAAAGGCATGCTGAACTACTGGAAATCGAATTTCCTGACCACGCTGGGCGACGACGTTATCAACATAATGGTCGACATGCTTGAACATTGTCCTTCGAAATACAGTGGCGTCTTCGTGGAGCACTGGCATGGGGCCGCGGCTCGCGTTCCCCACAACGAAACAGCCTTTCACCATCGCAGGGAGGGCCACAACCTGCTGATCCTTTCGCAGTGGCAAGAGGCTGCAGCCAAGGAAGAGAACATTGCTTGGGCGCGCCAGGGCTTTGCGCGGTTGGAGCCCTTTTCCGCTGGAGCCCGGTACGTCAATTATCTCGATCAGGATGATGCGGCTGACCTGGCGGGACCGTTCGGCGGAAATTATGCGAGGCTGGCGAAGGTCAAGGCCAGATGGGATCCGGAAAATGTTTTCCATCTCAACCAGAATATCCAGCCGCGTTCTGTAGGGAACACGGGGCAGGTCAGTGGCTGACCCATGCAAGAGCAGGCGAACCATCGTACATAATGCTCCGAGCAACATTCGCTTGTCACATTGGCCCCAAACCAGCTTGTGAAAAGTGCCGGATCCATGCACATTTCTGACCGCAACTGGAGATTTCGATGTTTACGATGAAACCGATTGGCTTCGTGCGCGCGCCCTTCACCGAGACAGCGCAGATTCCGAAGGGGGCGGGCGCCAAGCACGAGGCCGAGGGAACGATAGAAATAGCCGCCGAATTCGAATCGGGCTTACAGGACGTCGAAGGCTTTTCGCACCTTTTCGTTATCTGGGTCTTCAGTCGCGCCGAAGGCTACGAACTATCGGGAATCCCTCCAACCGACGACCGTCCCCATGGCGTCTTCGCCACGCGCTCCCCGCGCCGACCCAATCCCATCGGATTGACCGTCGTCGAGGTGCTGGGACGCGATGGTCGCAACCTGCGAGTCAAAGGGATAGACATGCTAGACGGCACTCCGATCCTTGACGTCAAGCCCTACATGTCCAGCATTCCAGCAGAGAAACTAAGATTGGGCTGGTTCGCCGAAGCGGAGGCGAGAAGGGCAGCTACAGGCCCTGCGCATTGAGTAAAGGTTCCCCGCGACCGCCTACAGCGAGAAATGGCCCCCCGCGACGTGCTCTTAGGCAACACTGGCAACCGATCGCTGAGCGCTCCCCTTGCTCACATTTAGGGCTCGACATACCTGAGCATGCTTTTCGCGGTGATCCCGAACTTCCGGAGCATGATCCCGACCTCAAGCTAATGTAGGAGTTATAGGATCGCCACGGCGCGCGTGAAGCCCGCCGACGCGCCCTTGATCTTGAACGGGAAACACGAGACCAGAAAACCGGTCGCCGGCAGCTGTTCGAGGTTCGCCAGCTTTTCAATTTGGCAATACCCGACATCGAGGCCCGCCTTGTGGCCCTCCCAAATGATCGCCGGATCCCCCGATTCCAGGAATCGTCGTCGCGTGAAAGAGAACGGAGCGTCCCAACTCCAGCCGTCGGTTCCCAAGACTCGCACGCCACGCTCCAGCAACCATAGAGTAGCCTCGCGACCGAATCCGCAGCCGGAGTCGATGTAAGCCGGAGTACCGTACGCCGCCCCCGCGCGCGTATTCATCAGCACGATGTCGAGAGGCTTCAACTCGTGTCCTGTCACTGCAACGCGCTCGGCCACTTCCACCGCAGTGACGACATGCCCATCGGAAAAATCGCGGAAATCGAGCTTGACTCCAGGACGATAGAACCAGTCGAGGGGGACTTCGTCGATGGTCCAGGCGCGCTCGCCGCCATTCATCGTGGAAGCAAAATGCCAAGGCGCGTCGACATGAGTGCCGTTGTGAGTGCTGACGGTAAGAAGCTCCACGGCCCACGCCTCGCCCCCAGGTAACTGATTCGCTTCGAGGCCCGGAAACATCGCAAGCATTCCAGACAGCGACTGCTTGTGATCGGAGTACTCGATGCGCGGTCGAAATCCAGGCGGGTCTGCGAGTACCGTGTTCTCCAGCGGCCGGGAAAGGTCAACGAGTCTCATGCGGCCACCATCCTCTGGTCCAGTTTCTGCTCCTGCATCCGAACCTCGTTGGCCGAATTACATTGATCGCGGCCCAAAGGGAGGCAAAAAGTGCCTTCGGCCTTCGGGTCAGGCGACGTTCGCTCCGGGCATTCATCAGCGCCTGCTGGTGCGCTTTATTTAGCAAAGCATGGCGACGCACTGAAACGAGATTTATTGCTTCAGCTTCATGGTCCAGTTCTGCACCAGGACCAACGGCGGGGAGCTGTCCTGCCCGGAGACAATAGCCACAAATCGCTTACCATCTCGGGTAGCAGAGTAGCGAGACGAGTTCTCGCCGACCAGGTTCAGGCGGAATAAGAGATGGGGCTGACTCATTTCTAAACCTAGACCCACTTTATTGACACGGACCGACATGATTTGATCTCCCGATAAGAAGAAGAGCTCCTGTCCATCTTGACTCCAGCGCGGTCCGGCGCCGCCATTGTTTGAAACCTGCCACTTTGCTCCTGTCCACGGAAAAGCAGCCACATAGATTTCAGGATTGCCAGCTTCGTTAGACTCGTAAGCCACAAAGTGTCCGTCGGGTGAGAACTGGGCTTCCTGCTGGTCGCCGGGCCCTGTGACATAGGGAAACGGCTGTCCACTTCCGTCGGCCGGAAATACCCACAGGTCTGTTCCTTGTGAGCCAGCCCCGAGGGTGCCGCGAGTGTAAATTATCCAGCGGCCATCGGGTGACCAGTCGCTCGGAGATTGCTCCGTCTTGTCGCCAGGCACACTTCCCAGGATCTGCTTTGGCTCGCCTGCACCATTGGACGCTTTGCTAAACACGGCCGCTTCTTGAAGTGCGCCTTCGGCCACGGAATAGGCGAGGCGGCTGCCGTCGGGAGACCAGACGGGACTGGAGTGGCACTTGTCGTCGAAGGTGAAGCGACTTTTCGCCTCGCGCGCCAGATCGTAAATCCAGATCGTATGGTTCGGTTGACCAATGGCCAGCGCAAGCTTCTTTTCGTCGGGAGAAAGTCTGACTTGGTAATACTCATCCTCCTCACCAATTTGCTCCAGTTGCTTGCCGGTGCGATCGAACCAAGCTATCTTCAGCCCGGTGGTGGTCATGGCGGGCTGATACAACAGCAGACCATTTTCCGAAGCGGTCACGATTCCCCGCCACACATCCCTGTCATTCTGCGCGTCATCAGCCAGCACGGTGGAATCGCCCTTCGTTTGCCCTGAGGCCGGATCGAAAGGCTGCGCCCGCAGGGCATTGCCGGAAAGGTAGAGCAAGTATCCGGAGGCGTAGATGGCATTTGACGCCGATGTGAATAACAATCGATTTTCCTTGCCATCCAGAGAAGCGAAAAAAACACCTCCAGTACTCGGGTTGTTGGGCGTCAGGTGATTGGCTGCAAAGTATAGGAAGTGCTTTCCGTCCGGCAAGAACCATGGCCAGCGGTACGTGCTGTACTTTGGTGAATCCAGCTTCAACACCTCGGTTGGAGTTCCGCCTGCGGCCGGTACCTGCAAGAGGCTGGAGTTGTAGCTGGGAGCGAAGACAATCATGCCGGTACTTCCCCAACTGCCCCCGCGAGGGTTGTTGGCATCACAGATCGCCACCGGCATGCCGCCGGAGATGTCGAGCCGTTTCAACTTGCCCTCGGCAAAAAACGCCACCGAACGGCTGTCCGGCGACCAGAAGGGGAACCGGCCATTGTCGGTACCAGGAAGCGGCCGGATCGACAGATCGCTCAAGGTACGAACATATAGTTGGTCTTTTCCTTCGTTCTTTGCCGAAAAAACGATGTGGGCGCCGTCGGGCGAGATGGCAGGTGGTCCGGCTGCGTCGCCGGCGAAGTTGAATCGGAGCTTGTTGGCGGCGCCGACGCTGGTTTGCACCACGGGCTCCAGCTTCTGCCCAACTAGATGGTAAACAGCAAAGGCAACCACCAACAGCGCGCATAACATCGTCACCAACCACACGACGCGCTCGCGACGTTGGAGACGCCCGGTCCCCGACGCCTCGGGTCTTGCCTGAGACCCGCTCGCCTCACGTTCTTCCCCGAGCCATTGCAGTTGCAGCTTCACGTCTTGGACGGTCTGCAATCGTTCGTCCGGATCTTTTGCCAGGCAAGCCTTCACCACTCGATCAAGTGTTGTCGGCAACGCAGGAGTCACGGCGCTGATCGCGATAGGTTCCCGCTCCAGAACCGCCGCCATTATGCTGGCCGTACTTTTGCCTTCGAACGGGCGCTTACCAGTAGCCATTTCGTATAACACGCAACCAAGACTAAAAATATCGCTTCGCGTGTCCGCTTCTTTCCCCTCTATCTGTTCCGGCGACATGTACTGAAGCGTGCCAACGATCGTTCCCTGTACGGTCAAAGGATGACTCTTGCCAGGCGGGGCTGAAGTCGCCGTGAGGCCTGAAGGCGAGGAAGTAATCGAGACCGGCTTTGCCAGCCCGAAGTCCATCAGCTTCACGCCGGTCTTTGTCAGCATGATGTTGCCGGGCTTCAGGTCGCGGTGAATGACTCCATTACGATGTGCTGTCCCCAGCCCTTCACAGATTTCGATTCCATATCGCAGCAGTTGCTCTAGCGAAAGTGGACCTTTCTCCAACCGGTCGGCCAGCGTCTCGCCTTGCAGGCACTCCATGACGATGTAGCTGATGCCATCTTGCGAGCCCACGTCATACAGCTGACAGATGTTGGGATGGCTCAACGACGAAATGGCGCGGGCCTCGCGATCAAAGCGTTGCTTAGCCTCAGAATCTTCGGAAACCTGGGTGGGTAGTATCTTGATGGCGACGGTGCGGTCGAGCCGCGTGTCTTTGGCCCGGTAGACCTCACCCATGCCGCCCGCACCAAGCGGTGACTCAATTTCGTACGGGCCGAGCTTTGTACCAGGGGCGAGTGCCATGTGTGCGCGTCATTATAGCTTGCACGGCGCAGCCGATCCGACGATTTTGGATGGTTTGTCGGCCAACCCTTCCCTTGCTGGTTCCTGGCTCTTAGGCACTAGTGGCGCCCGATCGTTGGGCACTCCCCTTGCTGACATTGAGGGTCCGACATACCTGGGACCACGACAGCCCGTCACGGCGCAGTGCTGCCACTTTGACAGCGTCAATTTCAACGCGCGGTCTTGCGAATTTTTTCCCCTTGGCGCGGGCGTTACGCAAGCCGGCGCGCACCCTCTCCCGGATGAGGTCGCGTTCAAGCTGCGCGACGGCCGACACGAATCGAAGATGGCGTGAAGCACACGCTGGATGCGATCTATAGCGAGTTGGCAGTATCGTGAAATGAAGAAATTTGGTACGCTTTGGTACGGTGGGTGTTTCGGGTGATCCGCAAGTGATAGACCCGAAAGGCTTGGGCGCTTAACTCAGCGGTAGAGTGCCATCTTCACACGGTGGAAGTCACAGGTTCGAATCCTGTAGCGCCCACCATTGTTTTCTTCGACTTACAGGCAAATTGCATCCGACGCTCATGCACATTAACGCACATTGAGCTCCGGCTGCCTCTGCCGGCGCCAGCAGCGGTGCATGGCGGACCATCTCCACCATCTTGCCCTGCGCCCGGCGCGCATCTTCGCTGAACGCTTGCGCGTACAGACCAAGCGTAATGCTCGGACTGGCATGACGCATGAGTTCCTGTACAACCTTGATATCATCGCCGCTCGCTTTCAGGAGTGAACAGAAGGTTCGACGGAAGGTATGCCAGCCGACGTTGCCTTCGATTCCCAGCAGCCGCGAGACCTTCAAGACCGACCCTCTGGTTTGGCACCAGATTTCACCAGGCACTTAAGCACTCCAAATGGCGCCAGCTCCATGAATCTCACCTGAAGTCAGCCCGCAAGCGCTGAGGGACTCCCAGGGCCGCCGCAGCTCTAGTCGAAATTACGAAGGTGACAGTACTTTTGCCCATTCCCGGAATGGGATTTCGCCAAGCCTGCCGAAAAAGCGTTTGAACCTAGCGCAGGCGGTGCTAATATTCGGCTTCTATCCAAATGTCGTTCGAATCCGAGTGCGACGACGAGATAACCATCGTCTGCCGGTGTCCCACACAAGCCGATTTTGCTTGTGTGGGAGGGTTTTCTGCCGCGAAACGACGCAGCCGAGCGCAACCGATCCCAACGAAGATTCTTCGGGAGGAAGCAATGCACACCTTACGTCATCCGCAGTTACAGAGCTTCAGCTTGGCGAAAATCGTCTGCATCCTCTTCCTGTTTTGCGCCGCGACGGCGATTGTCTCGCCCGCACAAAAGTTGACCACTCTCTATACCTTTTGCGCTGAAGACAATTGCGCCGACGGCGACTTGCCTAGCGCCCCGCTGGTGCAGGGCTCCGACGGCAACTTCTACGGGACGACGTCGGAAGGCGGGACGGGCAACTCTTGCTCCTCCGGCGGCGGCTGTGGCACGGTCTTCAAAATGAGCCCCAGCGGCGCTCTCACCACGATTTATAGCTTTTGCTCTCAACCGAACTGCGCGGATGGCCACCTTTCTTTCAGCGAGTTGGCGCAAGGCGCCGACGGCAACTTCTACGGGACAACTGCTTGGGGGGGACGCTACGGTGGGTTGTGCTCCACTCTTGGCTGCGGGACCGTGTTCAAGATTACCCCCAGCGGCACGCTCACTACGCTGTACACCTTTTGCTCTCAACAGAATTGCACCGACGGTGCCGTTCCTCACGGCGGGCTGGTGCAAGGCACCGACGGCAACTTCTACGGGACAACCGGCGGAGGCGGGGCCGGCGATAACTGTTATGGCGGCTGTGGCACGGTCTTCAAAATCGCGCCCAGCGGTACGCTGACTACACTGTACAGCTTCAACGTTGACGACGGCACTGCTCCGTACGGACGGTTGGTGCTAGGCACCGACGGGAACTACTACGGGATAACCAACGTCGGCGGGGCCAATCAATGCGAACATGAGGATGGCTGCGGCACGGTCTTCAAAATCACCCCCAGCGGCACGCTGACTACGCTGTACAGCTTTTGCTCGCAACTGAATTGCACTGACGGCTACGAGCCCGTGAACGGGCTGGCGCAAGGCGCCGACGGCAATTTCTATGGGACAACTCCCCATGGTGGAACCTACCCTAGCCAGTGCGGTGATGGGTGCGGCACGGTCTTCAAGATTACCGGAAGCGGCACGCTCACCACGCTGTACAGCTTTTGCTCTCAACCGAATTGCACCG
>JBEKTC010000099.1:0-13064 GCA_049516475.1 Candidatus Korobacteraceae bacterium | reverse complement strand
CTGCGCAAGACCTACGACGGCAAGGTGGAAGCCGTTCGCGGCCTCGATCTGACCATCGGGACGGGTGAATGTTTTGGTCTGTTAGGGCCGAACGGGGCGGGCAAGACCACGACCATCGAAATTCTCGAGGGTCTCCTGGAGCCGACATCCGGCGACGTTGAAGTCCTCGGCAGGACGTGGCAGTCGCACGCGCGCGAACTGCGCGAATGGCTGGGCATCTCGCTGCAGGAGACGCGGCTCTCCGAGAAGCTTACCGTGCGCGAGACCTTGCGATTGTTCTCCAGCTTCTACCTTCATCCCAGTTCGGTCGATGCTGTGCTTGAGGAACTCTCGCTGCAGGAAAAGGCCGACGCGTTAGTCGGCAAATTGTCGGGTGGCCAGAAGCAGCGTCTGGCGGTGGCAACCGCGCTGGTGGCCGATCCGAAGATTCTCTTTTTGGACGAGCCGACGACCGGACTTGATCCGCAAAGCCGCCGGCAGTTGTGGGACATCATCCGCCAATTCCAGAAGCGCAACGGCACGGTGTTGCTGACTACCCACTACATGGACGAAGCGGAGCGGCTGTGCGATCGTATCGCGATTATCGATCACGGCCAGATTATCGCGGCCGGAACGCCCGCCGAGTTGATCGAGCGCCTCACCGGTCATCATGTAGTCGAGTTCGCGGTCTCCGGCCTTAGCGCCGACAATGGAACCGCGTGGGCCAAGCTACCGGGAGTGCAATCGGTTCGCACGGATGACGGATTGTTCTCGCTGCAGGTCAACGAGCCACATGAAACCATTCCGGCGCTGCTGGCTGAAGTTCAAAAACAACGGGCGCAGCTGATTCACCTCACCACGCGGCAGGCCAGCCTGGAAGACGTTTTCGTGCAACTGACTGGCCGGCATCTGAGGGAGGATTGATGGCAACCATCGAGCAGCCACCAGCCATATCGGGTCCGAAGCAGACCGTTCGGACGAACGGGCGGTGGTCCGGCTACCTGAACCTGCTGCAGATGCGCATGCTGGAGTTGTGGCGCGAGCCGGAGGTCATCTTCTGGGTCTTCGTCTTTCCGCTCCTGCTGGCGCTGGGACTGGGTATCGCCTTCCGCGGCAAACCGCCGGACCTAACGCCCATTGCGGTGGTTGAGGGACCGAAAGCGCAGCGGGTCGTCAACCTGCTGCAACGCTCGCCCGAACACGCCGGCATTCAGCCCGATGTAGTGAGCGCGTCCACCGCACTCGACGGCTTCCGGCTTGGCAAGTACGCGCTGGTCATATCGATGGACGACTCTGGAGTGCACTTCCGTTACGATCCTGCGCGTCCCGAAAGTGTGCTGGCGCGTACCCAGGTAGATGACGCTTTGCAGGCCGCCGCGGGACGCAGGAATCCCATCAACACGGTAACGCAAGCGTCGAGCGAGCCGGGTGCGCGCTATATCGACTTCCTGATTCCGGGCCTGCTGGGCATGAACCTGATGAACTCCGGCATGTGGGGCATCGGATTCGCGCTGGTGGAAATGCGGCAGCGGAAATTGCTTAGACGTTTTGTGGCTACGCCCATGCGCCGCTCCGATTTTCTGCTCGCGCTGGTCAGCAGCCGCCTGGTGCTGATGCTCATTGAAGTCGCACTGTTGCTCGCCTTTGGCATGCTCGTCTTCCATGTGCGAGTCGAAGGCGCTCTGCTGTCGATTCTGCTGGTTGGCGCGTTGGGAGCCGTGTCGTTCGGCGGAATCGGCCTGCTTACCGCCAGTCGCGCGCAGAAAATCGAAAGCGTCAGCGGATTGATCAATGTCGTCATGATGCCGATGTGGATCTTTTCGGGAGTGTTCTTCTCCTACGAGCGCTTTCCCAAGATTTTCCTGCCTGCCATCCGGGCATTGCCGCTGACTGCTCTCAACGACGCTCTGCGAGCCATCATTCTGCAAGGAGCCTCGCTTGAATCACAGCTGGGCAGGATCGCCGTACTCGCGGTGTGGGGAGGCGTGTCATTTGTTCTGGCGTTGCGCTGGTTCCGCTGGAGCTGACAATGGGTAGAGCAGGCCTTTAGAGACTGTGTCGCAACCCTGTGTCGTCGCTCGGCGGCTCAGGTTTTGTTCCACTTCGAGCGTGGGCTGATGCCCACGTCTAACATCATCTCGCGCGGGCCTAAAGGCCCGCTCTACCTCCTACTTGCTACAATCGCCCCGATGACTTTATCCCGCCTGGAGCGTGTGCAACAGCAACTGCGGCTCTATGAGCATCCGCTCGTCGAGTTCGATGCGCGAGTGAAGGACGAAGGCGTCGAGATCATTATTCGCCCGCGCTTCTCCGATCCGCCGGTCCACACCTACTATTTCGAATTGCATCCTCGCGACCTGGACGACGCGCAATTCGAGTGGACGCTGCAGCGCCAAATCTTCGATTGCCTGCACGACTACCTGGTCGAGATGTTCATCCGCACTCCTCAGCACCGCAAGGAACACCAGCAGATGGAGCGCGAGGGCAAGCTGTGATCTTGCAAGCAGACCAGCGGCAACTCGAGCCCGCCCTGCGCCAGCGCATTGCCGGCGAGATCGCTCGCAACGGTCCCATTCCTTTTTCACGTTACATGGAACTCTGCCTGTACGAACCTGAGCTTGGCTATTACTCACGAGCTCGCGAGCAGTTTGGCAAGGCCGGAGACTTCTATACTTCGAGCGACGTCCACGCGGTGTTTGGCCGATTGTTGGCGCGGCAATTCGAAGAGATGTGGCGCGTACTGGATTCGCCTGCGCACATTGATCTGATCGAGCTCGGGCCGGGGCGCGGGCTCTTCGCGCGCGATGTGCTCGACTGGTCTGCCAAGGAGTTCCCTGAGTTTTCGCGTGCGCTGCACTATGCGCTGGTCGAGCAGTCGGCGCATCTGAGAACCAAGTTGCAAGAGCGCCTGGCCGAGCACACCGCAGCCCGAGATTGCGAGATCTTCGACTCTTTGGAATCGTCGGCCTCGCGCGCCAGCGACAACATCATCGTTTTCGCTAACGAGTTCTTCGACGCTTTGCCGGTCGACGTTATCGACTATCGGGGCGCAGTCCGCGTCGGCTATGAGAACGGGAGCTTCACGGAAACGTTCGTCGCGCCCTCCGCTTCTGAAAGTGAGTTTCTGGACCGCTATGGCGTTCGTCCCGAGGAAGGCGAGCGCGTCGAAGTCTCGCTCGCGTCGCTCGGTTGGATGGAGCGCATCGCCAGCGTCTTCGAACGCCGTCGCGGATTTCTGGTGCTCATCGACTACGGCTACACTCGGGAGGAGCAACTGGCCGGCCGGCATCGCGACACCATCATGAGCTATCGCCAACACACCGCCAGCGCGTCGCCTTATGAGGCTCCCGGCGATCAGGACATCACCGCGCACGTCAACTTCACCGCCTTGCGCGCAATTGGCGTCGAGCGCGGACTCGAACCGCTGGCGCTCCTGACACAGTCGCAGTTCCTCATCGGCATCGGGGAGGAGACGCAATTCGAGGATGCCTTCCAGGATTGCAAGCAACCGCAGGAGCATACGAAGGTCGCGCTGCAGCTCAAGCACCTGATTGCGCCCACAGGGATGGGCGAGACTTTTCAGGTGCTATTGATGTCCCACGGTGTGGCACACGAAAAAGCCGCCCGTCTGGGCGGCCTCAAACTGGCGCACTGAAGGCGATTCCAAATCCTCGGTTCGTGTCAGGGCACGACTTCAGTCGTGCCGAATGGAAGCCTCAAGAGCCGGGCTTTAGCCCCTGGAAACCGTGCGCAGGGGCTAAAGCCCCATTTTATTGAAAAGATTTGTTGGCACGACTCAAGTCGTGCCCTTACACAAAGCAGTATGCTTCAAGCTCAACCTACATCCCCGGCTTGTCTTGGCTCTGAGGCTGATACGGCGTCTGCAGATATTTACGCGCGGTATCGAGGGCGTTCTGCGTGTTGTCGTTGGTTTGCAACGCCTGGCGATATTCATTCGTGGCACGCTCGCGCTGCCCAGTCAGATCGAAGATCATGCCCAACTGTATGTGGCTCCAGACCTCCGTCCAGCGCGGCTCGCCATCGCCATTGAGCGCTTCGCGGTAGGCGTTCGCGGCAGACTGGTAGTTGTGCTGCTGGAAGAACACCTCGGCTATGCGATAGTGGGCCAGCGAGCTGTTGTGGTTGATGTCGAGGGCCTTCTGGAATTCCTTCAGCGCCTCGGTCAGATCTCCCTGCTCAACATCCTGCTGGCCGCGCATGATCGACGTCCGCACCTGGAGGTCGAGCGAGTTCTGCAACACCTGGTTGTTAGGATCGATGGTGATGCGGCGCGGCCTTCCAAAGGTATCGACCGAATACGCCGAGTTCGTTCCTTCCACTTCAATCCGCTTGCTCTCAGTCTTGCCGTCGGTGTCGATCCTCAGCTCCACCGGCATGCGGAACAGGTCCATGTCCTGCGAAATCTCGCCCACGACACGGAAGCCCTTTGCCGTGCGATACACCGTATATTTGTTCTTGAACTGAGGTGCCCCAGTTGAGTCCAGCCACTGAGTGAAGAACCACGTGAGCTGCTGGCCTGAAGCCTGTTCAGCTATTTTGCGGAGATCGTCCACGGTTGCGGTCTTCCCCTCATACTGCGACACAAAGGTTCGCATGGTCTTGTCGAAAGCTTCCTCGCCAATGATCCAGCGCAACATCGCCAGGATCATGCCGCCCTTGTCGGTTACCAGCGACTGGAACTCGGGCGAGAAGGTGTCCAGCCTGCCAACGTCGGCCAGCGGCACCGACACGTAGGCCAGCGCGCCGACAGACATGTCCTTGGTCACTTCCTGAAAACCGGCTTCTCCGGCGACGTGCTCCACATAGAGCGCCTCGGAGTAGCGCGCCCCGCCGTCACTCAGCCACCAATCATTCTTGCTGGCGGGACTCACCATGGTCCCGAACCACTGGTGCGCGATGGTATTGGCCAACAAACGGTAATTGCCTTTCTCCGTAAAATGACGACCTGCCAAAGCAGCGATCTCCGGTGCCCAAGCCGACGGAACGGTATCGTCCGGCAACTCCACCACATTCAACTTCTGTCCGAACGGCGGACCGTAGAGTGTGGTAAAAAAGAAAAATTCCTTGGTCGCGGTGTCGGCGTAACTGGTCGCAGCGGCCTTGTGCTCCGCCGTGGTGTAAACGTTAACATTCAGGCCACCTTCGGTGCTCTTGGTCTGCACGTACTTCCCGATGAGGACAGTGCCGGGAAAACTCGGCCGATCCTCATAGGTGAAGGTGAAAGTTTGTCCGCCGCCGGGTGTGGCTAGCCGGGTGATCGCGTCTTTCGGCTGGCCCTTGCGCGGAGCAGGCGCACCTTCCTCGACTTCAGGACCGGGCGCCGCACTTTCTTTGCCGCTTGCGATTACGGTGTATCCCGCCGGAACGCTGACGCTGATGGTGGAGGTGAACCGGTTGGTACCATATCCAGCCATGGGAAACCAGCGGCCCGCATAGAGAAGATAGGTAATCGGATCGCCAACGTAGGCAAGCTTCAATCCCGGCACCGGGCTATCGTCGGCGGACTGGACGGCGCCTTCGTACTCAAATATCAAGGTATCGGACGTGCCCTTGCTAAGCGTGCTGGGAAGCGAAATGCGCACAGTCGAGTCAGAACTGACCCGCTCCACCGGCATCGACTGGCCATTGGCATCAATTACGCGGGTCGGACGAAGCGCGTTGTGCAGTTCGAAGATCGCGGTATTGATGTCTTCGAGAGCGGTGAACTTGACGCGGGCCTGGGCCTTGAGCTGGTGCGTTTGCGGAGTCACGACGACGTGGATGATGTAGTCGTTGACCTGGATGCGCGGCTTCTCCGCCGCGAAGCAGGTTGAAACGAAGATCAACACACCAAGTACTAGAAATCGTCCCAGGAACCTTGCCGCATTACGCATTAGGGAGAAAACTCCTCTGTTGGTCACTATAAACGATGGAAAATCCGCGTGGAAAGGTGCGCCGCTGCATCCTGCCAGTTTCGAGAAATAGCTTTCACCACGGAGGCACGGAGAACACGGAGTATTCTTTTTCATTTTCTCCGTGCTCTCCGTGCCTCAGTGGTGAACCTAAGGCCTCAAGTCAGCCGGCTGTCCTATCAAAGATAGTACGGCCTGTGCTGCCCGATCGGATGCGCTTCCTCCAGAATCACCGGGCTCCAGGCGCCGCCGCACCTCAAGAAAGTCCTCCACCATGGTTCTCCGCGCCTGTCCATCTGGAATGATGCGGCGAAGCTCGTCGCAGACGCGTTGTGAGGTGAAATCCGTTTGCACCAACTCGGGCACAACATCCCGCTCCGCGATCAGGTTCACCATCGCAAAGCGGTCCACCTTTACTAGACGGCGGCCCAACGCCCAGGTGAGCGGCGCGACGCGGTAAACCATCGCGAAGGGCGTGCCAATCAGCGCCGCCTCCAGCGTCGAGGTCCCGCTGGCGACGGCCCCTGCGCGCGCGTGCAACACGGTTGCGCGGGCATCTCGCGTGAAAGTTATCGACGGTCCCTTGTAGTCACGCAGGAACGAAGCCATCCAGGCTGCATCCAGAGTTGAAGCGACAGGTACTGTGTAAACGTAATCTGGACCAAGAAGTTGCGCCGCCTCCAAAAGCACTGGGAAGATCCGCGACACCTCGCCGCGGCGGCTACCGGGCAGCAACGCAATCCACTGCCGACTGGGGTCGATCTTATATTCGGTTGCGAACTGTTCACGGGTAACCGACGGCGCCGGCAGATTGGCCAGCGGATGGCCGACAAACTTCGCGGCAACTCCCCGCTCGCGATAGAACTTCTCCTCGAAGGGGAAGATCACCAGCATCTGCTGAACATACTTGCGCACCCGCTCGATGCGGCGCTGCTTCCACGCCCACAGTTGCGGACTGACGTAGTAAATGACCGGCACGCCCAGCTTATGCAACTCGCGCGCCAGGCGCAGGTTGAAATCAGGAAAGTCAATCAGGACCGCTGCGTCGGGACGGCGCCGCTCTGCCTCGCGTACTACCTGGCGAAAACGCCGGTAGATGGTGGGTATGTGCTTGACGACTTCGACGATGCCGACCTCGGCGATCTCGCGTGCGTCGACCAGAAGCTCGCAACCGGCACTACGCATCCGCTCTCCGCCAACGCCGAAGAACTCGATGCCTGCACTTGACGAGTTGCGCGAGACTTGCCGGCGCAAAGCCTGCATCAACTCTGCGCCATAGAATTCGCCAGAAGCTTCTCCCGCGGAGATCAAGATTCGCACCTAGCGATTATGACAGGTGCGAGCTAGAAGCCCGTCAGCAATCAGCCATGCGCCTCATATATGGGGATTGACTACGTACCCGAGACGCTGACCCCGGTGGAATACTCGCTCGGTGAAATACTTACCGGCACGGGAATCTCCTGGTCTTTGTACTGCAGTTGATACAGCTTCCAGTAGATCCCGCGCTGCGCCAGCAGTTGCTGATGCGAGCCGATCTCGCGCACCTGGCCTTTGTGCAGAACAATGATCTTGTTGGCGCGCTGGATGGTGCTCAGGCGGTGGGCGATGATGATCGACGTCCGCCCCTCCACCATGCGTGACAGCGCGTCGCGTACGCGAAACTCGGTTTCGGTATCGACGCTGGAGGTGGCTTCGTCCAGAATCAGGACCTTCGGGTTGTGCGCCAGCGCGCGCGCGAACGAAATAAGCTGCTTCTGCCCCGTGGAAAGCGTGCTGCCGCGCTCGCGCATTTCTTCATCAAAGCCGCCCGGCAGCGAACGAATGAAGTCCGCAACGTTGACTTGCTCGGCCGCATCTTCCACCGACTCGTCTTCAATCCAACGCGTGCCCAGCCGGATATTGTCGGCCACAGTGCCGGAAAACAGGAACGGATCCTGCAGCACCACTCCATAACGCCGCCGCAACTCACCGAGATCCATGTCGCGGATGTCGACGCCGTCTATGCGGATGGCGCCCTTCTGCACGTCATAGAAACGCAGCAGCAGGGAGATGATCGTGGTTTTGCCCGCGCCGGTGTGCCCGACGATCGCGACCGTCTCTCCCGGGTCGATGGCAAACGACACGTCGCGCAGCACCCAGTCGTAGTCCTTGCCCAAATCGACGGAGCCTGTCACGGCTTGCGCGTTATCATTCGCAGCGACGACACTCACCTTCAGCTTTTCGCCTTTGCTGGCAGCTTCGGCCGCTGCTTGCGCCAGCGTGCGATAGGCGAACCACACATGATCGAACTCTATCCGCCCCGGTCCTTGCGGCACCTTGGGCACCTGCGGCGAGACGATCTCGGCTGGGGTGTCCAGCAGCTTGAAGACGCGCTCGCTCGACGCCATGGCCGATTGCAGGATGTTGTACTTCTCGCTAAGGTCCTGGATGGGCCGGAAGAAGCGCTGCGCATATTGCATGAAGGCGACCAGCACGCCCAAGGTCACGAAGTTGCGCAGGACCTCATTGCCGCCAAACCATACTACGCACGCAATCGCGATCGCCGAGAGCACTTCCACGATTGGGTAGTAGACGGCATGCGCCATAATCGCGTCCTTGAACGCGTCCATGTGAGTGCGGTTGATTGTTTCGAAGCGCTCGTAGGCCTTCTTTTCGCGATTGAAAAGCTGTAGCACCACGATGCCGGTAATGTGCTCCTGCAGATAAGCGTTGATTTTGGCGATGGCCACGCGGATGCGACGGTAGCTGTCGCGTACTTTGCGGCGAAAGATTGACGTGGCATAGAAGATGAGCGGCAGCACGGCGAAGGTGATCAGCGCAAGCCGCCAGCTCATATTCAGCATGATGACCAGAATGCCCAGCAGCACGAAGATATCTTCGACGATTGACACCACGCCTGCGGTAAACATGTCGTTCAGCGCATCCACGTCGCTGGTAACGCGCGTCACCAGCCGTCCCACCGGATTCTTGTCGTAGAACGAGATGTGCAGCCGCTGCAGATGGCGGAAGATCTGCGCCCGGAGATCGAACATCACCTTCTGGCCGGTCCACTGCATGATGTAGGTCTGGGCGAACTCCAACAGGAAGCTGAAGAGCAGCAGACCGATGTACATCGCTGCGATCTGCGCAATGCCGGTCAGCGGCTGCGGGCTGAGCCAGCGGTCGAGCAGTGAATGGGCTTCTGTATGCCGAGCGAGATACTTATCGATGGCGACTTTGGTGAGATAGGGACCGAGAACGTCGGCGCCCGCCTTCAGCACGATGGCGACGAGCGCCACCGAGACCTGCCAGCGATAGGAGTGCAGATACGTCAGCAGGCGCCTCATCAGCTTGGCGTCGTATGCCTTGCCTAATACCTCTTCTTCCTGAATTGCCATGAGCCCTTAACAGAATTGTAAGCGAACGCCGGAAGTCATATAGACGAAAACGGGTCTAGGCAGGATGGAAAAGATTGAAGCGAATGCGTCTCAGAAATCGATTTGTGTCAGGGCACGGCTTCAGCCGTGCCGATAGCGTAATTAGAAAAAGGGCTTTAGCCCCTGCTTGCCGCACGTCCTAACGCCCAAGTCATTTCGTGCACCCTTTTCGGCACCACTGAAAGTCGCGCCCTGACACGAAGCCAGACCTTGTTTAGTCGATTTTCCGGTAGCGTCACTCCAGCTTTCGCAGCACCAGTGCGGAATTCTTCGAGCCAAAGGCGATGCAGTTGCAAACCGCGTGCTCGATCTGGACGCTCCGCCCGGTGTCGGGAACGTAGTCCAAATCGCACTCCGGATCAGGGGTTTCCAGATTAATCGTCGGCGGGATCTGGCGATGATGCATGGCGACCAGCGTGGCCGCGATGCCCGCCGCTCCACACGCGCCCTGCGGATGTCCAATCTGCGACTTCAGGCTCGACATCGGCGTCGCGTAAGCCTTGTCGCCAAGCGCCAGCTTCAGCGCGCGCGTCTCGATGCGATCGTTGAGCTGAGTTGAGGTGCCGTGCAGATTGACGTAGTCAACATCGCTCGCCGCGATTCCCGCGTCCTCCATCGCCATCTGAATAGCGCGGGCTGGTTCTTCGCCGCACTCCTGCAAGCGGACGCGATGGAACGCCTCGCAGGTGGAACCATATCCGGCAACCTCGGCGAGAACCTTGGCCCCACGCGCGCGAGCGTGTTCGTATTCCTCCAGGACGAACATCCAGGAACCTTCCGCCACTACGAAGCCATCGCGATCGAGGGAGAACGGCCGTGAGGCCCGCTCCGGCGCATGGTTCCACGACGACGTCATGATCTTCATCAGCGTGAAGCCCTTCATGATTCCCGGCGCGATGGGCGCATCGACGCCGCCGACCAGCATCATCGGCAGGAAGCCGAACTGGATCTGCCGCAGCGCATAGCCAAAGGCGTCCGTCGAGGAGGTGCAGCCGGTGGTGATGACGTGGCTCATCCCGCGCAGCCCGAAACGCATGCTGATTTCGCTGGAGAGTGTGCCCATGGTGCCGCTGGGAATGCAGAACAGGCTAACCTGCTTCACCTTGCCGGTCAGCCACAGCCGCACTTGCTCTTCGGAGAACTCCTGCGCCCCGCCGCCCGAACCCAGCACAACACCGATCTCACGCTGCTGCTCCAGCGACAGTTGCGGCGTTTCGATCCCGGCGTCACGCAACGCTTCCGTCGACGCCGCCAGCGCCAGCGGTACTACTCGCGAAACGTGCTTGCGTTCATGCGCATCGACCCAGGCCAACTCGTCGAAGCCTTGCACCTCGCCCGCGATCTGCACCGGGAGATCGCCGGGGTCGAAGCTGCTGACGCGCCGCACGCCGCTGGTCCCAGCTAGAACCGCGCGACAGAAGGCCTCGTTGCCGATGCCGTTGGGGCTGACCACGCCCATTCCAGTTATGACGACGCGGCGTTTAGAAGAAGCAGTTAGCATTTGGCACTTAGCACTTAGCTTACACGCCCTAGCGATTACTGAGGAAAGAGGTAAGATGGACTTGAGTGATGATCGGCTACCAGATATCCACGTCCTTGGGTATCGGAGCCGCTTACTAAATGCTAACCGCTAATTGCTAACTGCTGCATTTGTCACAAGGAATTTACATCTCTGTACCGTTTTGCCGCACCAAGTGCAGCTTCTGCAACTTTGCGTCCGGTGTGTTTTCACGCGTGGTGTTCGGTGGTTATGTGCAGCAGGTGTGCTCGGATGTCGAATATTCGGCCAGCATCTCGCGTGAGCTCGGCGGTGTTCTCGAAGCCGGAGTGGATTCGATTTACCTTGGCGGCGGCACGCCCTCTGTCCTCGAGGCTAACCAATTGCAGCGTATGTTTCAAGCCATTCGCAGCGGTTTCGATGTCGAGCGAACGGCGGAAATCACGGTGGAGTGCGCTCCAGGCACGATCAGTGACGAAGTCCTGGCTGGGCTTCTCAGTTACGGCGTCAACCGCGTCAGCCTAGGCGTGCAGTCGTTCGTTGACAAGGAGTGTTCTTCCGTCGGACGGCTGCACACGCGCGAAATCACACTCGCCGACATCGCTCGCCTGCGGTCGGCGGGAATCGGCAACATCAGCATCGATCTGATCGCCGGCTTGCCCCACCAAACTGAAGGGAGCTGGAACTTCTCGCTGAGTGAGACACTCGCCACCGGCGTGCCGCACGTCAGTGTCTACATGCTGGAAGTCGACGACGATTCGCGCCTCGGCACTGAACTGCTGGCGGGCGGCAGCCGCTACCATGCGCATTTCGTTCCTGATGACGACCTCACCGCCGATCTCTATCTCGCCGCTTGCGAGCGCCTAGAAAAGGGTGGGGTGCGGCAGTATGAGATTTCCAATTTCGCCCGGCCGGTGACGCATGGCATCGGGTTGCGCGACTCTCGCCATAACCTGAAGTACTGGACGCGCCAGCCCTACATCGGATTAGGCGTTGACGCGCACTCCATGCTGATCGCCGCGCCTGAGCTGAAAGCCCGTGGTATCGACGCCGTGCGCTTCGCAACTCCGGATTCGCTGGATGAATATTCGTCCGCAACCAACAAGTCGTCGGCTCGAGCGCAACAGCTTCTGGCGACCCGCATGTTGATCGACGCGCAAGCGGCGCTGGAGGAATCGTTTTTCCTGGGACTTCGACTGAATCGCGGCATCTCAGTCCGGGAGCTTCAAAGGAAGTTTGGCGAAGCCGTGCTCGACAGTTACCGTTCCATCATTGCCGAACTTGCGGAGGCTGGGTTGCTGGAAAGCGCTGCCGATCGCCTGCGGCTCACGCCGCGCGGCCGGCTGCTGTCGAACGAGGTCTTCGAACGATTCCTGAAAGATGGGAACGTCCGTACAACTCCGGCCTAGGAAATCGGACTCCTATCCCTCGTGCCAGTTTTCTGGCTGTGGAGAAACCGAATGCTTTGGACGATTCTTGCGATCCTGCTGGTTCTTTGGCTGCTGGGATTTGGGTTTCACATTGCAGGAAGCTTGATCCACATCCTGCTGGTACTGGCTGTGGTGGTGCTGATCATCAACCTGGTCTCGGGTCGCAGGGCGGTATAAGACGTTTAGTGTGGTGTCCGGCAATTGCGGCACGGCTGAAGCCGTGCCCTTTCAAGAACAATGCAGATTTATTCCACGAACTTCCGGGACGCCATACTAGCTGCCACCAACTATTTGCCTACCCCGCAACCTCTTCCAGTTGTTTCTGGTCGATGTCGAAGTTGGAATAGACGTGCTCGACGTCGTCATGGTCTTCCAGGGCTTCCAGCAACCGGATCATAGTGCCGGCCTGGTGGCCTTCGAGTTTGGTGTAGTTCTGCGGTACCATGGCGATCTCGGCAACCTCAGGCTTGATGCCGGCTTTCTTCACCGCTTCCAGCACCGTCTCGTAAGCCGATGGATCGGTCAGGATCTCCCAATTATCGCCGTCATCTTTCAAGTCGTCGGCCCCGGCCTCCAGCACCAGGTTCATAAGATCGTCTTCCTTGGCCGCTGATTTGGCGATGATGATGTCGCCCTTCTTATGGAACATCCATGCGACCGAGCCGGCTTCGCCCATGTTCCCGCCATTCTTGCCGAAGGCGTGACGAATCTCGCTGACCGTGCGGTTGCGGTTGTCGGTCGAAACTTCGATGAGGATGGCCACGCCGCCCGGGCCGTAGCCTTCAAAGGTGATCTCCTCGTAGGAAACGCCAGGCAATTCGCCGGTGCC
>JBEKTC010000098.1:0-13289 GCA_049516475.1 Candidatus Korobacteraceae bacterium | reverse complement strand
GCTGGAAGCCGAGACGGCGCTACGCCAGGGCGCCCACGAGCTCGACATGGTGATGAATATCGGCGCGCTGAAGTCGGGGCAGCGCGTGCTGGTGCAGACGGAGATTCGCAGCCTGACGCAGTTGGCGCATCGGTGTGGCGCCATTCTGAAGCTCATTCTGGAAAACGCTTTGCTGAGTCAGGAAGAAAAGATCCTGGCCTGCGCCCTCGCCGTCGAAGCGGGAGTAGATTTCGTGAAGACCTCCAGCGGGCTGGCCGATTCCGGCGCTACCGCCTACGATGTGGCGCTGATGCGTGGAGTGGTCGGCCTAAACATCGGAGTGAAGGCCGCCGGCGGCATTCGCACCGCCGCACATCTGCTGGAGATGGTGGATGCCGGCGCGAACCGCATTGGCACCAGCGCCAGCGTTCAGATCGTGCAGGAAATGGGCGCGCCTGCGGGCGACTAGCGATTCTGAGTACGCCGCCGGGGTTCGGGTAGTGCTGGCCTTCAGCCCAGCGTAAAGCGCGGATGGGATGACAGGGCTTCCAGCCCCTGAGGTACATCGTCTGAATTCCCTCCCAACTCCAAACTCCTTGACATCGAACCGACCTAGGCACACGCTTGGGGATAGTAGTCGACGCCAGCAGGCGTGCGGTTGAGGTGTGGCTATGAAGACGCTGAAATTCGTGGCGATCGAGGCATTGATAGTTGCGCAGGTCTTCGCAGTCGCGGCATCAGCGCAAACCACATCGGAGGCTACGTCGAAGGCCGCAGCTAGCGCGTGGATGTCAACGCCCACGCCTTACCTAGATTGGAACAAAGATATCTCGGCTTCAGCGCGAGCCGAGCGCAATAAGTTTTGGGACGAGGCGTCCATGTCGCCGGTACCTCTTACCCAGCCCGGTAGCGGGAGGGTCGTGGGTGGCAGTTACGACATGGCCTGGGACCGATTCGAGATCTCTGACGTTGTTAAGGACCGAGCCGTCCTGACCGCAACCTTTACTGGACACCGCAGCGTATTAACCTCGTCCGAACGCTCGCTCTACACCGAGGTAACGCTGCGCGTTGACCAAGTATTCGAGGATCGGACAGGAACGGGTCATCCAACCGCGAACCATGACGTAACTCTCATTCTGTATGGCGGCACTGTAATCCTCCGCAACAGCCAAGCCTTCTCCGTCGACAATCCCGGGGCACAATCTGAACTGTTCATTCAGCCGGAGCATAAATATCTCTTCGTTCTTCGTTACGAGAGCGCAGGCGATTTTTACACGCTCGTTGATGACTGGGACATTTCGGACGGTACCGTCCGAGCCAATAGCGTTCGAGCACAGTTCTTCGTGCAAGAACACACCTCTGCCCTGAACGGCCTTACCGTCGAACAACTCGGCCCGGCGTTGGACAAGCTTCTGTACGGACATAAATAGAAGACAGCACCTGCCAAGCTAGCGATCCCATATCTAACCTTCTCAATTTTTTCTGTACCGCACTTCTTCCTTCCCGCTTTGGTAGTTGTCCCGATTGTGTTTCATCCCGCACGAAACCTAATCGATCTTCCTGCTCCTGCCGATAGGAGTTACCGACAGTACTTAAGTAGTGGAACAAGCTAGCCAGACTTGTCCGTCTGGCGAATTCGCAGGGAGGAAGGTCGAAATGAAACTCGCATTTCTTAATCTGCTGCGGGACGAATCCGGTCAGGACCTGATCGAATACGCCCTGGCAGCGGCAATGATAGCGTTGGCCGCCGTGGCCGCCATGAGCGCCTTGGCGACCAACATCAGCAATGCGTTCAGTGCGGTCGGCAGCAAGCTAAGCAGCGCCGTGGCCTGAGGCCGGAGCTGCAAGTCCCGGAGGCCGGCATCAGCCTGGGGACCTTCGAGGAAAACAAGGTATGAGCGCCGCGCCGACGTTTGATCAACGGCTGCTCAACCTGACATGCCAGGCTCAATGCTCCAGCGCCGGAGGTGGTTGCAACAGGCAGCCACTCCGGCAACGCTGGCGATTTGCAATCTTCCGCTGAGATGAAAATATGAACTCCCGTCGCGTGCTCCTTGCCCTGCTCATCGCTCTGCTGCTTTCCGGCGCTGTCACTTTCTTCATCAGCCGCAAGCTCAGCAGTTCCAGCAATACTCATCCCAACGTGCAGCGTTACGTAGCTGCCTCACGGTCGCTCGAAGCCGGAGAGGTGCTGAAGCCGGAAGATCTGGTACTGACGGACTGGCCGGCGTCGGTCAAATTGTCGAGTGCTTTCACCAAAGTCGGAGACCTGGCTGGCCGGGCCGTAATTTATCCCGTGGCCGCTTCCGAACCCATTCTGGAGGGATACCTAGCAGCGCCGGGATCGGGCATTGGGCTGACCACCAAGATTCCGGAAGGCATGCGCGCGACCTCTGTGAAATCGGATGAGGTGGTCGGGGTGGCAGGGTTTCTTTTTCCTGGATCGCACGTGGATGTGCTGGTCACCTTCCGCTCCGACCGCGCGCCTACACCGGAGACGCAAATCGTTCTCCAGGATGTAGAAGTGCTGACGGCGGGGCAAAAGCTGGAGCCGGAGCCCCAAGGAAAGCCCGAAGCCGTCAGCGTGGTCACGCTGCTGCTGACGCCTGAGGACGCGCAGAAGCTGGTGCTGGCCAGCGCCCAGGGAAGTATCCAGTTCGTCCTGCGCAATGGCGCAGACCATACCAAGGTCAAAGCCATGCCGGTGCAGATGGCACAGCTGTCTGGCATCGAAGCTGGGCCTGCGCCAGCGGCGGTAACGCCTCGCGTCCATTCGCCGATAAAAGAATCGTACGTTGTCGAGACCATTCTTGGCGACAAGCATACGAGCAAGAGTTTTGAGTGACGATATGAAACCCCTTTTCCGCTGGAACCTTGCTTTGGCGTTGCTCGCGGTGCTGCTCGCGGCCCCGATATCGGCTGCCCAGTCGCCAGCGGGGGCATCGCCGGCGGCAAACTCATCTCAACCTGCGGGCCCGGCTGCAAGCGAGGCTCAAGCAAGCACGCCATCAGCGCCAGTCGCGGCTGTGGCAAGCGACGCGACCTCACAGAGGCACGTTGCTCCCATGGCGTTGAAGGCTGCTGCTGCGGCAGCTCCGGGCGACACTGCGACGCCGGTTGGCGGCCAGCAGTCCGGCGCCGAGGAAGCTCACCGACTCCACCTGATTGTTGGCCGCTCGCTGTTTCTGAATTTTCCCGAACGGCTGCGCCGCATCTATGTGAGCAATCCCGTGGTGCTGGACTCGATTGCCTCCAGTCCGTTTGAAGTGGTGATCACGGCCAAATCGGCAGGGACAAGCAGCCTGGTGTTGTGGTCGAGCGGCGGCCAGACGACGATGTACACCGTGCTCGCCGACGTAGATGTAGCGGGCCTGCGGGAGTCGCTGGCGAACGCGCTTCCCGGCGATCATGTCGAGGTCGAGGCGCAGCAAGGCCGGGTGCACCTGACCGGCGTAGTGGGCAGCGATGCTGCCGCTGATGAGGCGGCGAGGCTGGCGGGTGTCTACTCCAAGGACGTGATTAACTCCCTGGTAGTCGATCCCGGTCACTTGCCGCAGGTGCAGTTGCAGGTACGCATCGCCGAGATTGATCGCTCCAAGCTGACCGCGTTCGGCATCAATTTATTCGGTCTGAATGGCAATAATATCGGCCAGGGAAGTACGGAACAGTTCTCTCCGTTCACCTTCCAGCCCAACGGCTCAGCTACCCAGGCCATCACGTCGGATTTCCTGAACCTTTTCTACTTCAACGTCAAGAACGGCATCGGCGCGACCATCAAAGATTTGCAAACCAAGGGCATCCTGCAAATCCTGGCCGAGCCCAACCTGACCACGCTTCATGGCAAGACGGCGCGCTTCCTGGCAGGTGGCGAGTTTCCTTATCCCATCGTGCAGCCGGGCGGAGCGGGTAGTGTGCCGACGGTGACAGTCCAGTTCCGGCCTTACGGAGTGAAGTTGGAATTCACTCCCTTCGTGAACTCCGATGGAACCATCCGGCTGAAAGTTGCGCCGGAGGTGAGCGCGCTTGACTACACCAACGAGGTGGTCATTGCGGGATACAGTTTGCCGGCGCTGTCCACGCGCAAGGCCGAGACGGAAGTTGAATTGAAGGATGGGCAGAGCTTTGGCATCTCCGGCATCCTCGATAACCGCATCACCGACACTCTGAGCAAAATGCCAGGCATCGGCGATATCCCCGTCCTGGGAGTGCTGTTTCGCTCCAAGAACCTGAACCACTCCACCATGGAGCTGATCGTCATCGTTACCCCGAAAATCATCGACTCGCTCAGCGGTCCCGGGTTGCCACCTCCGTCAACTCCGGAAATGCCAGTGCCGTTTTTGCAGCCGCAAGCGTTTGATCAGAATTTGCCGAAGAAGTGAGGAGCAGGACCGTTGCGCAACACAAGTTTGGAGAGCATGACGTGAACAGCGAGGAATTTACGGAAAGCGCTACCGGCTTGTGCGCCGCCACCTTGTGCGCGGATTCAGAGACCGTCGCGGCGGTGAAGCAGGCAGTCGCGCGGAAGAATGGGACCTTCGCCGGCGAGCTGGAGGACTATGCATGTTACGCCTGCAGTTCACAGATGGTGCAGAAGCTGCAGCGGGCGGAGGTCTGCGTTTGTGTCATCGACTTCGATCGCGACCGGGGAGCAGCGGTGGAGGCGGCGAACGCCTTACAGCAAACGTTGCATGGACGTGGCAGCCTGATCGCCGTCTCCTCCATGTCAGATCCGGCGCTGCTGCTGGAGGCGATGCGGGCGGGCTGCGGCGAATATCTCACCAAGCCGGTGGTTGCCGATCAGGTAGCCGAGGCCTTCGACCGCCTGCGCAGCCGTCTCAGCGCCCGCAAGCAGACCCAGACAAAGCCCACGGGAAAAATTCTGGCACTGCTTGGCGCTCGCGGCGGAGCGGGCGCGACGACGCTCGCCGTTCATCTGGGCTGCTTTCTGGTACGTCAGTACGGCAAGCGGACCCTGATTCTGGATGAGCATCGGCGCCTGGGACATGTCTCGTTGTACCTGGGTGAGGACGAAGGGAACTACCACTTCTACGAGCTGGTGCGGAATATCGCCCGCCTGGACGAGATCCTGCTGGACGGCTTTGTCATTCATCACTCCAGTTGTCTGGACATTCTGCCCTCGCCCGATGTCTTCGACGACACTGCCAACGTCTCGTTGGACGACATCCAGCGCGCCATTCGCTTTCTCGGCCAGAACTACGAGTTTGTGGTGATCGACTGTCCTCACGGCGTACACAACCTCAGCCTGGCCACCATCGACTGTTGCGACGAGCTTTACCTGATTGCCACTCCCGATGTCCCGGCGCTGCGCGACCTCACCCGTCATATCGACCGGCTGCTGCAAGGCAATGTGCCGCCTTCGAAGATCAAAATAGTCATCAACCGTTTCTCATCGGAAGGCGCGCTGGCCCTGGAGCAAATCGAGAAGGCGATCCGGCAGCCTATCGCCATCGCCATTCCCAATGCCTCGTCCGACCTGATTCGGGCGATGAATACGGGCAACCCCATACGGCCCGAACGCAAGTCAGAGTTCGCCATCGAGATGAAGAAGTGGGCGGCGAGTCTGGTTCCCGAGCAGTCGCCCGATGCGGCCGAACCAAAACGAAGGTTCGCCTTCTGGCATTGAGACGGCTTAGCTGCGGTCCGGAGGATTGAAGAGAGTTTATGGCTGAAGCCGCCACCACTGCTACGCTTCCCGCAAGTCAACTGTTCGCCCACCTGGGCAGGGACGCGAATCCCTTGCTGGCGCGGGCCCAGCAAGACGTGAAGTCGGCAGTGCATCGCGAGCTCATCGGCAAGGTCGATCTGGAAAAGCTGCTCTACATGCAGGACTCGC
Source organism: Candidatus Korobacteraceae bacterium (assembly GCA_049516475.1). GTDB lineage: Bacteria > Acidobacteriota > Terriglobia > Terriglobales > Acidobacteriaceae > Bog-257. Next base: position 7,456 of record JBEKTC010000098.1, on the reverse strand, counting down.
AGGGGCGGCAACAGTTGCTGACGGTCATTTTGCAGCTGGTCGCCGAACACGGCATCCCATTCAGCGCCAGCGAGCGCAGCCGTCTGGCCAATGAGGTGATGGATGAGGTTTTTGGGCTGGGCCCGCTGGAGCCGCTGTTGCAGGACCCCACGGTCACCGACATCCTGGTCAATACCGCCGATTCAGTCTATGTGGAGCGCGGTGGCGTGCTGGAGACAACCAATGTCGTCTTCAAGGACAACCATCACCTGATGCACATCATCGAGAAGATCGTCTCCCAGGTGGGCCGCCGCGTGGACGAGTCATCGCCGATGGTGGACGCCCGGCTGCACGATGGCTCGCGCGTCAATGCCATCATCCCGCCGCTGGCCATTGACGGCCCCATTCTCTCCATCCGCCGTTTTGGCGCGCATCCGCTGACCGCCGAAGACCTGCTGGCTTACCGCGAGCTCACGCCGGTGATGATGAATGTACTGGAGAGCGCGGTAAAGGCGCGGCTGAATATTGTTGTGTCGGGAGGAACCGGCGCGGGCAAAACCACGCTGCTCAATGTGCTTTCCGGATTCATCTCCCCGCGCGAGCGCATTGTCACCATTGAGGATTCGGCTGAGCTCAAGCTGAAACAGAAGCATGTGGTGCGGCTGGAGTGCCGTCCGCCCAACGTGGAAGGCCATGGCGGAGTGCGGCAGCGGGAGCTGCTGGTGAATGCCTTGCGTATGCGGCCCGACCGCATCGTGGTGGGCGAGGTGCGTGGCGAGGAAGCGCTCGACATGCTGCAGGCCATGAATACCGGCCATGACGGCTCCATCACCACGGTGCACGCCAATAGCCCGCGCGACGCCATCTCGCGCATCGAGACCATGGCCCTGATGGCCAATCTGAACCTGCCGGAAATGGCCATGCGGCAGCAGATTGCCGCTGCCATACAGGTCATCGTCCAGGTCTCGCGCATGAGCGACGGCTCGCGGCGGGTGACCCACATTTCCGAAATCACCGGCACCAGCGATCAGGTGATCAGCATGCAGGATGTTTTTCTCTTTCAAAAGCGAGGGTTGGGACCGAACGGCAAAGTGCTGGGACGCTTCTACGCGACCGGGATTGTGCCCAAGTTTACCGAGAAGCTGCAGGCGGCGGGAATACACCTGGACACCAACCTTCTGGATTTCTCCGAGGAGGTCTAGGGCAGATGGGAGAAGCTTTCACCACAGAGACACAGAGACACAGAGGAATTTGTTTCAAAGACAACCCACATAAGAGACAGAAGAAATTTCTAAGACTCAACCTGCCGTTTTGCCTGTTCTCCCTCGTGAAGAAGGACTTCTGTTTGTCTCTGTGTCTCGGTGTCTCTGTGGTGAATGCTTTTCTTGAAACCGGCCGTGATGTGCGTTGGGAGTGGCAACCATGTTCCTGATGGGGCTGATCTTTTTCGTGGTGCTGTTGCTGACCTTCGGGATCGTTCTGGTGATGACCCGTCCGACGGCCGCCGAGCGCACCATTGAAGGACGCATCGCCAAGCTGCTTCCGATGCCAGGCAACTCCGAGCCGATGGATGACGACAGCTCTGTAATCATCAAGCAAACTCCCTTGAGCAAGAACCCCAGGCTGGACACGCTGTTGCGGCGTTGGAAGCTGGTCAAGAAGATTCAAAAGCTGATTGCCCGCGCGGAAAGCCTGTGGAGCGTCTCCGGCGTGCTCGCCTGGAGCCTGGGGCTGGCAGTCGCCGGCTACGCGATCGGCTACTACGAGTTTCCGAGCTTGGCCATAGCTCTGCTGCCCGCATTGGGCTGCGCCGCCTTGCCTTTCCTGTTCTTGCGCTATCAGCACACGCGGCGTCTGAAGGAATTCAACCGCTATCTGCCGGAGTCGATCGATCTGATGAGCCGCGCGCTGCGTGCCGGCCATTCCCTGACGGCGGCAATCGAGATCATTGGCGAGGAATCTCCCGAGCCCGTGCGCAGCGAGTTTCGCGAGGTCTATCGCCAGCAGAATTTCGGGATACCGGCGCGGGAAGCGTTGATACAACTGGCCCGCAGGATTCCTCTGCCGGAGCTGAACTTCGTGGTCACCGCCATCCTGTTGCAGAAGGAGACGGGGGGAAACCTGGTCGAGGTGCTGGACCGGACCACGGCTGTGATTCGCGAACGGCTGCGCATCCAGGGCGAGATACGAATTCATACCGCCCAGGGCCGTCTGACCGGCTGGATCCTGTCCCTGCTGCCGGTGGTGATGTTCTTTCTCCTGAGCCTGGCCAATCGCGGCTATACGCGGGTGCTGATCGAAGATCCGACCGGCAGGAAGCTGATCTATACCGGTGTTGGTCTGATCGTGCTAGGCGGACTGATCATCCGCAAGATTGTGAGCGTCAAGATATGAACGGCATGAACGCCATACGCGTGATCAGTTGGATGGTGACCGTCTGTTGCGCCGTGGCGGTGGTACTGGTTGCGCTGCTGATGCGTGGTTCGAACGAGGCCAAGCGCCTGATGGAGGTAACGCGGGCGCCGCTGTCTAGCTCGAGCCAGGGGCCGGGTCCTCCGCGGAGTCCCGCAACGGGTCTGCTGTTGGGACTGGTGCGTTTCATCCGCACCCGCCTCGGCTTTGCCCAGGATGAGAAGCTGCGGCAAAAGCTGCTGGCCGCCGGTCTGCGCGATAGCTCCGCTGTCGATACCTACTTTGGCATTCGCCTGCTCGGTCCGATCGCCGCGGTTGTTGCCGGCACTTTCATTCGCAGCAACACCTTCCTCTGGATCATCGTGCTGATGGGGATGGCCTACATCGGCCCCGATCTGTGGGTGGGCCATTGCACGCGCAAGCGGCGGGAACGCATTCGGCTGGGATTGCCCGACGCACTTGACCTGATGGTAGTGTGCGTGGATGCGGGACTGGCCATCGATCAAGCGCTGCTGCGGGCAGGCCAGGAGCTGGCCCTCAGCCAGCACGAGATTTCCGAGGAGTTCATCCAGATCAACTTCGAGCAGCGCGCCGGCAAGCCGCGCATTGAGGCCTGGCAGAGCATGGCCGATAGGACCCAGATCGAGACGGTGAAGAGCTTTGTCCAGATGCTGGCGCAAACCGACCGCTTCGGCACTCCCCTGGTGCGGGCGCTGCGGGTTTTCGCTGATGGCCTCCGGCAGAAGCGACGCCAGCAGGCTGAAGAGCTGGGCGCAAAGACCACCGTGAAACTGATTTTTCCCCTGGTCTTATTTATCTTTCCCAGCATTTTCATTGTTCTGCTGGGGCCGGCAATCATTCTCATCGCCAGGAACATGGCAGACATTTTCAAGTGAGGGTCGAGGTCATCGACGGAGGGAAGGAGGGAGAACAATGGATACAGTCACAGTGATCCGGGTAATTGCCGCGACGTTAGCGGTGGTATGTCTGGGCGTCATCATCCTACGGCGCAAAAGCCATGCGTAGTTCCATCCGGGGGCAAGGCGTCAGCCGGCTTGGCCAACAGCAAGTGGGTCCCGGAGGCGGAGTTGTTGTCGATCCGCCGTCCGGGATTCATGCTTTCGCGGGCCATGGGCTTTACGGCGCCCGCTCCTGGTGGCTGCTGCTGGCAACATGTCTCATCAGCTTCGCCCTCTTCTCGTCACGAATCGATGAAGGCTTCATCGGCGCCGACGATGGCACACTCTCTCACGCTGCCGAGCGGGTACTTCACGGCGAACGCCCGCAAGTGGATTTCTACGACAACTATACCGGTGCGTTGAGCTATGTGGATGCCTTCGGGCTGAAGCTGTTCGGCATGAGAATGCAGTCGCTGCGCTGGATGTTGTTTCTGTTCTTCGCTGCCTGGGTGCCGGCGATCTGGTATCTGGCGTCGCGATTTGCTTCCCCGCTTGGGGCGTCGCTGATCACCTTGTTGGCTGTGCTGTGGAGCACTCCCATTTATCCCGCGCCGGTGGCATCCTGGTACAACTTGTACTTCGCCACCTTCGGGACGGCGGCGTTGTTTCGCTATATCGAAGATCGCCGCACTGTCTGGATATTTCTGGCGGGCATTTCGGCGGGTGTTTCGTTCCTCTTCAAGATCGCTGGCTTGTATTTTCTCGCCGCGATGGTTCTGTTTCTGGTGTTTGACGAGCAGAGCGCCGAGCGGGCGCCGGAATGCGAAAGTAGATCGGGACGGGCGTATTTCGGTTTGATCGCTCTGGTGCTAGGTGGCTTCGATTACATGCTCTGGGGCCTGATTCGCAGCCGAGCGAGCGCGGCCTCGGTCTACAATTTCCTGCTTCCCGTGTTCGTGCTTTCCGGGCTGCTCATGGCGCGGGCCTGGCAGTCTCGCCGCGTGGCAGGCTGGCTGCGGCTGCGGCGGTTGGGCATTCGGGCTCTGGTCTTGAGTTCAGGCTTTCTCGCGCCAGTTGTGCTTTACCTTCTGCCGTATCTTCACGCGCACGCCCTGGGACGTTGGTTTTACGGAGTCCTGGTAATTCCCACGGGACGATTGCAGTGTACGTTTTATCCATCGATCCATCCCGTCGCGGCCATCTGCTGCGTGCCCCCGGTCGCTCTCCTTCTGCTGAGCTCGCGTTCCAGGACAACATTGAACAGCAGAATCGCTCTAGGCGCGGTTTCGGCCGTGGCTGTCGCGGTGTTGTTCTTGTGCGTTCGATACTCGGGGTTCGCGCGATGGGTGTGGGTTTCGGCGGCAGCCTCCATACCCGTGATCGTCATCGCAGGAGCAATCAGGTTGTGGCAAGGCACTGTGCGGCGCGAGATGGCATTGCGCGTCATGCTGCTGCTGGCCGTAACCTCGCTGTGCAGCGTCATTCAGTTCCCATTTTCCGTTCCAATGTACTTTTGCTATGTTGCGCCGCTCGTGATCTTGACGTGCGCAGCACTCAGTGACACGGACACCATTCGAGCGCGCGTCTCTCTGACAGTCCCGGTCGGCATCTTCTACTTACTCTTCGCGGTGCTGATTCTGCTGCCTAATCAGATTTACCGTCGAGGCATGTCACTTCAGACCACGCCGGCAAAAGCTTTCACCTTGCTCCGGGCTGCGGGCATGAAGGGTGACGCGGTTCAGGTGGATACCTACGAACAGGTTGTGACTGAGATCGCGCGACATGCCGGGACGGCCCCGGTCTGGGCAGGTCCCGATTGCGCCGAGTTTTACTTCCTGGCGGGGCGAACGAATCCGACGCCGGTACTATGGGAAGTTCTCTCGGGAGTGGACCGTGATCCTCGCCGCATCTTGAATTGGGTGGAACGCGCGGGAGTGCAGGTTGTGGTTATCAATCACACCGAGCCAGCCCCGTCAGGACCTATGCCGGCGCTGCTGGAGAACGAACTGCGCCGGAGATTTCCCTACAGCAGGACCTTCGATGTCTTCGAGGTGCGATGGGCCGGGGAGCCAGCGCCCGCCAGGCCCTCATCAGACGAGAGCCATACTGCGCTTCTCGATTGAAGGGACAACCTGGCGTGAAGCGACTGCTGCGCAGCGCGTCATTCCGTACCACAACCAGCCGACGAACATCGCAAACACCGCGACTTTGAATGCGCCCAGAGCCGCCAGGTAAGCAGGCGTGCAGAACAAGACGATGAGTGGTGCTGCAACCTGCCAGCCGTTATCGCTGGACCACATCCTGTCTTGCATCACCGGCAGGATTGGCAGGAGCAGCAGCGCGAGATCGTGCAGGTTCGAATGAAAGCTGACGAGTATGGCAAAACAAACCAGGCCGGCAAAGGCGCGCGCGGGCGGTTGCTGGTGTTGCATGGTTGCCTGAGCGGCCAGCAGCAAGCCCACCGAGATGGCGCCGGCCAGAACGGCTTCCAACCTTGAGTGTCCGGCCAACAGCAGAGCGAGCAAGCCTCGCAGGTTCGGCATCATGCTGGGATGGATGGCCATATGCGTCGCAGTCTGGCCCTGGAGCAAAATCGTCATCATCTGGCGCAGCCCGGCAAATCCCACCATGAGAATGCTTACTGCCAGGACAGCAAATCCAGAGCAAAGAAATCCTCGCAACATTCTCCAGCGCCGTAGCAGGAGATAAACCGCTGCGATCGGCAGTATCAGTTGCGGCTTGAACAGACCTAAGCCAAGCACGGCTCCGGCCATCCACTCCATACGCCGCGCGAGGAACCAGGCACAGGTCGCAAGAATTGCCAGCAGCAGTACAGAATCCTGCCCCATCCACAGGCAATAGGGCACAGGGAAGAAAGCCAGCGCGCGCAGGAAGATCGCCGGCGCTCCCAGTCGCGGACACAGCGCGGTTGCCAGCAGTTTCGAAGCAACGCCCAGAAAAACTAAACTGGCCAAACGCCATACCCAGAATGCGGCGTGAAAGCTCAATCGCCCCAGAGGCAGCCAAACCAGTAACTCGTAGGGAGGGTGGTTGAAAGGAATATCGTCGCGGCCTATTAGCTGCTGTTCAGTCGTCCGTTGCAGAGTGAGATCGTAGACGCGGCTGGGGTCCTGCAGATAAATCCGAGCGCCGGTATAGAAAGCGCAAAAGTCGCCGGGAAAGTTGGGATGACTTCCCAGATAGCTTAGAAGCAGGACAAAGTTGAAGGCAGCCAGCGCAAGGTGGCCCGCGGTTGACGCTGCGAGTTTCGGTTTCTCAGGCATCGATCATGTTGCTCTTAAGCGTAGAGCCGGCGCAGGCTTCGAAACCGCACAGGCGCCAAGACAGGTCACTACTGCGAAGGGGTATAAATATGCGGTCGCCAAGGGTAGCTGCCAAAACATCAGGCCGGAGCCGGGAACGAGCGCATTGGACAACGAGAGTCCGGCTGCGGATGCCCATCCCGCGCCGAGCACAATCCACGTGCACGTGTAGAACAGGGTATGCAATTGTCCGCGGGCCTTGACGTTGTTTGCGTTGGCGGTCAACCACACGGCTGCCGGGAGAAGCAGGACAGTGTTGTAGATCTGGAACGGAAAGAGCAACTGAAACACTGCCGCGGAGAAGCTCATCGCAAACAGCAGGTCGGAGTCGTGAAACCTGAAACTTACGCAAACCACCGCGGTGATAAGAAGCGCAGCCGCCGGTAGAACGAAGTGTCCGCGGAGCAGGTCGGCCAGCAAAGGCTTGCTTCCCGCATAGTGCGAATAGGCTTGGATGGTGGTTAACCATTCGCCGAACCAGCCTGGCACTGCAAGATCAGCAGCGATCAGCAAAACGGAGAGCGTTGCGCCTAGCGATAGTAGGAACGCCTTCCTGATTCGCCACGCAGTAACCGACCAGATGGACAAAGGAAGCAGGACTGCAATTGCGAGCTGCGGTTTAGAGGCGCACAACGCGCCGAGGATCCCTGCCAGTACCAGCCGGCCCGAGCGCACACAGAAGTAGACCGCGGCGAGTAGAGGAACGACGATCAGCGTCGGTTGCCGAAGTTGCAGCCCCAGCACGACGGGATAGCTGGCCAACGCAAATATCGCGAAGGTCAGTTTGTCGAGATTGCTGAATTGCCGGCCTTTCAGCCACGAAGGAATGGAAACCGCAGTCAG
>JBEKTC010000097.1:0-13316 GCA_049516475.1 Candidatus Korobacteraceae bacterium | reverse complement strand
CACTCCCACTCGCCATCATCTGAAGCGCAGTCAAACTCGGCATGAAGAAATAGTCGCCACCCCTCAGTTCGACGAAGTTGGGCAGGTGCGCACAGACGAACGGCGGATTCTGCGCATCCGCTGTACCTTGCACGACGAATTTGCCTTTGCCGCTGTGATTCCCGATAACCAGATCTTTGTCGTTTCCCTGGTGCAAATCGTTTCCATATTCGATCCACTGCTGTTGCACGAATTCGAACTGGCGGAACAGGCTTGCGTTCAAAGCCATAAAAATGATGCCGCGATCATCCTCGTCACGAACCGGCTGGCCCTCCGGTACATATTGGCCGTAGGGGAGGCCGCGGCGCATGATGCGCCTGCGATTGACGAGTTCGCCGTGGAAACCAAAGGCATCGCGCGGGTTTGCGCGGCGGATGTGCGCGCCTATGGGGCAGCGCAGGCCGCGCAAATCGTTGCCATAAGTGAAATTCGTGTTCCGGTTGTCATCTTGAACGACCGCCGGGTCGGGTTGATCCGGCGAGAGCTCGATGGGAGTCCCATCTCGCCAGCGGCCGATGAACTTGGAAGCCAGTTTTTCTTTTCCACCGGGATACAGCCGGCTCTGCGTTTCCAGATAGTCGCGAAAAGTCGTGACGTTCTGATGCATCTTGCGATAGACCATGAACGTACCGTTCCGCGCCAGCAGATGCGGAATGGGCGCGACAGGAAGCTCGCCCGACTCATCCGCGTATCCCAGCAAGAATTCTCCGGTAGCTAGAGCTTCCCACGTTCCATCTTTGGCTAACTTGCCTTGTCCCGGAACACATTCACGCTCCGCGCCCTTGAAATCGGGGTTTCCAAATCCATCCGTGTAACCGAAGTGCTCTTTCGAAGTGGGCTTGCCGTCGATGAAAATTGCACCGGCATCCTGTGCTTGCAACTGCCTCGCTCCGCCCGTCTGGTCCATAAGTTGCACCAGGAGAGCGCATTGCTTTTCCAGCGCGGCAGGAGTTTGCGCGTTTACCGCCAGCCAGACATGTACTCGGCCTTCGTTCCATACTGGATCCCAATGCTCTGGAGCATTCTTTCCGGTATCGTATAGAATTTCCCTTCGCGCCTTCATGCCTTGCTGGAATTCAACGGGGAAGCTGAGCAGCGTTGGGTCCGGAAGTTCAAGCTGGACCAGCCCTTTGTGGGTGAACGCAATGTTTACCGTGGTAACGGGCTTTTCGTCCCAACGCTCTCCTGTCGTGAGGTATTGGACGATTTGGCCGATGAAGTTCTGCGCCGCCTTGGGATTCAAGAGCTCCAACAACAGATACCGAGCGAAGGGGAAGTTGTAACCTTTCAACGCGAATCCCTGGATATCGGAAACGTCAATCTTCGTGTCATCCGTTCTAATAACAGCGGAATTAGTCATGAGGCCGGTCCTCCGCGGAAGTTTTCTCGGAGTCGTCTCCGCCGGGCAACGGCGCCGGCGCTTTTGCCAAACGCTCCAATAGCACACCGAACGACTTCTGTATTTCAGCCGCCGGCTTACCCTGGTTTTTTTCGATAAAGTGAGCGAGGGCCGACTGAACCTGCAGAGCTCTTAAGTTCTGCTGTACGGTCTTATCGTTCACGTCGGCAAAGAAGAACGTTGTGGCGATCTGGCACTTTTTCATGTAGGCGGCGAAGCCGGCGGGATCCGCCACTCCGGGATAGCCCACACAGTGTTTCCAGACCGACTCGACGACCTCCGGAATTTCTCGGGCCATGCAGGTGAGATAGGTGTCGAGATCGCCGTCGAAATTTGTCTCGAAGACCAAATAGCGGGATTTCAGGTGCTCCTCGTGAGCGGGTGCGCCCACAAAGATCACATCATCCATCACCACCAGGCGCGCAAAGTGGGTGCTGGAAACTCGTGCGAAAGGGCTGGTGTGGTCGCGCGGCAAACTCGCGAGATACCAGCGCAGCTCCGTAGCGTGGCAAATATCTATCCGCTCGTTCTCGATGATAGGCGAGAGGATCGTCAGGCCGTAAACTTGCCCGCTCTGGTTTGCCATTTATGTTCCTACCGGAGCCAGGCCTGTAGAGCCGAGGTCCGCTTGTACCCTCACTAGAAATTGCCGATAGGCCCTCTCGAAATCTGATGGTGAAAGAGTCTGGCTAGTCTTAGCGAACTCGTTTAAGGCGTCCTGCACTCGAAGTGCGGCCTTTACGTCGTTGGTCGCGGCCCAGGGATAGGCGTTGTAGTAGTAATCCGTGTCGAACTGTAACTGGCTTATATAGGCCTTAAAAGGCGTGACCGGCACCGAGCCGGGAAATTTTTCGCTCCATCTCCAGATGGCGTTTAATCCCTGGGCAAGCGCAGCCGAAAAGGCGTCGATGTATTGGTTCCACGTGCCGTTGAAATTACTAAAGAAAATCAAGTAGTCATAGCGCAGTTCTTCGCGAGGCTGCTGGGGCGAAAGTTGGGGAAACCGGTGACGGCTTACGATGACCCAGCGCGCGAAGTGGATAAAGGAAAGGTTCTTGAGGTTCGCTTGAAGCGGCTTAACGGCACCAAGAATGAAGAAGAAGACCCGCAAAAGAGGTGTCTTCCATGGTTTCATCGGGGTAATAGCGTTCATGGCATACGCTTTGCCGTTTATGTTCGTCACAAGTCTGCGCCCATGTCGGAGTCAGGCGCTCACTCGCGCCGATTCCCGATCTTTCCGACTACGATTGAAATTGCCCGATCTTAGTGCCCTGGACCCGGTCTTTGATGGGGCTATTCGACTCGGGATAGTCGACCGTTCTCACCACTGGCTGAGAACGGCGAAAGTGTACTCCGCGGCTTTGAGCTTGTAAAGACGCAGGTGGCTTTGTTTGTTACGAACTCCGAACAAATACTTAAGCCGGCAATTCCGTTCTAAGCTCCCAACAGCCCGACACCATATACCCCTTCAGGAACTCCAGCGCATAAATATTTTCCTTGGCCGGGCGCCCGGCTCAGTTTTTCGGGCACCGCGTTCGCATTTTGGATCTTGAGAGGTGGCTCGGCACAAACGGCAACTCACCGGCCTGATGCCCGAAGTCACCGTTTTTCAGTGGCCCCTCACGATTTTCTTCGCACCACCTGACATACTCCCCATATAGCTTGCTGACCGGAGTCTTAACGCCAGCTTTCTGAATGCAGCGCTCGGAAATGAAGGTTCCGACGACATCCATGCCGCAACGGTATGACTCGGCTGCCTCTCGTACCTCTGGTGGGAGTCCGAGCTCCTGTTTCTTCCAAGCCAACGAACCACGCACCGGCGCAAGCCAAAATGCCTAGCAGTTCGTTACGCAGTTTGTCCTGGAGTTCCTTGTGCTTGCAGCTAGTTCGCCGCGAATCGAGCGCGACAATCTCAAGCATCTTCGGCCGCACTTCGAAAAGCGCCTTGTCACTGACATTCAGGCGAAGGACGTGAGCCGCTACCAACAGGCCCGCTTGGCGGAGAAAGCCGCACGGAAGACGATTAACTTGGAAGTAGGGACCCTTCGCGCGATACTCTGACGTCATCGCGTATGGGCTGAGATACAGCAAGACGTTCGGATGCTTGCCGTCCAGGATGACGTGGGACATGCCCTTACCCTGGAGGAAGCAGCCGCCCTGCTTATGGCCTGTCTCAAGAGCCGTTATCGTTGCCTCTACCTTGCCGTTATGTCGGCCCTGAACACCGGAATGCGTTACAGCGAAATTCGCTTGCTACGCTGGAGACACGTGGACTGCGTGGCCAGGATCTTGGCGGTAGGAAAGTCCAAGTCGGCAACGGGAACCGGACGCGCAATCCCGTTGAACAGTCGAATCCTTAGTGTGCTGGACACGTGGGCTGCACAATTCCCCGGCCGAGAACCAAAGCACTTTGTGTTCCCCAGTGAGAAGTACGTGGTCGCGGGCGAGGAAGGTACCTTTGGCTTTTCCGCTGGCACGGTCATCTACGATACGGATCCGACGCGGCCCATCGGTGACTGGAAAGAAGCATGGGAGAAGGCCAAGAACGCGCCAGCGCGATTCTGAGCGGCAAGACGGAAGAAGAAGAGTCGGAACCCCTGAAGTGCCGATTCCACGATCTCCGGCACACTGCAGTGACTCGCTTGCTAGAAAGTGGCACCCCGTACCCGGTCGTCGCAAGCATGATGGGTTGGTCTGCGGCGACCGCAATCCGCACGGCCAGGCGTTACGGACACATCGGAAAGCAAGGCTCTCCGCGATGCCGCCGACGTACTCGGACGAATGAAAATTCCTCCCGAGGCCCTCAAAAAGTCCCCAAAGTCACCGGAGGCGCAACATACCGCGGTGTAGTAAGTCTATGAAAAGAATGGCTCCTCAGGTAGGACTCGAACCTACAACCCTCCGGTTAACAGCCGGATGCTCTGCCATTGAGCTACTGAGGAGTGTTTTGCGCCCAAGCGGCGCGTTAAATTGTAGTCATATTGTAGCGGGCGCCCACGCGCCGCGTCAAAGGCTACGCTGCTTCTTTCGCATCCGGTTCCCAAAGAGGCCTAGGCCTTGGATTCGTTTCCTGGCTGGGTCAATGTTCGCCGCGGGCAACGCTGCGGCCTTTGGTTTTGTTGGCGCCCATCCGTACAGACACTCGGAAGATAGGTTTGTTTGCTCAGGCGCGGCTAAATTTCGCGCAAGCCTTTTCGCGCTAGCGGTGTTGTCGCAGCGGCACACGTTAAGAACAAGTAGGCGCTGGGTTGCGGTTGTATGATGAAGGATCGGCCCACTATGAGTCGATTCGGCATATTACCCGGCACGCGTGCATTGGTACTGCTAATGTTGCCGTTCTCCGCCGCGATGGCGCAGAATCACCAGTCTGATACTTCCGCCACAATGAATATCGCGAAGCCGCCCGCAACTAAGCAGCAACCCGTTACCGACGACTACTTCGGGCACAAGGTTGTCGATCCTTATCGTTGGCTCGAAGACGGCAGCAGTCCCCAGACTCGGCAATGGGTCGCCGAACAGTTGGCGTACACGCGCAGCGTTCTCGATAAACTGCCCGGCCGCGATCAATTACATCAGCGGTTGGAGACGTTGCTCCAGATCGGCAATCTCGGTGACACGCAGGTCGGCGCCGATTACTACTTCCATACCCGTCGTGAGGGCACGCAGAACCAGCCGGTACTCTATGTCCGCAACGGCGTTGACGGACATGATGCGGTGCTGCTTGACGTGAACCTCCTCTCCAAGGACGGCACGGTCGCGCTCGATTGGTGGTACACCTCGCACGATGGAAAGTACGTCGCGTACGGCACGTCCGAGAGCGGCTCGGAGATGAGCACATTGCACGTGATCGAGACGGCAAGCCGTAAGCTGCTGCCCGACACGATTGCGCGCACGCGGGGCGCGAGCCTGGCGTGGAAGCCCGATGACAGTGGCTTCTACTACACACGGTACCCCAAGGCCGGCGACGTCGCTGCCGGACAGGAGATGTACAACCGCCACGTCTTCTATCACTCGCTGGGCAGCGATCCCGCGAAAGACGCGCTCGTCTTCGGCGACGGCCGCGATCCGCAGGACTGGCCTAACGTATCGCTGTCAAACGACGGCCGCTGGCTCAGCATCATGGTCGAGCAAGGCTGGTCAAAGAATGAACTCTATCTGCGGGATATGCAGACCAGCTCGGCTCCCTTACGTATCTCAAGCGGCAAGGAATTCCTCTACATCGCCCAACCTTACAATGGCGATCTCTACATCCTGACCAATGAAGATGGCCCGCGCTATCACGTTTTCAAGACGCCGCTCGCCACGCCGACGCGCGAGCATTGGCACGAGATCATTCCGCAGTCGGACGCTGTGCTCACTTCGCTGTATGTCATCGGCGGACAACTTTTCGCGCGCTACGAATTCAACGCGCACTCGCTGTTGAAGCGCTTCACCACCGACGGAAAGCCGCTTGGCGAAATCGAACTGCCGACGCTGGGCACGATCTCCTCCATCGGCGGCGAGTTCGACAGCAGCAGCGCGTTCTATCTCTTCTCTTCGTTTACCACGCCTACAACCATCTATCGCTTCGACATCCCGAACGGCAAGAGCACGCTGTGGGACTCGGTCGAGAGCGAGATCGATGCCAATCAGTATGAGACGAAGCAAGTCTGGTACACGTCGAAGGACGGCACACGCATCCCAATGTTCTTGGTCACGCGCAAAGGACTGAAGCTCACCGGCCACAACGCGGTACTGCTCACTGGCTACGGCGGCTTCAACGTCAGCCTGACGCCCGAGTTCAACAAGGCGCTGTTTCCCTGGCTCGATCACGACGGCATCTTCGCCGTCGCGAACCTGCGCGGCGGCAGCGAGTTCGGCGAAGACTGGCACCGCGCGGGCATGCTCGACAAGAAGCAGAATGTCTTCGACGATTTCATCGCCGCAGCCGAGTACTTGCAGAAAAAGGGTTACACCGACAAGGAGCACCTCGCCATTCGCGGCGGCAGTAATGGTGGCCTGCTGATGGGAGTTGCGATCACGCAGCGGCCCGATCTTTTTCGCGCGGTCATCTGCCAGGTGCCGCTGCTCGACATGCTGCGCTACCAGAACTTCCAGATCGCCAAGCTGTGGATTCCTGAGTACGGCTCGTCGGAAGACGCGAAGCAGTTTCAGTGGCTCTATGCCTACTCGCCCTACCAACATGTGAAAGAAGGAACGATCTATCCCGCGGTGCTGTTCATGACCGCCGACACCGATACTCGCGTCGATCCCATGCACGCGAAAAAGATGACCGCAGAGTTGCAGGCGAACAATGGCGGTCCGAATCCAATCCTGCTGCGCATCGAAACGAAAGCCGGACACGGGGCAGGGAAGCCGATTTCAAAGATCGTCGAGGATTGGACGGATATCTATTCGTTTTTGTTTTGGCAGTTGGGAATGGATAAGAGCAGCAATTAGCAATTAGCAACTAGAATAATTTCCTCTTCCGCTAGCGCTTTATCTTCCTCACGGCTTCCGGTAAGTGCGAATGAGTTGGTCTGCGTCGCCTTGCCCCTTTCAACAGCGGTGATCACATAAGAGCAGCCTATCCAGTGGGCTTCTTCTAAATCGGTTGGCGACCACTGCGCGGCATGATCGGGGTGGGAGTGGTAGAACCCGACAATATCGAGTCCTTTCTCATGGGCCTCGCGCTGGGCACGCACCAGGTCGCGCGGGTCGATGTCATAACGCCTCTGCGGGGAATCGGTGCGGACGTTGTTGCAGCGGACTGCGGATAGCACGGTACGAACATCGCCTTCAACCGCGCCCACAAGGATGCCACAGCACTCGTTGGGGTAAGTCTCTTCGCCGTGACGGCGGATTTTGTCGTAATCGGAAGCCTGGAGTTTCAGCACTTGGGTAACTCCGGACGGCACGGGCTACCGGCCACTGGGCGAGCCAGCATCACAGGTTGGGTCCTCGGGCGTGTAGTCGGACTTGTTTTGCTCGAAGCACCAGCTCACCTGATCGCGTGAAAACTGCTTAACCACGCTGGCCGAAATGTCGGATTCCTTGACCTCCCTGAACTGGAAGGTAATGGACCCGTCCGGCACAACCGTGGCCAGCAGATAGCCATAGACATCGGTCTTATCGATGGTGGAGAGCGCGCGGTCGGCCGGCAAACGGTAACGCACAGCACCCGCGCTGCCCATGATCCATCCCGGTAACACGTCGCCTTTGTGGCAGGCGGTGTTGTAAGCATCGTTCATGACGAAATGCGAATGGCTGGCCAGAACGTACACATTCTTCTTGGTCGTCTTCCGGAATGCGGACAGCTCGGCGTAGACTTCCCGCCCACTCGATTGTCCTCGCACCGAGCTATTCATGCTGTGGCCGGCAGAAGAGCTGTCGGGCAACGCAGCGTGCATGCCAAGCACCACCGTGCGAATGGCGCTGGTCTTCGCATCGTTCGCCAGCACCATCTTGAACCATGTCATCTCTACCGGATCGAACATCTCGGCGGAAGCGTTGTCCATGCTGATGAAGTCAATCCCGCGATCGATCCAGTGATAGTACGTTGTCACCTGGTGATCATTCGGGGTGTCCTCCAACCGCTGTTGCCGCAGCACGGGTTGATCCAGCCAGTCAGCAAATTGTGCGATGTATTGTGTCCGCGTGATGGGCGCCACCAGTTCGTGATTGCCTATGGACAAGAACAGAGGCAGCTTGCCGAAAGGCACCAGTTGGTGTTGGATGAAGTCGGGCCAAGCGTCGGCGAGATATTGTGGCATTCCGGCTTGTGGATGAGTCCTACGGTAGTCCTCGTCGATCTTGGACATCGCGCGGAAGTCACCCAGATGCCAGTAAAATTCGGCGCCGTCAGAGAGCACGCCGGCGGCGATAGCGGGCATCACGATGTCGCCGCAGTTGCGGGAATCCCCCGAGACGGCAAACTTCCAGGTGCCAGTGGAGCTTTGATTTTCCTGCGAGGTCAGGGTTGTCGCCAGGCAGATCGCCAAGCTGGCAGAAGCAGCGATCCGGCGCATTAGCGCTACCGCCTTGCAGTTCATTTGCATGTGTTCCCCAGGCGCATGATCATAATGGAGAGACGCAGACAATTGCTATTCCCGCTGGAAATAGATAAGCTGCTGCCGTCTTGGTGTTATTGGGGAAGCGGTGAAATTATGCGTGCTGCAGTTCGAGGTGTTTTCCGGTGCCTGATCATTTCAAGTTTGCTTTGTGGTTTCGCCGGCGCGGCCGTTGCCAAACAAACCGCAACTAAAGGTGACGAGGCACGACTGAAGGGCGCTTATCGCTTCGAGCGTGGCGGCTGGGTCTATGTGCATCTGGAAGGCGCGCCTGCCGACATTGGTTACCAGCACGGATATCTGTTGGCACCTGAAATCGAGGACGGCTTCAGAGTTGTGCAGTTCAAGGATGTCCACCGCACTAAGCGCGACTGGAACTTCTATCGTGCCACGGCGCAGAACATCTTGTGGCCCCATATCGACGAGGAATACCAGCAGGAACTGCAAGGGATCGCCGACGGGCTCAAAGGACGCGGCTCGAGCATGGATGTGTGGGACGTAGTCGCGCTGAACGCGATGGAAGAGGTCCCGGACTATTACGTCCCCACGCTGGACCGGCAGCAGAAGGTGGCCAATGCTCCCGACCTGAAGGCGCCAGGCAACTGCAGTGCTTTCGTGGCCACCGGTTCATGGACCAAGGACCATAAGCCTGTCATCGCTCACAGCAATTGGACCGACATTGCGACAGGTAAGCGCTGGACCATCATCTTCGACATTGTGCCGACGCATGGCTATCACATGCTGACTGACGGTTTTCCCGGAATCATTGTCAGCGACGACGATTTCGGCATCAACTCCTCGGGATTGATGGTGACGGAGACGACCATCACCGGTTTTACCGGGTTCGACCCCAATGGCAAGCCGGAGTTCGTGCGCGCGCGCAAGGCATTGCAATATGCCAGCTCGATCGACCAGTACGTCGAGATCATGCTCGACAGTAACAACGGTGGCTATGCCAATGACTGGCTGCTGGCCGACAACAAGACAGGCGAGGTGGCACGCTTCGAAATCGGGCTAAAGCTGCACCGCGTGTGGCGCACTAAGGATGGCTATTTCGAAGGCTCAAACTTCCCCAGCGATCCGAAACTCACCAAACTCGAGACCAACTTCGATCCCAACGACATGTCGAGTTCGCCCAATGCGCGGCGCAAGCGCTGGGAGCAACTCATGCCGGCGAACAAAGGTCAGATCGATGTGGAGGTGGGAGAGAAGTTCCTCGCCGATCACTGGGACTCCTATGAAGGCAAAGAAGACCGCAATTCGCGTGGACTTTGCGGACACACTACCAACTCTGCCACTGGGGAACCATCCTGGTCCGAGCCTCCATATAATCCATCCGGTGCCGTCACGGCGCAGGCTGCCGACAGCACGATGGCGAAGAACATGATGTTGCAGGCGCGTGCGGGGCGGCCCTGCGGCGAAGATTTCATCGCCGACACGTTTCTGAAGGAACATCCCGAGTTCGGATGGCAGCGGCCGATCCTGACAGACATGAAGGGCAATCCCTGGTCCGAGTTCAAGGCAAGCGATAAACAGTAGCCGGCTCTTCGGGGAAGCCCCGGAAATATTTCCGCAACTTGTGTGTTGCAACAAGCATCTGGCTTAGCAGAAGGTTAACGAGGCTGGACTGCTGCACAGGAATCGCCCGGCCGGGAGGACTACGTTGCGTAAGCTGCTTGCTACCTCAAACGATTTCACACTCACTTTGATTCGCCTGGTTCTGGGCATCGTATTCTTCGCGCATGGCGCACAGAAGATGCTGGGCTGGTTCGGAGGCTTTGGTTTCCACGGTACCATGGGCTTCTTTACTCAACAGCTGGGCATTCCCGCGCCGCTGGCGTTTCTCGCCATCTGCGCCGAATTCTTTGGCGGCCTGGGATTGATCGTGGGCCTGCTCAGCCGCATCGCGGCTTTTGGCATCATCGTCAACATGCTGGTCGCGATCGCCACTGTGCACGTACACAATGGGTTCTTTATGAACTGGTACGGCCAACAAAAAGGTGAGGGCTTCGAATATCACCTGCTCGCGATTGCGATGGGGCTGGTGATACTGATCAAAGGCGCGGGAGCGTTATCAGTCGATCATGCGCTGAGTGGTGCGGGCGAATAGTAAAAGCCTCCGCCACAGCGGAGGCTTCGAGATCTTCGAAAGAAGGAGCTACTGCTTTGCGGCTTCGGTCTTTGCGGCGTCAGTCTTTGCGGTTTCGCTCTTGGCAGCGTCGCTCTTGGCGTACTTGCGGCGGAAACGCTCGACGCGGCCGGCGGTGTCAACCAGCTTCTGCTTGCCGGTGAAGAACGGATGGCACGCGGAGCAAATTTCCACGTTGATGTCGCCCTTGTGGGTGGAACGGGTGAGAAACGTGTTGCCGCAGGCGCAATGGACACGCACTTCCTCATAAGTCGGATGGATGGCTGCCTTCATTGAAACTCCTAAGCAATTGACCGCGAATGTTGATTTTACCGGATACCGCAGCGTTGCGGCAACCCGGCGTGCTTGCGGAACTCGTTGTTAGACGAGGCAAGCGGCGAGAAAGATTCACTGGCGGAACTGCGCCGAGGCAATTCCCGGCGCTACATTTGGAGGACGTTGACAGACCGCAGTCTTCGTCCAGGTATCGATCGATCCTGGCGAACCAACCCTTGCGACTGTCGCCGTGGCAACGGTGCGGAGCGTCGATTGCCGGCTATTTCCTGTTAACTGCTTTCTTCAGCTCAATGCCAGGCGCGAATTTCGCCACTCGACGAGCGGGAATCTTGATGACGCCTCCAGTCTGCGGATTGCGTCCGTTACGTGCCTTGCGCTGCGAAACCGAAAAGGTTCCGAATCCGACCAGGGTTACGCGACCGCCCTTTTTCAACACACTGGTGACCGAATCGATGACGGTGTCGATTGCGCCTCCAGCGGCGGTCTTGCTGATACCGTGGGCGGCTGCTATTTTCTCCACCAGGTCCGCCTTGTTCATACTCGCTCCTTGCCAAGGGCTATGTGAGATATGAACCGACTTTTTACTTGCCAACCGGCACTCTGTCAAGAAATAAACAGAAATAAAACAAGACTAGCGCAAGGTCGCAATCTGAAGCGAGCGACCCCTCGCGAACGATCGCGATCAATCTAGGCGGTTGACCGTCGGCTTAACCAGGCCATCCGTCACCGGAATCGAGGCAGCGGCGGCTATGGCCGGCTTGGAACTTCGCCGGCCCGATTGTCGTACTAGAATCCAGGTGACTGTCATGCTCACTTTTCTGCTTTGGTGCATCCTGCTGATCTTCTGCTGGCCCCTGGCTCTGATTTTCCTGGTGCTCTATCCGATTGTTTGGCTGCTCCTGCTGCCCTTCCGCATCTTGGGGATTGCGGTCGAAGGAGTGCTGGAGCTGCTGAAGGCAATCATCTTTCTGCCGGCGCGCATCCTTCGCAGCCCGCGGCGAGCCTGGTAGTGGGCTCGGCTAAGTCAGACGCAAAAGAAGAGCGGACCCGGAGGTCCGCTTTCTTCCGCCCTATGTCGAAGGAAAGGCCTGCGCTCCGAGGTTTACCCGACTTTAACCGCGGATTTCTCGTCCTGCGTTACCGGAATCTTGCGATGGTCGATTCCGGTGTAGATCTGGCGTGGACGCGCAATCTTCTGCTCCGGGTCCTGCACCATTTCGTTCCACTGCGCCAGCCAGCCGGCCGCGCGGGGAATGGCAAACAGCACGGTAAACATCTCCGGCTGAAAGCCCATGGCCTGGTAAATGATTCCCGAGTAGAAATCTACGTTGGGATACAGCTTGCGGGTAACGAAGTAGTCGTCCTGCAGTGCGATGCGTTCCAACTCCAGGGCAGTGTCGAGCCGGTCGTTGCGGCCGGTAACCTCGAACACTTCTTCGGCCACCTGCTTGATGATGCGCGCGCGCGGATCGTAGTTCTTGTAGACCCGGTGCCCGAAGCCCATCAGCTTGATCTCGCCTTCTTTGACGCGCTTGATGTAGGCGGGGATGTTCTTCACCGAACCGATTTCGTCCAGCATGCGCAATACTTCTTCATTGGCGCCTCCATGCAAGGGTCCGGCCAGCGCCGCGGCTGCTCCTGCCATGGAGAGATAAGGATCGGTCTGCGCGCTCCCAATGACACGCATGGTCGTGGAGCTGCAATTCTGCTCGTGATCGGCGTGCAGGATGAACAGCACGTCCAGCGCACGTGCAATCACCGGGCTGGCAACGTACTTTGGCTCGGTCATCCTCCACAGCATGTTCATGAAGTTTTCGGGGTAGCTGAGATCGTTGTCAGGATAAACGTACGGATGCCCGCGCCGGTGACGGTAAGAATATGCCGCCAGGGTTGCCATCTTGGCGATCAGGCGAATAATCTGCTTCTCCCGATTTACTGGATCATGGATGTTCTTGGCTTCCGGATAGACGGTGGAGAGGCCCGCCAGCGTACTCACCAGAATGCCCATGGGATGGGCATCGTAACGGAAGCCGTCGATGAAGTGCTTGGTGGTTTCGTGCAGCATGGTGTGATGCGTGATCTCCCAGGTCCAGTCCTTGTCCTGTTGCGGGTTCGGCAATTCGCCGAAGAGCAGCAGGTAGGCAACTTGGAGATAGGTGCAATGCTCGGCCAGCGTCTCGATATCGTAGCCGCGGTAGCGAAGGATACCTTTGTCGCCGTCAATGTAGGTGATGCTGCTTTTGCAAGAAACCGTATTGGTGAATGCGGGATCGTAGGTCATCAGACCGAAGTCTTCAGGACCAGTCTTGATCTTTCGCAGATCCATGGCCCGGATGGTGCCGAGCTCGACCGGCGTCTCATAAATTTTATCGGTGCGTTGGTCGGTGATGGTCAAAGTATCCTT
>JBEKTC010000096.1:0-13325 GCA_049516475.1 Candidatus Korobacteraceae bacterium | reverse complement strand
GATCCTGGAGGCGCCGCATGTGTTTGTCGAAGACCTGAGCGTCGCCAGCATCACCCAGGCTAAGGTGAACTATCAGACGACCGAGTTGCCGCAGAAGCTGGCGCGTCACCACGTGCACGTCGATGCGACCTTCTGGGGATGGAACGACATCTGGCTCGATCCCGATTTTCGTTCCTGGAACATCGAGGAATATCTCGCGGCGATTCGCTGTCCCGTTCTCTGCATTCAGGGCGAAGAGGATGAGTACGGGACGATAGCGCAGGTGGAAGCAATCAAAGCACAGGTGTCGCAGACGGAGATCGTGATGCTGCCGGAGTGCAGGCACTCGCCGCATCGCGACCAAGCGGAGCAGACGCTGGAACGGATGGCGAAGTTCGTGGCGGGAATAGTGGATGGCAGCGTGCCTGCTTCACATAATGTTGAAGAGCTAAGAGACCGCAGGTCCCTCGACTCCGCTTCGCTCCGCTCGGGATGACAGTGCAAAGAGAGTAAGCCAAAGGGCGAAAAGCAAAGAGCGAACGGCGCATAGCGAATAGCGAAAGGCGGCATTTATGGCTGAGTGGGTGCACACCTTCAAGGGCGCGGTACTGGCTTCGGAGTATGACGTTGCCAGCCACATGAACTCGCGCATGTATGTCTCGCGCTTCGATCAGGCAACGTGGTTTTTGCTGCACGCCATCGGCGTCACTCCGGCGTCAATCAAGCAGCAGAACCTGCGCGTGGCCATCGTGCGCCAGAACTATCAGTTCCTGGAAGAGCTGCGCGGCGGCGAATTGGTCGAGATCAAGAGCGGCTTTCTCGCCGTCGGCGAAAAGTATTTCCGCTTCCTGCATCAGATGTACGACGACGAATCCGGCAAGATGGTCGCAACCTGTGACAGCGTTGCGGTGCAGGCGAGCCTGGAATCGGGGAAGAGCGTGCCCCTGACAGCGGCACTACAGGAGAAGGCGAAGCGCTATCTTGTGACGTCCAACGTAACGGCAGACGAGGCGATCGGGTAAGCGCACGTAGAGCTGGCCTTCAGGCTAGCGTCTAAGCCGCTTATCTAGCATGAGCTGGCTTCAGTCGGCGACATCAGGCCTGCCCCGACTTTTTCGGCAGCCTGTGAAAGGCGCGCTCCACCAAACGCACCACCGTCGATCTCCTCTAGTGGGCGCTAAAGCCGACGCTCTCCCACAGCGGAGCCGGATCGTACAACACCCCATCAGCTAGCACAGAGCTTACGCTGCGGATATTGCGGATGTTCTCCAGCGGATTGGCATCAAGCACATCGAGGTCGGCGCGCTTGCCCACTTCCACACTGCCGCTGTCGCGCTCCACCTTCATGGCGCGCGCCGGGACGATGGTCGCCGCCTGCAATGCTTCCATGGGCGTGAAGCCCGCCTGCACGTACAGCTCGATCTCGCGATAGAGAGAGAATCCCGGCACGGTCTGGTCCGTTCCGGCAACGATTTGCACGCCCGCGCGATGCAGCGCGCCGATAATTGCCAGGTCGCTCTCTTTGATCTTTTCGCCGTAAGCAGCAGCCTCGGGAGGCAGTCCGCCATTGACCAGTTGCTCGCGCAGTTCGGGCGCGACGCGCGCAATGCCGGGCTCAGTGTTCGTCGCAGGCTCGCTGGCCGAGCGCAAGCTGATCTCCATCAGCGCCATGGTGGGATCGATCACGGTGTGGTGCTGCGCGAAGAACGCGACCGCCTGCTTGCCCTGCTCCGAGTTGATGTCTGCAGAGGCGAGGATTTTCAGCCGTTCCAGGCCCTTGACCTTCTTCGGGTCGAAATCTTTCGGCAGCAGCAGGTCGGCGATGTAGTGGATGTGGTTGATCATGTCCATGCCGTCTTCGACGCCCTGGTACGCGTCCATTCCGATGGGGATGTGACCGGTGACGGTCATGCCGACTTTGTGGGCGTCGGCGCAAATAGCCTTCACGTTGTCCGGCTTCACCGAGCTGTAGATCTTCATCTGCTGGAAGCCGGAGTCGTGATAGCGCGTGACCCACATCTGCGCATCCGCGGGCGAGTTCACGCGAGTGATGCCGATCGCGTAAGGCCCATCGCCGTCGACGATGCCCGCCAGCAGCATGTGCGGGCCCAGCGCCTTGCCGCTGTTCACCGCATCGCGTACCTGGGTGATGAAGTCGTACTCATTGCCCACATCGCGCACCGTGGTGACGCCGGCGGCGAGATAGATCGGCCCCCATTCCACCTGCTCGTAGTGCGCGTGCATGTCCCACAGGCCGGGGATAATGTACTTGCCGGTGACGTCGATGCGCTGCGCCCCGGCCGGGATTTTCACGTCCTGGCTCGGGCCCACAGCGACGACCTTGCCGTCGCTGGTAACGACGGTGGCATCGGCAATCGGCGCCTTGCCAGTACCGTCAATCAAGGTTGCGCCGGTGAAAGCGAATGTCCCGGTGCGCCGTCCGGGAAGCTTCTGGCTCATCTCGCTGAGCGCGGCCATTTCGTCGTGGGCAGCGCTGGCGACAAAGGCGGCCAGTGCGGGCTCATAGTCATCACGCACGGCTTCGAAGTGGTCGAACTCGGCATCGGTCGAGACCAACGCGGCAAGATTGTTGGCGCTGTCCATCCACAGCGTCTCCATCCCCCAGATCAAGCCCTGCACGGTGTAACGCTCCACCTGCACGTCGCGGCCGTTGATCTGCATCGTCTCCGAGCCGCGGTCCTGGATCCTGACCGCACCAATGGGCAGCGTAGCCATCTGCGCCGGCTGCCCGTGCGTCCGCCAGTAGCGCATCATCTCCATCTGCACCGCAACCGGAGCGTAGCCGGAGATGGTGAAGAACGTCTGCGGCACCGCCACCGTATGCGTGTCTTTGCCTTGGCGGATTGTCGCCTGTCCGTTACTAACTGTCACGTCGGTGTCGATACTCGACATGCGCGAGGTCTGGCCCTTGATGACGAAACTCTGCGGCACGTAGCTGTCGGAAGTACGCAGCGTCGCCGTCAGCGGGACTGCCGTGCCGCGGTCGGTGAACTTGAAGTCGGTCTTCAGCGTCAGCGTACCGCCGTCGGCCGTGATGGTGTAGCTCTCCTCGCCGATGGGCTGCTCGAATTTGTGCAGCCGAAACTTGCCGGACTCGTTTTGCGGCGTGGTTTGGGAAAATGCGATGGCGGGCGAGATGGCAAGCAGGAAAATGCACAGACGAAGACGATTCACGCAGACGGCTCCTTTTCAACTCGTCGAGCGCAAAGAGGGCGCTCGCCGGGTCCCCTGGAAAGCAATGAAGGATTACAACACAGTTAAACGCAAAGGAGCGAGCAGGAGTTCCCTGAGATTCCGCTTTCCTGTCGGCGCACGGCAACAAAAGCCATCAGGCATCAGGATTTCTTCGTCGGCTTCGGCTTCAGCGTCTTGACGTATTCATAGCTGAGATCAAGATATTTGGCCAGTTCCTTCGTCTTAGGCAGCAGGCTATCAGGTACGGCCACGAACTCCTGCATGACGGCTCCGTAAGCCTCGAAAAGCGTGGTCTTGTACTTCTTCAGGAACTTTTCACGCTCACCTTCGGACAATCGGATCGCCAAGCGCCCTGGCGGATTCAACAGGGTGAACATGTGACCGTTGAGGGATGTGTACGGGTGCGTCGCGCCCTTGCGTTCGATCTTGGGATTGGTGGCGATGAGCCGATTGTAGAGCTCAAGCTTTTCGTCCGGGATGGCGCCCTTCTTCGCAGTAGCCATGATTGCTTCCTCTGCTGACCGATGGCCATAGAGGATACACCGAATCACCGCTCATCCCACCCTGTTCGCCTTTCGTCGCGAGCAGGATGGAATGATGCCGATGAGATATAGCGTGCTATGGAGCGAAGTAGCCGGAGATGTCGAGGATCAGATGCGTCAGTCCGGCTGCGTAGGCGTCGATGGAACCGTTGGTGGTTGGCACGATCGCCATGTTCGAGGTGATAGAGCCATCCTCGGCATTCAGCGTCGAGACTGTGGGTAGCAGCTCGCCGTCTGGCCACAAGCTCAGGAAAAGCATGGGGCCCGGCGGCACAACCGTTGCGTTGAAGATGTAGGCCGCCGCGTTACTGGGCGGAGCGCAGGCGCTGTCCTCAACACTTACAGTTTTCTCGCCCATGAAGGGCGGCCCGTTGTTCTGGCGGGTGTCGAGCACGCGGCAGGGCGCCTGCGGATACATTGACAGCCCACCGGTTCCCGCCGGCGCGAAGTAGCCATTGACATCCAAGAGGAGGTTGGTGCTGTTGCTGTGGGCGTAGAAGGCGGTCACGCCGCTGCCCGCAGGCACGATGGCTGCATTCGCCACGATCGTACCGGTGTTGTCGTTAAGCGTAGAGACGCCGGGTCGCGGCTCACCCTCGGGCCACACGGTCAGATAATCCAAACCGCCAGCGGACGGAAGCACCGTGACATTGAACGAGTAAGCCGTCGCGCTGCTGGGAACACCGCAAGTTCCCGGAATCGTATAGTCGCGTTCGATTCCCGCCTGCAGTATCCCTCCGTCGCCGCCACGGGTGTCTACGATGCGGCAAGGGGTCAGCGGATAGAACTGATAGGTATTGGAGGCGGGCGGCGTAAAGTAGCCATTGACGTCGAGGATGACGTTGGTGGTGTTGCTGACATAGACGTCAACCGAGCCCACCGAGCCCGCGGGAACGATGGCGGCGTTGGCTTTGATGCGGCCATCCAGCGAGTTCATGGTGGACACCAGCGGTTGCAATTCTCCGGTGGGCCAGATGGTCAGGTAGGCAATGGGATGATTGGAAGGCGGAACCAAGGTTACGTTCAGCGAATATCCGGCTGCGGTCGCGGGGAGGTTGCAGTTTCCCATGGGCAGAACAAAGCTGCGATAGCTGCCGCCGGTGAGCGGCGGCCCGCCGAACGGGCCGTTAGGATTGCGCGTGTCCACCACCCGGCACGGAGTGACGGGCACGAATTGCGCGGCGTCGGAAGAAGCGCCGGCCACCACCGAAACCGTGTTGTCGTTGGTGTTGATGACGTAAATCCGGTTCGTGACCGGATTCACGACAGCCGAGGCGGGTCCGCCGCCGACGCCGAGCGTGTTTTCCCCATGCGATACACCGTCGATGGTGGTAAGAGTGTTGCTGCCGTTGTTGGTGACGTAAATCTTGTAGGTGTCGGGATTGACCTCGACGTCGGCAGGGGCCGTACCTACAGCGAGCGTGGTGGTGTTGAGGGTCACACCGTTGATGAAGGTCACCGTATTGTCAGTGCTGTTGGTCATGTAGATCTCGTTGGCTACCGGATTTACGGCCATTCCAGTGGTGCCCTTTCCAGCAGTGACGGTGCTGGTGGTTAGGGTGGCGCCGTCAACAACAGTAATTGTGCCAATGGTGTTCGCATTACCGTTGGCGATGCAGCTAGGATCGGTACCGCAAGAATTTCCAACATAGATCTTATTGGTGACGGTGTTCAAAAGGATGGCGCTGGGCAGTTGCTCAAGAGCGACCGTATTCGTCACTGTGTTGTTGGTCCCGTCGATCACGCTCAAGGAACCGTTGACTCCGCTTCCGTCGGTAACGCAATCGTGCGGGTCAGTGGAGCACCGGTTGACCACGTAGATTTTGTTGGTTACTGGATCAACGGCAGCTAGGATCGGCCCGTACTGCACGGTAATCGTGTCAATCACTTGATCCGTGCTTCCGTTAATTACGCTGACTGTATTCCCCAGTCTATTTCCGTAATTGGCAATGTAGATTCGATTGGTCAGCGGATTTGCGTCCGCACCCACAGGGTGTGCGCCGACGGTAAGTGTTTTGATTACCAGGTTCGTCGCTCCATCGATGACCGACACCGTCCCATCAGCACGGTTGGTCGCGTACAGCTTGTTCGTCGCGGTGTTCATTACCATGAACTGGGGGTTGTTGCCGATCGGTATGTTGGTGGTTTCATCGGTGGCCCCATCGATCACGGTGATACTGCCGGGGCTACTGCATGTGGGGTCGGTGCCGCAAATATTCTCGATGTAGATTTTATTGGTTACCGGGTTGAAGATCGGATAGTTGGGGACTTGTCCCACCGGCACTGTGGCAATGAGAGTCTGGGCGGCGGCCGGCAGACTCGCCGCAACTAAGATGGTTACAACAACAAACCAGTAGAGACGTCGCATGTTTTTGGACTCCTATTCCAATGTTCCTGGTGCGTGGGATAACCTGAGGACAGCGTTTGAGATCAAGGTCTTCGCTGGCACCGCTGTGCCGAAATCTGCGTCACTTTCAAGCGCTAGCTGTCCCCACTGACGAGCATCGAATGGCCAACACGGAAGTGATTGCTCTTTGATTCGCCCCAGGAACTAAGAGCACAAGTCTCTGGCGGATCTGCTACAACGTAGCTTATACTTGACCACTTCCAATCCCTTTCGGGCAAGGGACATCAAGGGACATCAAGGGACATTTGAGACACTGCTGCCATGTCAACCGTCCATGAGGTAAAAACTCCGAATCAGCGGCTCGATTCGTGGAAAGAGATTGCGGCCTTCTTCGACCGGGATGAACGTACGGTCAAACGTTGGGAGAAGGAACGGTCTCTGCCTGTCCACCGCCTGCCCGGAGGCGCTCGAGCCAGGGTCTTCGCATTTACCGGCGAGCTTTCCCGCTGGATGCATTCCCTGGATCCTTCCGCAGAAGGTGCGGGACCCAGCAATTCAGGTTCGCCTGATGCCAGCCTCGACCCTAACGCCAATTCGCAAGTAACTGAGCCGACCGCTGCACGGAACATGGCTAACGATGTTGCCGCCCCGCCCGTCAACTCTCGAGGACCATGGCGAGCCGTGGTTGCGGGGGCGCTGTTGCTGGTGTTTGGGACGGGGCTAGTAGTTGTCATCTCCCATCGGCGACATGTCTTGGCGGCGGTTGACGAACGGTCTTCAGCCGGATTGCCAGCAAGGACGGCGGACGCTCACCCAGTGGATCCCGCGGCGCAAGCGCTTTACTTAAAGGGACGGTACTTCTGGAACCGGAGAACTCCGGCGGACCTCACCAAGGCGCTCGACTTTTTCACTCAGGCGATCGTCCGCGATCCTAACTATGCTCAGCCTTATGTTGGATTGGCCGATTGCTATAATCTCCTGCGCGAGTTTGCCGCCATGCCGTCCGAAGAGGCCTTCCCTCGTGCCCTGGCGGCGGCAAAGAAAGCGGTGGAACTCGACGATTCTTCTGCTGAAGCTCACGCCTCGCTGGCCTTCGTCATGTTCAATTGGAATTGGGACATTACGGGAGCGGAGCATGAGTTCCGTCGCGCCATCGAACGCAATCCCAGCTACGTCGCGGCGCACCACTGGTACGCAACCTACCTGATGGTGCTTGGACGCCTTCCCGAGGCCCTAAAAGAGATCGAGCGCGCGCAAGAATTGGACCCAGCCTCGACCGCGATCTTGGCCGACAAGGCCCTGGTTCTCTTCCATATGAATCGACTGGATGAGGCCACCGCTCTGCTGAAACAGATCGAAGCCAGTCAACCGGCCTTCTTCTCCACTCACAAATATCTTTCCTACATCTATCTGAGTAAGCGTGACTATTCGAATTATCTGGCTGAGGCGGCGGAGGCGGCCAGGTTGTCACAGGATACACAGGAAGTGGCCATCGTGCGCTCGGCCGAGCAAGGCTTCAAGGCGGGCGGTGGACCGGAAATGTTGCAAAACATTCTGCAGATGCAGCAGAAGTTCTACGCTGAAGGACAACTTTCACCTTACTTCGTCGCCCGGACATCTGCTCGTTTGGGACAAAACGAAGAGGCGCTCCGGTATCTTCAGGATTCTTACCAGAAGCACGATTCTTTTCTCTTGTCGTTACGTGCGGACGAAGCCCTGGTTTCTCTCCACAACCATCCGTCCTTCCAGAAGCTCGTGGCGCAGATCGGGTTGCCGCCCCTACCGTAGACCGTTACCAGACCGCGCAGCTCTGGCCAGAGAAAGCGGTGTATGGCACCGCGCAGAGAACCTGAAACTAGCGCCATGGCCGGTAATTGTTTGCTTCTTACAACAAGTGCCCAACGATTGGTCTCCTGGTTACTTGGTGAGCGCGAGCTATCGGGATTCGGTTGTTCTGGCTGTCGCTTCGTGCTACAAGGTTTCAGACGCGTAAACTGAATGGGCCCTTTGCTCGAAACCTGAAACTCGAAACTCGCAACTAAGGTTGAATGGCTGACAAGAAGACACGGCGCAAGAAGAGCCCCGCCTCCGATCCGGTGATTCCGGACAAGCTCTACTTTCGGATCGGTGAGGTTTCGCGCCTTTGCCGGCTGCCGGCTTATGTGTTGCGCTTCTGGGAGACCGAGTTTCCGCAGCTCAAGCCGGTGAAGAGCAGCACGGGTCAGCGAATGTATCGCCAGCGTGACGTGGAAAGCGTGCTCCGCATCAAGAAGCTGCTTTACGACGAAGGCTATACCATCGCCGGCGCGCGCCAGCAATTGAAGGATGAATCCAAGACGGCGCGTCAGCAGTCGGGTCTGCCCTTTCCCAAACAGAATTCCGCCGACAAGCTGAAGAAAGTCCGGCAAGGGCTGCAAGAGGTTCTAGGCATTCTCTCCGCGCCGCGGCGAAAATTACCTCAGCGCGATCGCAAGGGAAGCTCTGATTGAGTCGGCTCCTCGAAGGGGACGGCCTTTCAGACCGTCCGTAAATGCTCCAATATCAATGCGGTTTTCGCCGCTGAGGGACTTCGCTTTAACTTGATCAGGATTTCGTAAGGCCTAGCTCTTCACACCTGCCAGCCGGATTACTTCCCCACTGTGACTTGGAACTGCACGGGAATGCTTCGCGGAGGATAGCAGGCGCTGTGATCGCACGCCTGAAAGCGCAGCTCGCCCTTCACGAGATAGGTTCCCGCTGAGGCGTTGGCCGGCGTCTTCAGCAAAGTACTAATACTAAAGTCGCCGCTATAAACGCTCAGCTTCTCGTCGGGTGAGAACGCGAAGGTCATGTCCTGACCGGCAGGATACTTCACATCGGCCACGGTCACCTGCTCCGGCGCAGTCAGCTTCAGCGCTGTCGGTATCAGCAAGGGAGACTTGGGCGTGTGGGAATTGATGTGGAATTCGGAGCCGATTCTGAAGTCCAGGCTGACTTCTTCGCTGGCGCCGGCCTTTACTTGCACGTTACCCACGGGAGCCAGGATGACCGGCGGCTTATCGCCGAAACCTTGCGCCAGTGCCCAGCCCGCAAGCAAAAGTGCCGCTGCCACAAGAGCAGTCGTCCGCCTCATCGATTTGCATCCTTGGCGGCAACCTCTTTCACCGCTACCGCTTTCGCTTCCGCTTTGGCCTGGTTTTGCGGGACGCTGCTGGACCTGTAATTCGTATTCAGAGTTTTCTTAACTGCCTGCTCGATGTCCTTGCGATCGAGCAGGCCAGTCATCTTGTCTACGATGGCCCCGTCACGTCCGATATAGAAGGTCGTCGGCAAGTACTGCACGTCGCCGTAGTCGTCGGAGACCTTGTCGGTTCCTAGCAACACTTGGTAGTTCACTCCCAGCTCGCTGGCGAACTTCGCGATCGTGGCAGGCTCGGAATCGTCCATAGCCACGCCCAGGACTACCAAACCATCCTTGCCATACTGCTTTTGCAAGTCCTCGAACCAGGGCATTTCAACCTTACAGGGCGGGCACCACGTCGCCCAGAAGTTCAGCAGCACGGCTTTGCCGCGAAAATCCGATAGCTTGACGCTGCTTCCATCCAGCGCGAGCAGAGTGAAATCCGGCGCGGGCACGCCCTGGACATTGCCCACCAGTGTAATAGCCCCGTGCTTGCGAGTGCGATCCAGGTATTTCCCGCTGGCCAGCATCGCCAGGATCGCCACAAACAGGGCAACAAAGACCAACGCATTTCGTTTCACAACCACACCCCTACAATGCGAACCGGTTCAGGAAGGACAAGTAGCCGGAGAGCAATCGCAAGTTGTTCAAGAAGATCAATACTCCGATGGCGATTAGCAGTATACCGCTGCAGACCTCCACGGTGTGCAAATGCCTGCGGAAACGGCTGTAGAACGCCAGAAATCTGTCGACTCCCAATGAAGTAAGCAGAAACGGCACCGCCAGGCCCAGGGAATATACCGCCAACAGGATAATGCCCTTCAACACGGTCTGTTGTGCCCCGGCCAGCACCAGGATTGTCGCCAGGATAGGACCGATGCAGGGCGTCCATCCGAAGGCAAAGGCAAAACCCACGGCGAAAGAGCCCACCGCACTGGAGCCGCCCTTGACATCATGCATCCGCTTGTCGGCATAGAGGGCTTTGATTTTTAGAATGCCGGTCAGGTGCAGGCCAAACACAATCACAATGATGCCGGCGATCTTGGACAACAGCGAGTGATACTCATTGACCAACTGCCCCACGCCGGTGGCCACCGCTCCCAACGCAATGAAGACCACGCTGAATCCCAGGACAAAGGTGACGGAGTGCAACATCACGGTGCGCAACATCCGGCGCTCCGGCGCTTGCAGGTCCTCCACCGTGGCTCCCGAGATCAGCGACACATACCCTGGCACCAGCGGAAGTACGCATGGCGAAAGGAAAGATAAGATGCCCGCCAGAAATGCCGCGAGCGGAAGGGGCAGATTGTGCATATGTCTTATTGTAACAATGCCGCTGTCCCGGCGTTTGTTACGAATTTGTCAAGGATGAGACGATTGACGGCCGAAAAGGTACGTTCAGGTTCACGGACTTTGCTACTGTCGGCTGGGGCAAGACAATCGTCGGCTTCCGCAAACCAGACCAGGTTTCGGAAATGACGATCGAGTCGCCGGGGTTGTGCGGGTCATATTTGACCGAGGCCGGCAGGCCAAGCCGGCAGGAGTAAAGATCGATGAACTGCCGCAAGTGGGTCACGTCCTGCGAGGCTTCGTAGGTCACGCCCGCCACATCGTAGGTATAGACCAGCAGGACCATCTGTTGCCCGGTGACATCATCCTCCAACTCCAGAACGTCGATGACGTTGCCATCGATGATGCGGCCGCCGCGG
This sequence comes from Candidatus Korobacteraceae bacterium, assembly GCA_049516475.1. Taxonomy (GTDB): domain Bacteria; phylum Acidobacteriota; class Terriglobia; order Terriglobales; family Acidobacteriaceae; genus Bog-257. Next base: position 2,372 of record JBEKTC010000096.1, on the reverse strand, counting down.
GCCAGATCGCTCCGGCGCCCCCGTTCCAGGTCCTCGGCCGGCTTCTTGTTTTTGCGTGAGAGCAAGGCGTAGCCGATGATGGCCGCCGTGGCGCCGAAGGCGAGAATGGGATACAGCCGGTACGAGTTCATGGGAGCCGTTGTGAGGTTTGATACGAAGATAGCCGGATCGGATGCGGAAGGGAACAAGAAAATCTTCCCTCTATAATTGCCATCCACTTCTGTCATCCCGAGCGGAGCGAAGCGGAGTCGAGGGACCTGCTTTTTTCCGCTCCTTTAGCTAGGGCGGGACTCTTGCCGTTCTATCCCCGGTCGACCACTGGATTGCGCAGCGTGCCCACGCCTTCCACCGTCACCTCCACCACATCTCCGGCCTTCACCGGGCCCACGCCCGCAGGCGTCCCAGTGGCGATGACATCTCCCGGCTCCAGTGTCATCACCTGGCTTATGAAGCGAACCAGTACGTCGAGCGGAAAGAGAAAATCGGCGGTCGTCCCATTCTGTCGAAGCTCGCCGTTGACCCGGCTTTGCACGCGGACGCCTTTCCACGGATCCAGGCCCTCGGCTACCATCGGGCCCACAGGACAGAACGTGTCGAAGCCCTTGGCCCGCGTCCACTGCCCATCCTTATTCTGCAGATCGCGAGCGGTAACGTCGTTCAGGCAGGTATATCCCACAATGTAGGGCTTCACATCGTCGCTCTCGCGCAAGCAGTAACAGCGCTTGCCGATCACCACGGCCAACTCGCCCTCATAATCCACGCGCTGCGAGAGTTCTGCCGGCCGGCGGATCTCGTCGTCAGGTCCAATCAACGAGGACGGCGGCTTCAGGAAAAACAGCGGCTCGGTTGGGATAGGATGATCCAGCTCCTTGGCGTGTTCGCGATAGTTGCGGCCGATGCACACGATCTTTCCCGGTTCCGCCGGTGCCAGCAGGCGAACAGCACTCAACTGCACATCGCTGTTTTCCGCCCGCTCGAACTCGGAAAACGATTGCGGAGCCTTGGTCAGCGTTCGGGTAATGATTTCCTTGCCCGACACATCTTCAATCAGCCCGTAGCGTGTAGCATCCCCATAGTGAAAACGGCAGTAGCGCACAGCAAACTCCTTTGTCGTCGTAACGCCTAATTGTTTGCGATACCAAGGAAATCACCGCCCTTAGACCTTGCTTAGGGCAAGCTCCGACGAAGAGAGCACGGAGTCGATTTCCTTTTTCTTTCTCCGTGTCCTCTGTGCCTCCGTGGTGAACATTCCGGCCCGAGTTCCCACGTCTTACTTGCTCGGGACCGTCTCGCGCGCCTCGACGGAACGCGGGCTCTCGTTGCCGCGCAGGTCCACCGCCGAAACGGTATAGAAATACGTCTTACCTGCTTCTACATTCTCGTCGCGGTAGGACGAAACCTGCACCAACTGCGTATTCAGTTTCTGCGGCTGGCCGCCCTTCAACCATCGGAAGATGTTGTAGCCCGCGAGGTCACTCTCCATGTTCGGCGCCCAAGTCAGGTCGATGAACGGCTTCTGTCCGACGCTGGAGAAGACCGCCTGCAGTCCCGCCGGTTGCGCCGGCGGATAGATGTCGCGGGTGAAGACCTCGGCTGACGGGGAATCGTCGCCCTCGACCGCGGCATTCACGGCATTCGCATTGACCTGACTCAATGTCGTAATGCGATACTCGTACTTTTGCTCCCAGGCAAAGGTTTTATCGAGATACGAACCCTTGGCCGCCGGCTCGACATCATCCAGCGCGACGTAAGCCGGAGCGCCTATGGGCCGGCGCATGATGCGATAGCGATACGTGACTCCGGCCGGTGGCGTAGGCGGCGCGGGCCCGGACCATGCGATCCGCACGCCGTCGGCACTCACCTCAGCCGTTACCTGGTCGGGCGCGGCGATCGTTGGAACCACGGGAATCGGCACCTGATTCGATATTCCGGCGCTGCGGCCGTGCGCATTCACCTCTTCCACGCCATACATCACGAACTCGGCCGGACTGTCCTGCCCCAATTGAGGCGGCAGGATGTCGACGTAGTGAATGTGTACCGCTCCTGGCGGAGCCTCGTTCTTCTGCTTTTCCGCCGGCTTGGGCGTGGGTGGCGTTACCTCGGCCACGACCGCGCATTGGGCCATCAGCGTCATGCCCTCATGGCGGCAGATGCGGGTGATGGGATTGTGTTTGATGTTGGTGCGGTCCGTGGTTTTGCGCGGCTGGGTCCACTCCAGATCGACCCGGTTGCCGCGGCGCGAAGCTGTCAGATCGGTCACCGGCACCGGTAAGTTGAGCGACGGCAACGACGGCGCGCCAGGAGTTCCGCACCCGGCAAGCGCTGCGACCAGCAGGAAACTTCCGATCAAGCCAAAAAGCCGCTGTAGCATG
>JBEKTC010000095.1:0-13387 GCA_049516475.1 Candidatus Korobacteraceae bacterium | reverse complement strand
AGCCGCTTCAATGGTCGCTACGTGTCAGCATCTGTTTTGCCGTCTCAATTTGACTGCCTACCCTCTCGCCTTAGCCTGTCGCGCTTTTCCTGCTTTGCGAGCACGCTCGATTCGCTGTTGTGGCGTAAGACTGCGCGCGCTCGCCTTGCCACCCGTTCGGCCAGCGGCCCTTGGGAAGACGTAGGTAGTGGGGGAACCATGGCGCCGGATTTCCTCCAGTTCGTTCACAAACTGATCATAGAATCCCCTTAGGGTTCCGCCGAACAGTGTCGAGTCAGCGAGATGCTGATCTATTTCCGCGCGCTCCTTTGCGCTCATACCGGCCACCCACACGTCGTAGCTCTTCAACTGCTGGAGCATCTTTTCCGCTCTCGCCTGATCCTTACGCATCTGTGCGGGCGAATACTGAGCATAGCTCCGTATTAGCGCCCGAAGCTCCTCGTCAGTTTTAGTGTTCTTACCCTTCATTTTCAATCCTCCTTATCCTTGTACCACGTGTATCCCATTTTAGCTTACCCCTTAGTTGATTTTAGCTTACCCGTTAGCTCTTGGCAAGCGTATCGGAGCCACTAGCCACCGACCACTAGCCACTGCATAATGTCTCTATGCCCTCCGGCAAGAACCTCCAGCGCCGCATCGACGCCCTGCGCGACAAGATCCGCTATCACGAGCATCGCTATTACGTGCTCGACTCGCCCGAGATCAGCGACGCCGAATTCGATCGCCTGATGGACGAGCTGATCGAGCTGGAATCCAGGCATCCCGAACTGATTACCCCCGACTCTCCCACCCAACGCGTCGGCGGACAGGTGAGCGGCCAGTTCGCCAGCGTGCGGCATTCCACTCCCATGCTCTCGCTCGCCAAAACGACCAGCGAGGCCGAACTCCGCGACTGGGAGCGCCGCATCCACGACCTCACAGGAGTGACAAAGGTCGATTACGTCTGTGAGTTGAAGCTTGACGGCATGTCGATGGCCTTGCGCTTTGACTCCGGCCAACTGTCGCTGGGCATCACCCGCGGCAACGGCACCGAAGGCGAGGACGTCACCGCGAACGTTCGTACCATCCGCAGCATTCCCCTCAACATCTCGCCCAGGCATCTGAAGGAAGCAGGCCTGCCGCCCGCCTTCGAAGTGCGCGGCGAACTGCTGATTCCCACCGCGTCTTTTACTCGCATGAACGACGAGCAGGAACAGAAGGGCCTTCCCAAATTCGCCAACCCGCGGAACGCCACCGGCGGCACCGTCCGCCAACTTGATCCGCGGATTACGGCCTCGCGTCGCCTGGATTTCTTTGCCTATGGCCTGCTCGTCGACGGCCACACCATCTTCGATCGCCATTCCGCCGCGCTCAAGGCGCTCGAAACCGCCGGCTTCAAAGTCAATCCCAATCACCGCCTGGTGCACAGCATTGATGAGGTATGGAAGTTCATCTCCGAGTGGGAAGCCGAGCGCGACTCGCTCCCCTACGAAACCGACGGCATCGTGGTAAAAGTCGATCGCATCGCGCTTCAGCAGGAACTCGGCTTCACCGGCAAAGCGCCGCGTTGGGCCATCGCCTTCAAATACGCCGCGCACTCGGCTGAGACGCAGATCGAGGACATCGTCCCGCAAGTGGGCCGCACCGGCAAGCTGACGCCCGTCGCGTGGCTGAAGCCCGTCCCGATCGGCGGCACAACCGTGACCCGCGCCACGCTGCACAACATGGACGAAATCGACCGCCTGGGCGTCCGCATCGGCGATTGGGTGCAAGTAGAGCGCGGCGGCGACGTGATTCCCAAAGTCGTGAAGGTGCTGGAGGACAAGCCGCGCGGCCACAAGAAATTTCACATGCCGGAGCGCTGTCCGGTTTGCGGCGGCCACGTCGTGCGCGCCGAAGGCGAAGCCGACCATCGCTGCGTCAACGCGAACTGCCCGGCCAAGCTGCGCGAGACGATTCGCCACTTCGCTTCGCGCGGCGTGATGAACATCGAAGGCATGGGCGACGCGCTGGTCAATCAGCTGGTCGAGACCGGCATGGTGAAAGACGTCGCCGACATCTACAACCTGACTGAAGAGAAGCTGCTCACGCTCGAACGCATGGGCAAGAAGTCGGCAGAGAACATTCTCAGCGAAATCGAGAATTCCAAAAAGCTGCCGCTGGAGCGCGTCATTTACGGGCTGGGGATTCGCTTTGTCGGCGAGCGGACGGCGCAATTTCTGGCAGAAGCCTTCGGCTCGATGGATGCGCTGATGAAGGCCAGCGAAGACGAGCTGCAAGAAGTAAACGAAATCGGGCCGCGCGTGTCGGCAGCGATTCGCGAGTTCTTCGACGAACCGAAAAATGTTGCCCTGGTAAAGCGGCTGAAAGACGAAGCTAAGCTAAAAATGCCCGGCCAGAAGAAACAGCGCGGGACGGCCCTTGCCGGCAAGACATTCGTATTGACTGGGACGCTGCCGCGCTATTCGCGCGACGAAGCCAAGAAGCTCATCGAAGATGCGGGCGGCAAAGTAGCTGGGTCGGTCAGCAAGAAAACGGACTACATAGTCGCCGGCGAAGAGGCCGGCTCGAAGCTGGACAAGGCCCGCGAGCTGGGCGTCGCGGTGATTGGCGAAAAAGAGATGGAAGAGTTGGTGAGAAGCTAAACAGTTCACTCCGCCGTTGCAGCCAGCTCCGGGGACGGCGCCGGACTGCCCAGAGACTCGGCGTCTTAAACTCTGTCGAGCAAGGATTCGGCAGCCGCCAGCTTCCTATCCACTTCCAGGGCCTGTCCCCGCGCGACTTCGAACAGACGCCCGATCTTATCGGAATATTGGTCGCCTTCTGTTCTCCAGCCGAGGCCACCGGAGGTCCGTAGGTCGACGATCTTTCTGTCGTCGTTATCCTTCATCCTGAATTCAAAGCCGGCGTCCTCACACCTGCCGACTTCAAAAGTAAAACCACCTTCTATCGCCGCTATGAACGTGTCCTCAGCGGCAGTAGGCTTCCAGGGCACGGAACCGGCTTCACTCTTGTCAAGCAATTTGTCAATGACTGCATCATAGCGCTGCGGCAGTTCGTCCAGGTTTGTCATCACTCGTTTTCCTTCTCGATGGCGGCGATAATCTTAGCCGATTCTTCGTTAAGTACGGTCACCACGTTCTCGTGACAGGTTCTCAAAAGGCGGTTTTTCCCGGCAGACGTCGTCGGTATGCCCTTCGTCGCAAGGAGCCGCGAAATAATGCCGATCTGTGCCCTCGCCTCATTGAGTCGCGCCTGGCTGCCAGTATCCAGGAAACGATCATACCGAAGTTTGTACCGACTGACGTCGGAGATTAGGTCCCTGGCCCTCACAATCGCTTCTTCTCTCTGGTCGTTTTCTACGCATCCCTGCAAGAGGTTGGATGTGTGTCCTATTCTATCGAGCACTTCGCTTGCATTCGCCTTCCGCACCGCCTTCGTCGCGTCTCGGGCTGCCTGGCGCGCTGTCTTCGCATAATAGACTGCAAAAGCCGTCACAATCAGGCCCGCGATACTGGCTAGATTTCCCGCCCAAGAAAACCAGTCCATCGGCAAGACCTCAGAAACCACCAACCTCCGATTTCCGATTGCACTCGTATTCTATCTCGTTTCGAGTCGGTGTTCAGGACTGCGCTATCCCGAAAAACTCTGTGGCGACACGTATGCGTTTGGCTCCTCTTCCCGCGCTGCAATTCCTTCCGGCAATCGTCCCCCGTTGTATTCCGCCATGCGGTTCTTCCACTTCAGAAATTCGGTAATGGTTTGCGGCTCAATGCGTACTTCCACCCGCCGCAGGCTGGCCAGCAGCAAGTTCATCTCCTTCGTCATTCCTATCTGACTTCGCAAGTCGACTCTGCCCGGCTTCACGACAAGCTCAACCTCTCGGCCCTTACACTCCAGCAGACCCCAATGCTTCGGCAACTCCTCGCGCGCGATCATGCCCGAAGGCGCACAGTACAAACGCCTGCTGCCCAGGCCGTCCTCAGGATGCAGGCGAAATGGCTTGCTCGCGTCGGCCAGGAAATCGCCGCGCGAGGCTTTGCACTCGACGAGCACGGACTGGCAGGACGCCTTCCATCCGATCACGTCGGGAACTTCGCCGGTGACGCAGTACTGCTCGGAGAGGACGATGCCGCATCCATACCGATGGCGCAGCCAGTCGGCAGCCCGGGCGACCAGTTGCGCGTGTTTCGTCTCCGAGGATGTTTTCGGCACGAGTAAGTTGTAACGCGAAATGCGCAGGTTGAGGAGTGTTAAGCAAGTGGCGTGGGGTCTTTGGGGAATTGCAGTAGAGGCCTACCCGGGTGGAGCACGCCTTCAGGCCTGCCGGGCGGAATGGGTTCGGCTTTAAGCCGCTGAGGTAACTTCTGCACGATCTAACCTCAGCGGCTTCCCGAGATTGTGCGGTTTCTGCACGCCTTGAAGGCGTGCTCCACCCAACGCGCCGCCTAAAGGCTCGCTCTACCCATAACTACCCTCCCATTTCGTGTAATATCGAAGATTCGCATGGCATGGATGATTGAAGCTGAGAACGTTCGCAAGACCTACCGCATCGGCAAAGTGGACGTGCAGGCTTTGCGCGGCATATCGTTGCAAATCGAAAAGGGCGAATTCGTTACCATTGTCGGCCCGTCGGGCAGCGGCAAATCGACGCTGTTTTACATTCTCGGCGGTCTGACCCATGCGGACTCTGGCCGAGTGATGATCGATGGCGTCGACTTCACAGCCATGTCGGACGCCGGTCGCACGCGCCTGCGTCGCTCGAAGATCGGCTTCGTCTTCCAGAAGTTCAATCTGCTGCCCACATTGACGGCGGAAGGCAATATCGAAATCGCGCGCGACATCTCGGGCCACCACGCCGACACCGACCGCGAGCACATCGAGCGCATCACCGGGCTGCTGGGAATCGATCAGCGTCTGGAGCATCGGCCTTCGGAGATGAGCGGCGGCGAGCAGCAACGCGTGGCGCTGGCCCGCGCCCTGGTGAACCAGCCCGCTATCGTGCTGGCCGATGAGCCCACCGGCAACCTCGACTCGGAGAATTCGGAAATCGTGTTGAAGATGCTGCGTCGGTCCAATCAGGAATTGGGACAGACCGTGCTGATGATCACGCACAATCCCGAGGCCGCCACCTACGGCGATCGCATCATTCACATGCGGGACGGCTCGATTGTGCCGCCGGAGAAAGATCCGCAATGGAGCCACGCTCATGACTGAAGACATGCGCACGCCAATCCTGCCGGGCAAGGGCGCTTCCGACTACGAGCGCTATTTGCGCACCGATGAGTTGCTGGCGCTGCAGAAGCCGGCGGATGAGATGCTTCATCCGGATGAGCTGACGTTCCAGGTGACGCATCAGGCCTCGGAGCTTCTGATGAAGGGCGCGGCGTGGGAGCTGGATCGGGCGCGGCACTGCATTCTGGAAGGCGATTACAAGAACGCCGCGCGGCTGCTGCGGCGTGCCAACAAGATGCTCGTACATCCGCTGCGCATGCTGGCGCTGCTGGAAACCATCACGCCTTACGAGTACCACATCATTCGCGCGGGCTTGGGACACGGCAGCGGCTTGGATTCGCCGGGATTTCTCGCGCTGCTGCACATTGCGCCGCGGCTGGGCGAGGCGTTCTTCGAGCAGGTGAGCAAAGCCGGCCTGACATTGGAGGAGCTGTATCGGCGGCACCAGGAGTTTTTCGAGCTGCACGAGATTGCCGAAGAGCTGCTCGATTACGACGAGCAGATCCAGCTCTTCCGCTATGCGCATCTGAAGCTGGCGCAGCGAATCATTGGCGGGGGCGTGGTTGGAACTATGGGCACGCCGGTTGAAGTGCTGAAGCAGCGCATGGAGTTCCCGCTTTATCGAGCGCTGTGGGACGTGCGCAATGAGATCACGTCGCACGTCAATGCAGAGAACGCGACCGGCCACGGCGGGGTACCCTGAACGGGTAGAGCGGCGCCCTTCGACTGCGCTCAGGGCAGGCTTTCAGCGCCGCGTCAAGGCAGTTTTCTGAGATTTGTCGAAGGACGCAATGCTCCGCATTGTGTCCTTCGATCCAACGACGGAAAAGGTCCGTGGGACGCGAACCTGAAGGTTCGCTCTACCGCACCTGATTTGCCCGCCTGTTCCGGCATTCGCTATAATCTATCTTCCACGAGCGGGAGTAACTCAGTGGTAGAGTGCGACCTTGCCAAGGTCGAAGTCGCGGGTTCAAATCCCGTCTCCCGCTCCAGATCTTTCAAGCACTTACGCCGCTTACGCCTTCACCTTTCAATCCACCTTAGGAACTGTTCCAGCCCTGTGCTTTTGCGCTTTGCGGTGCTTTCAATTCAGACAGCGCTGCGGCGACGCGGGCAGCAAAGTTCAGGTCCAGCGGGAAGTCTGGTCCGTGCAAAGCCGACTCGAATCGATCGATGAATCGCTGGATCACCGGCTCGTTTGACAGGAAGTCGATCGCGTTGGTTACCTTTCCCTCTCGCTCCAACCACACCCGCCGCTCGTTTGGTAGCTCATAACCGCAATGAATCTGAGCCACCTGAGCGTGTGGCACGGCATATTGCCAAATTGCAAGGAGATGCGAGCCCAAGTTTTCGGCCGCAGGAATTCCAAGACGATCAGGGCGGTCAACGGTAAAGCGACCGCAGAACTGCAGACCGGCGCCTCCCTGGAGTTGGCTTCGCCAGCTCTCAACCTCGCGGCAAAAGCAATACTCGTAGTGAACTGCAACCAGGCGGCCCGCATTCTGCGCCATCTCGAACAGCCGTGTGGTCTCAGCAGAAGGAGTCAGCCAGGGCTTTTCCACTACCACGTGAAGGCCCGCAAGGATGGCGGCCTCCACGATCAACGGAATATGGGGCCCGGGAGGCAGGCACAGCCATGCTATGTGGGCGTCAGTCGCCATCATCGCGGAGGTCAAGCGCGCACGGTAGGCAGCCTCGTCTTCGTCTAACGCCGCCCGGGTGGCTCCGATGCTGACGCTTCGACGCCCATGGCCTGCGAGCACTTTTTGGATCTTTTCCGACCACCGGCCTCGTCCGAGAATGGCATAGCTCAAATGATCAGGCATAGTGGATGATTCGGTCGCGCTCTTAGGGAAATCCTGATCAAGTCAGGGCGAAGTCCCTCAGCGGCTAAGCAGGCTGCGGAAAAAGTCGCTTTGGGATTGCTTTGTGTCAGGGCACGACTTCAGTCGTGCCGATAAGCCCTTTTTTTTGTCATTCCGAGCGGGCTTCAGCCCGCGAGGAATCTGCTGTTCCGACTTTTTCAGCGGCCTGTAAAGCCGCATTGATATTGCGGCATTTGCGGACGGCCTGAAGTGTGCACGTGAGAACCGTGCCGTCCCTACGGGACTCGGTTACTTTTTTCCACCCTACCCAGGACTCCGCTACGCTCCGTCCTGGGCTAGCTGCGCTGCCACCCCTTCGGGGTTCTTTTTTCGTGAGTCATACTCCACCGCCGAAGATAAAACTTAGTTCTCACGCACGGCCTGAAGGCCGTCCCCTTCGAGGAGCCGACTTAAACAGAGCTTCCTTAGGGTCACATAGCCTAGCTTACACTTTGCAAAATTATATCTCGGACGGGAAGCCGAAGCTCCGCCTTGAGCCGGCGCTCGCCTGCGCGTATTCTCTTGATACAACCAAGTCCTCTGAATCGTATTTTGCTGTTATCCATTAACTTGGGGGAATGCAAAGTGATTTCTGTTGTCCAGCGCGCAAGCTACACGGTGAACGGCCCTGACGTGGAGATCACCCTCCCTCACAATGCGCGCACCGAGGCGCTCGTCTCTGACGGCCACATGGGCAGTTGCGAAGTTCCGTTTCACGGTGAGCTAGTGCAATGGCATGCAGCAACTAGTTGATCTCTTCGGATTCTTGTCCGTAATCCTCCGGGCCGGGACGCTCGTATTCCAATCGTTGTTGCTGGGCGGCGTCGTGTTCCTTCTATGGATCGCGCGCGCCGTGCCGGGAAATCCCGATTCTTTCCAGAAGATGCGATCCAGTTCGTGGACGCTGCTGCGCTTCAGCACAATCGGGCTGATCGTCATGCAGGTGCTGTACCTGTACGTGAACTCAGCTGTGTTGATGACCACGGCAGAGATCGGCTTCCGCGCAGTGATCGGCGCAAACTTCTTTATCTCGGGAACTATTGTGCTGGTGGCGGCAGTGGCGACCTGGTTGCTGGCGCACCCGGGCTGGAAGTTCGCACACTGGTTGCTACCGGTGCTGGCGATGACGGTACTGGGCGCGTCGGTCATGACGAACCACGCCGCTTCACGCCTTGACGGGCGTCCGCTGCTGATTACCTTGACCACGATCCACGAAGCGGCTACCGCGTTTTGGATCGGCGGGCTGCCATTCCTGGTGCTGGCGTTATTCCGCGATAGAGAAGAGGAGGCGCGGTGGTACATAACCGAGCGCTTCTCGCGCATGGCGCTCGTCAGTGTCGGCGCGATTGTGCTCAGCGGTCTGGGCATGAGCATTCTATATGTCGCTTCGTGGCGCGCTGTTTTGGGGACGGCCTACGGCGTGATGGTAACCGCGAAGGTGTTGATGCTGGCTGTGCTGATGCTGCTGGGCGGCATCAACTTCCTGCTGCTGCGCAACACCAGCAAAGGTCGGGTGATGCCCCGCTTGCGCCGGCTCATCGAAGCCGAAGTTGGAATAGGGATCACTGTGATTTTGACGGCGGCCTCGCTCACCTCGCAACCGCCCGCGGTTGACCAACCCAACGACACGGTCACATTCCACCAGATCATTCAGCGGATGAGGCCGACCTTGCCTCGGCTCACGTACCGGCAGGTGACGGAGGCAGGCATCTCCGCTCCCGGACAGGGCGCTACCGTCAGCGAGCTCCCGAATAAGATTCCGGTTGCCTACAACACCGACGGCCAACGGCTCACGGCACAGACGATCGCCTGGGCGATGGAGTCGGAGTCGAACCATCACTGGATGGGGTTAGTCGTGCTTGCCATGGGATTGCTGGCGCTGCTAGCCCGCACCGGGAAGGCAAACTGGGCGGAATACTGGCCGCTGCTGCTGGTCGGCATTGCCATTTTCATCTTCGTCCAGGCCGATACCGAGTGCTGGCCGGTAGGCTGGAAGGGCTTCTGGGAGTGCTGGGCCAATCCTGAGGCATTTCAACACCGGCTGGCCGCGCTGGTATGCATTGCCTTTGCAATATTCGAATTAAGAGTCCGCAAGCGCCGCCGGGAAAACGATCGCATGGCGCTCATCTTCCCTCTTATGTGCGCTGCTGGCGGAGCAGTATTGCTGACCCACTCCCATGCCATCACCAATGTGAAGGAAAATCTGCTGGTGGAGTTGTCCCACGTAACCATGGGACTGCTCGCGGTGTTTGCCGGATGGGCGCGCTGGCTGGAGTTGCGCCTGCCTCCGGCAGACCGCAAGATTCCCTCGTGGATCTGGCCGATTTGCCTGGTGCTGATTGGCGCAGGGCTGCTCAATTATCGCGAGATGTAAGCGTGGCGACCGCGTCCGACGGCATCACGCAAGGCGGCGCCGGTCCCGACGAGTTCCGAACCGCTCCCCTGTGGGGCGTCGGACAGTGCGTATTCTTCCTCCATGACGGACGCACGGGTAATCTGGTGGAGGCCATCAGAGATCACAAGAGCATGGCAGCGAGGCCGATAAGGATTTCGACAGGCTGCGTACTGAGGAGTAGCAGGAGATCATCGATTTCCTGCGGTCGCTCTAACGAGAAGAGCGCTGGAACCCGGCAACCTTTTTCTTAGCGGCTCTAAGGAGCAGCGCACACCGCAACGTTCTCAACCTCATCGTGACTTGCATCGGGGTGCGCGCTTTCGTGAATGGGGAACAATTGTCCTTCGAACACGGTGCCCCAAATTGGAATGTCTTTCAGGTCTTCCGGGGCAACGGCGTAGGGATCCTGCTCAAGGACCGTGAAGTTGGCGATCTTGCCGGGAGCGATGCTGCCCAGGGTATTCTCACGCCGCCACGAATAAGCAGCCTCAATGGTGATGGCGCGCAGGCCAGCGTCGACCGGGATACGCTGCTCAGGCCCCGCGATATGACCCTCGTTCGTAATCCGGTTAATGCCGCACCAGGCCAGGTAAAGCGGCGCTGCCGGACCCATAGGCAAGTCAGAATGAAAAGAGTAGGGGATGTCGCGATTGACGACCGAGGCGCTGCGCACCATCGAATTGGCACGCTCCGGTCCCAGCCCAACCTCGCTGTACTTGTCGGCAAATCCGACAGGGTAATACGGGTTCGCGCTGACAATGGCGCCCAACCTGGCGATGCGCGCGATTTGTTCCTCCGTCGAGTTCGCAAAGTGCACAATGACGCTGCGAGCGTCAGGTCGCGGAGAATCGCGCATGAGCTTTTCCAGAATATTCAAGACAACTTCGAGTCCCTCGTCGCCGTTGACGTGAGTGTGGATCTGATAGCCGGCATTCCAGTAGAAGGTCGCTCGCCGCGCAAGTTCCTCCGGCGGGATCATCCATTCGCCGTGGTGCCCGTCGGTGTAGCCGTCTTTCATCTGCATAAGCTGCGAGACGATGGCGCCGTCGGCAAACAGCTTGATTTGTTTTTCAAAGAACTGGAGCTTGCCGTTCCCCGGCGGCGCCAGGGCAATGGTCTTCTCAGTTTCCGCCAACGCGCCTTCTAAACCATACTTGTCAACAATGCTGCGCCCATCCGCAATGAAGAAGCTGTAGAAAGGCGTGCCCTCGGCTCCCAGGATTTCCTGATAGAGCTTGAAGATCTGCGGTGTGACCAGAGCGCCCGGCTCGTTGAACGCGGTGACCCCGTTGTGGTGCAGCATCTTCACCATCTGCTTCAGGCCAAAGCTGAAGCGCTCCGGAGTGGCCAGCTTCGGCAGGAGCTGTGCCACGATCAGGTTCAAGCCGCCCTCGTAGAAGTGGCCTTTGGGCCAATCGGTTTGCTCGCTCCACTTACCTTTGCCTTTGATCGAATCTTCGCTAATGCCGAGGGTGTTCAGGGCAAACGTGTTCAGGTAGAACTCATGGCAGGAACGGTGCCACACCGCAATGGGTCGGGTCGCGCTAATTGAGTCCAGCGTCTTCCGCTCAAGCGGCCCGTGGAAATACTGGTGATATCCCCAGGTGAAGAGCCACTCTTTAGGATCGACTAAGCCAGCGTTTGCATCCTTAAGCCGGCCCAGAAACTGCTCCTGATTCGTGGCTTTCTTCCATATCCTGCCGGGCACCACCCAGTCTTCCGGCGCAATCACCTCGACCGCGAGCGTCAAGGCGCCGAGCAAGGGATGAAGATGCTGATCGATGAATCCCGGCATGATCACCTTCGTGGCGAACGTGTCATCCACGAGGTAGGGTTTGTCGCCGAGGAACTGTTTGATTTCTTCCAACGATCCAGCGAGCAGAATCTGCTTGCCAGAGACCGCGACCGCAGTTGCGTCCGGGTTGGCGCGCTCCATGGTGACGATTTTCTTGGCCGTGTAGATGACCAGCGGGGCGGCTGACACCGTCGATCCGAAGTGTTCAGTTACGGGATTCACACACATAGTCGATCGCCTCCTCGGAAAACCAGAGGTCATCTCATAAATCGTTCCGGGGTTGTATCAGGACGCGATCCTTAGTCGTGCCGGCACAAGCACACCGAGGATCAGGGCTTCAGCCCCTGCAAAATCAGGGCTCTCAGGGGCTAAAGCCCAAATCATTCAGAATCCGCATACGGCACGGCTATAAAGCCGCGCCCTGATACAAAGCATTTATGAGGCGTCTCTGGTGAAGAGCGTATCTTTGCCAGGCCGTGCATTCGGTGACCGCTATCACCCCGGTGTGTTTGTAGATGACGACCGATGACTACAGATTTGTATTGCCAGGACATCGCAATGGCAGGCACTGTCACACTGAAGTGTGATAGGCGGCCTTTGTTGCGCGCATGCGGGGTGAGAGCATGATTTTCGACTGGCCGGATTTCGGAAGCGGCAAGCGCCACTTCATCGTCTCGCCGTTGCGCCCGGGAATCTGACCTGCAGAACGGAGTGCTCAATGAGCATCACCGCTACTCCGCCTGTCGTCGCCGATGTCTTGGCCGAGACACCCGCGGTGAGCGCGCAGGGTGCAGTGTTTGCCCTGGCTGCCGCTTCGCTTGCAATGTCGGTTGATCCTTCCGTGCACAACATCGCCTTCGTCGGCGCCGCCAACCAATTAGGAATGACAGGTGACCAGCGGTCTCTGGTGGCGAGCATTGGAACACTCTGCATCGCCGCCAGCATTCTTGCCACGGGAAGCCTGGGCGACCGTTTGGGGCGAAAGAAAATCATGCTCGGTGGTCTGCTGCTCGCCGCCGTTGCTTCCGTGGTGACCGCCCTGGCCCGCAACACGGCGATGTTCACGTTAGGGCGCGTTTTAGCGGGAGTCGGCTACGCAGCCTCTTTCGGCTTGGCGTTCGCTTTGTTACGAGCGGTGGCGCCACAGGAGGCCCAACTGTCGCGGGCCGTAGCCCAATGGCTCGCGCTCCAGACCGTCGGAGTCGTTGTGCTGGGACTGTTCGGAGGATATCTGGCAGGAGTCGGCTGGCGCATCGCTTACCTGCTGCCGGGCGCGATTGCCATACTGGCGTTCTTCTATTGCATGTTCCGAGTGCCGGAGGCAAAGGCCGACGATGCAGGCCCATTCGACACGATTGGTCTGGTGCTGGTTGCTGTCGGCCTGGTGAGCGCGCTCTACGGCGTAAGCAATTCAGCTTCGGCTGGATGGAGCAGCTCGCGAGTTCTTATTCCTCTGGGCGTTGGAATCTTGGTGTTGCTAGCGTTCGCGATTTACGAGCTGCGACTGCAACGCCCTGCGTTTCCTATCCGGCTGTTCGCCGATCCGGAAATGGCCGTGGCCGGCGTGACCGGTATCGCCTTCAATCTCGGAAACGCCATCCTGGTTTTGCAATTGTCCTTGTTGTGGCAGTATTTGTACCGCTACTCGCCGTTCAAGGTGAGTTTCTGTCTGATGCCCTTCAGCGTGGCGAGTATTCTTGGTGCTTCCTGGGTTGGCTCGCTGCTGGCGCGTGGAGTGGCCAACCGTATTCTGATTCCCGTCGGGCTCTTTGCGGTAGCGGCTTCCATTGTCTTCATGGGCTTTGCTTCGGCGTCAACGCCGTATCTTTTCTTTCTTGCGCCGCTGATGTTGGCAGGGGTTGGATTGATGTTTGCGCAGACCCCGGCGGCACGGCTTTTCGTCAGCAAGTCGCCTCCTGATCTCGTCGGTGCGCTAGGGTCGTCGCGAACCTTCTTTGGACAGTTCGGCTTCGCCTTGGGACTGGCCCTGAGCTCCTCGATTCTCTACGGCCTGCTGGGTCCCAGCCTGCATGCCCGACTGGTATCGGCCGGTGCCGCGCCCGCCGAACTGGTGCAGGCCACCGGAATTGTCCAGTCCTACATTCACGTTGGCAGCGC
>JBEKTC010000094.1:0-13445 GCA_049516475.1 Candidatus Korobacteraceae bacterium | reverse complement strand
AAGAGCGACAAGAAAGCTCTGCTCGATGCCATCCGCATGACGCTGAGCGTGCAGAGCCCAGCCGTCCGCCGCAACACCCAGACCTTCAACCGCAATCGCTACGCTGCCACCGCGCTGCTCCCCGACTACAACGAACTCAAGGACCGCGCCCGCCAGATCAAGGAAGATGCCATCGCCAACTTGCCCCGGCTGCTGGAGCAGCTCGAAGCCAGCGTCCGTGCCAACGGCGGCCATTTTTACTTGGCGAAGACGGCTGCCGACGCCGACCAGTACATTCGCGATGTCCTACTGCGCCACGAAGCCAAGCTGGTAGTGAAGGGCAAGAGCATCACTTCGGAAGAAATTAAGCTGAACCACGCGCTCGAAGCAGCCGGCATCACCGTCGCCGAAACCGACCTGGCCGAATTCATTCTGCAAGTGGCCGACGAGCAGCCGTCGCACATCATCGCGCCAGCGCTGCACTACTCGCGCGAGCGTATCACGGCGCTGTTCAAGCGCAAGTTCAATACCGATCTGCCGCTGGATACCGGCGAGGAACTGACGGTATTCGCGCGCGAGAAGCTGCGCCAGCAGTTCATTGCCGCCGATGCCGGCATCTCGGGCGCAAACCTCATTGCCGCCGACAGCGGTTCGCTGATGTTGGTGGAGAGCGAAGGCAACATTCGCATGACCATGACGCTGCCGCCATTGCACATCGCCCTAGCCGGCATCGAGAAGGTCGTGCCTTCGCGCACCGATTTCGGGACATTCATCGAACTGCTGCCGCGCAGCGGCACCGGACAGCCGCTGACCTCGTACGTCAGCATCCTGCACCCGCCGCTGAAGGCCCCGTCGTTCGCCGCTCCCGGCAAAGCGGCGAAGCCGCGCGAGTTCCATTTGGTGCTGATCGACAACGGCCGCAGCCGCATGCGCGAAGATCCAATTTTGCATGAGGCGCTGTACTGCATCCGCTGCAGCGCGTGTATGAATTGCTGCGCCAACTTCGAAACCGTAGGTGGCCACGCCTTCGGCGGTGAAACTTACTCCGGCGGAATCGGCGGCTCGTGGGAAGCAGGCACGGGCACGCTGATGAATGCACGCTTCAGCGAACTCTGTACTGGCTGCTCGCGCTGCGTGACGCAGTGTCCCGTGCGCATCGACATTCCCTGGCTCAACGAGAATCTGCGGCAGCGCATGAATGTCGAACAGCCGTCGTCAGCTGCGAAGTCGGCCTTCGGAGCCATGACGGGCAGCGCGTCGGAAGACCGAGTCGCTCCGCTGCAAAAGCAGTTCTTCGCCAACTACCATGTCATGGCCGGCGAAGCTGCACGCTTTCCCGCGATGGCGAATGCGGTCACGCGTCTGCCACTCGTACGTGGTCTGATGGAGAGTGTTGTCGGACTCGATCGCCGCCGCAAGCTTCCGCCGTTTCCGCCAAAGACTTGGGAACAGTTATATCGCGACGAACATGCGGACAATCGGCCCCGCGCGGCCAAGTCCGCCTCGGCTGACGTGCTGATGTTCGCCGACGTGTTCACCAACTATGGTTCGCCGGAACGAGGCATGGCGGCGATGCGTGTCTTGCGCGAAGTAGGCATCAACGTCGAGTTGAGTCCTTCGTCGCCCGATGGACGCGCGGCCATTTCGCAAGGAATGATTGCAACCGCACGGCGACAGGCGAGCGCTCTGGCGCAGTTGCTGCTGCCTCATCTCGAGAAGGGAAGAGTTATTTGCGTCCTCGAGCCCAGCGTGCTCGCCATGTTCCGCTCCGACTATGAGCATCTGTTGGATGCCGGGACATGGGAGAAATTTGCGCGCGCCAGCTTCATGGAACCGTTGCAGGCGCTATTGTCCATCGCAAAAGAACACGGCACAGATCTGTCGCAGATTTTCCGCGCCAGCAAATCCCCGCACGGCACCCGAGTCTTCTACCACTCCCATTGCCAGCAGCGAAGCTGCGACGCGGCATGGCAGACGATCGAGGTTCTGCGCTCGTGCGGCTTCGACGTGGTCACGTCGTCGGTGGAATGTTGCGGCATGGCCGGAAGCTTCGGATACAAGCGCGAGTATTACGAGCTGAGCATGGCCGTTGGCGAAGACCTGTTTGCGCAGGTGCGCGTTGCGGAGCAAGAAGGCGGCCCGCGCACACTCGTCGCCAGCGGGACTTCGTGCCATGAACAGTTATGGGCAGGCATGGGGCGCGAGGTGATTCATCCCGTGGAGTTGCTGGTCAGCACGCTCGGTTAGCCCGGGTAGTGCTGGCCTTCAGGCCAGCCCGAAATACCTGGCTTTAGCCACGGCGGTACATCCATACAATCCGCTATAGGAGCGCTTCTCATGACATCACGGAAAGTACCTCGGGGCCTAAAGGCCGCTGCTTTTGTTGGCCGCTGACGCGGCGCTAAAGCGCCGCTCTACCCGAACCACTACCCGAACCACTACCCGAGCAAGTTCTACTTCTTGACGGTTTCCTTCTCCAGCTTCTCTAGTTCTTGTGCCAGCTGTTCGGCCTGATCCCGAAGCTGGTGAAGGCGCCCCGCCAATGAAGATGCGTTCTTCTCGCTGGGCGCAGCGACGGTAGTGGCAGCCAGCGCAACTGCTGCTGGCATCGGTGCTGAGGTCAGATCGGCTAAGGCTTCATCGAAGGTGTCGCGATAGATCAACCGGTCGCCCATAGCCAGCACCACTTTCTTGAGCTGCGGCATGCGAGCTTCAGTTGCCTGGATGTAAATCGACTCCAGGTAAAGAAATCCGCCCGTCACAGGCAGAGCGATTATGTTTCCGCGCAGCACGCGCGAGCCCTGCTGGTTCCACAGCGTCAGGTCCTTCGAGATGTTCTGGTCCTGGTCAATGCGCGATTCAATTTGCATTGGCCCGTACATCAACTGCTGCTTAGGGAGTTGATAGAAGACTAGCTTTCCCAGTTGGTCGCCATCGCATCGACCGGCCATCCATCCGATCAAATTGTCCTTGCCACGCGGAGTGAACGGCAGAATCAGCAGGTACTCGGGGTTTTTCTCTCCGGGCAAGGTGGCCACAACGTAAGTCGGCGTTACCGGTTCTGGTTGTCCGGACTGGCTGAACAGATCGCGCGCAATCTCCCAAATGTCTTCCTTGTTATAGAACACCTGCGGATCGCGCATGTGGAAGATGCGATAGGCTTCGGCTTGCGTCTGAAAAAGAGCCTCCGGATAGCGTGCATGCTTGCGCAGATCGGCGGGCATTTCTGACGCAGGCTGGAATAACTTGGGGAACAAGTTCTCGTAAGCCTGGATGATCGGGTCGCTGGGATCGAATACATATAGGGAAATCTTCCCCGTGTAGGCATCCACCGTAGCTTTTACCGCATTGCGAATGTAATTTGCGCCTTCGTCAACTCCGGCTACAGGCAGCACTGCCGAATACGGGTGAGAGAGAGAAGTTGTGTAACCATCCACCATCCAGACCAGCCGGCCGTCATCGGTAATCACCAGGTAAGGGTCTTTGTCCCAGTGCAGGAAGCCAGCCAGGTGCTCCAATCTGGCTGTCACGTCGCGATAAATCATCATGCGGCTTTGGCCGGTCAGATAGCCGGTGAAAACAATGTTGGGCTCGCCCTGCGAAATCGCGGCGGCAACCTTCAGGAGAAATGAGCCAACCGGGAATCCACCTGTGCCCTGGTACGTCGAATACTTGTTCTGATCGCCGGACGGGTAGTCGAACTCCTCGCGCGCCGTGTGAACGAAGACTGGGTCCTGAGTCCTCTCGCCAAAGTAAATCTCCGGCCGCGTGAGCTGAAACGCCGGCGACTTGATCTCCGGAGGAGCGTTCTTGATGAGCAGGACGGGCAGGCCATCGGGCGTAATTTTGTTGACCTCGGCGACCACCACGCCAAAGCCGTGGGTGTAGATGAAATGAGGATTGATCCAGCTCTCACTCGCCTCGGCCGACAACTGGCTGACATCAATTTCGCGCGGCGACAGCAGCACCTGCTTGATGCGGCCATTGACGAAGTAGCGGTCGACGTCAGTATCGGGGAAAGTGTAGTACGGGCGCAGCGCCTGAATCTGCGTGATGGTTGCGTTGTATGCGCGAAGGTCCCACAGCCGGGCATTGGCCAGCAGGGTTGCGTCCTGGACGGGATCGACCACGCCCTGACCAGACGGCGTAAAAGGTTGTTCGGTGGCGTTGCGGTTAAGACTAAAGGCAGCGGTGGTCGCCTGAATATGACGCTCAATGTAGGGCCGCTCGATCGAGATTTCATTCGGTCGCACGTAGACGGCGCGAACGATAGCAGGCAACGCCGCCTGAAGAATGAAACACGACAACACCAGAACGACGGCCTGCTTGAATTTCGACAGCCAGACCAGCGGCAGCGCCGCGAAGGCGGAAATAATAAGCAGCCAGCGCAAAGGCAGAGTTATCTTTTCGTCTACGTAATCGGCGCCGGTCATGAAGGCGTGGGATTTGAACAGCAACTCATAATTGCCCAGGTAAACCCAGCCGGCAAAACCGAGCAACAAAATCACTGCCATCACGCGAACGAACGGCGCGCGTGTAGCGCCGGGCAGCCGCAGATAACTTCCCAGGCTGATATCTCTGGAAGGCCCATCCATCAGCCGGCCGTATTTGACTCGTTCGACCAACTGCCATCCCCGGGCTGTCACCCAGAACAGCACGGCAGACAGAATCGCCAACACGAACACGAATCCCAGCAGGTCCGAATAGAAAGGCAGATCGAAGAGGTAGAACGGCAAGGCGTGCGAGAAAACTTTGTCCTGCCAGGCGTCGTGAGGCGCTGCCAGACCCCGCGACCCAAAAAATCGCATCACGGTCCAGAAGTCAATCGAGCTGGACGCGAACAACAGCGCGATCACGGCCAAGCCGACAGGCACCAGTCGCGAGTAAAAGGGGTAATCGCGTTGACGGATGCCGGCGAAATGCAAGCCGCGCGCATGAGCGGTGTACAAGGCGATGAAGGCCAGCAGCGCGCCCACGGCCGTGGGGGCAATGCTGTACCACAGCATGCTGACCCAGGTGTTGACCTGCGCGACCTCTTTCCACCAGTTGTACTCGATGACGAAATTGGCCGCCGTCGGGATGGCCCAACCGAGAAACGCGAGCGACACTAATACCAGGATGAAAACGCGAATATGGGAAGGACGCATAAAAGCGATTCTTGCGTGTCCAGCAGTGGCGCCGCTTCAAGCCAAGAAGGCATCTTCAGCGACGCGGCATCACTATTAGGGCAGGTGATGGAATCGTATCACAGCACAATGCGCAAGATGCGGTACGATTAGGGGCGAAGAGCTGCGAGCCTCGAGCTAAGAGCTGAGAGCCGAAAGCCGAAAGCTAATGGCTAGTTGCTAGTTGCTAATTACTGCTTTATGGACTTCGATCAACTGGAAACGTTTCTGGAAGTCGCGCGGCTGAGCAGCTTCTCGCGTGCCGCCGAACGGCGTTTCCGTACCCAGCCGGCGATCTCGTCGCAAATCCGCGCTCTGGAAGAAGAGGTCGGCGCCAAGCTGCTGGACCGCAGCGGCGGCAAGGTCGCCATCACCGCCGCCGGCAAGGTTTTCCAGAAATATGCCGAAGACACGTTGGAGGGGCGCAGGGTAGTGCTTATTGCGCTGGCCGAGATGCACCGCATCCCGCGCGGCGAAATCGTTGTCGCCGCCAATGAAGGTACCTGTCTGCACATCCTTCCCGAGGTCTTCGCCGAATTCAAACGTCAGTACCCCAATGTGGGAGTTGGGATCAAACGGCTGGAGCACAACAAAATCCTGGAGGCCATCGTCGAGAACTCCTGCGATTTCGGTGTGGTCTCCATGCCGGTGAACGATAAGCGGCTCACCGTCGTCCCGATTCACCGCGATGAACTGGTGGTGATCACACCGCCCGATCATCCGCTGGCCGGGCGCGAAAAAGCCACGGTCGCCGAAGTGGTGGAGTATCCCCTGCTGTTGCCCAAGGTCGGGCGCACACGCGACGCACTGGAGGAACTCTTCCACGAACGCCGCCTGAAGCCGACGGTGTCGATGGAACTAGACTCCAGCGAGCTGATGAAGCGCTTCGTCGCCGTCTCGGTGGGAGTCGGATTCATTCCGCGCTCCAACGTCGTCGAGGATTTACAGGCCAAGGCGTTGGCTGCGGTGACGCTCGCCGACGCCAGCATCCAGCGCGAGCTGGCGCTGGTCTTCCGCAAGGACAAGGCCCTGAGCCGCGCTGCGCTGGCGTTCATCGACATTGCGGTCAAGCTGAAGACTGCAGTGGTGCGGGCGGCGGACTAGTCTTCGCTGTGTTCGCTCTTCGCCTTTCGCTCTTCGCTTTTCGCAAGAAGTGATCTCACGACATGCTGAATTGGACCGGTTCGTATCAGGGCGCGACTTGAGTCGTGCCGAGCAACACGCAGTAAAAGAGGAGGGCTTCAGCCCCTGCGAAACAGGTTCGCCCCGGTCGAAGTCACCAGCGTGTCCAGCGGCGGACAATCCCTTCTGAATCCGGACATCCGCGCCCGCCGGATAACGCCCGCGCCGTTGCTATGCACTTACGGAGCAATAACTTACAGCCGATGCGCAATGGCCTTTGACGTGTATCTCACAAGTTAGACCCAGAGCCTGTGCAGTTAATCCCAAATCTCCTAACGGTTTGGTTGCTCTCACGTCCGAAGGGTCAGGAGGCAGTATGGAGCGCAGATACCTGGTTGCGGCCTTGGCCATGATTACGGCTTTCGCGGCGACGTCCCACGGCTTCCGTGCCTTGCAGCAGATGTCGGTGATACACGCTCGACATTCTGGAGCGATGGCCCACTCGACGCACGAACCGAATTGCGCTAGCCGCGCCCTGGCGAAGATTCGCACTCATCTGCGTCCGCGCTATCCGGAAGAGGCGCAGTTGCTGGCCGAGATGAACGTCCCGTTGGCAAACATGGAGACGACGATCGAGGAGCAGATGGCCCGGCAGAATTCGGCTGTCGCCCAATGTGCCACGGCGCAGGCGATTCGGGACGCCGATCGCGCTCGCCGCGACGCCATGCGAATGCAGCAAAACATGACGCACGCTGCGGAACAAGCCAGCCTCGGTCCGATGGCCCTGGAAATGAATCTGCCTTCCGACCTTGACCAGCGCATCAACGCTGCCCTTGCCTCCCGAATGGCGGCCAGCAATGTGAAGCTGCAAGTCCTCGCCGACAAATTGCGCCAGTCCTCAATGCGAATCGACAACTTGGACATACCGATCGTCGAGGTGACCGACGATGGCGGTGTTCCCAGCCACCTACACGTGCATGTCCGCTGCAATGTCAACAACAAGGCACCGCGGCAGCAACCACAATAATCATTCCGCTGTTCCCAGCCTGGGATGATGGGGCAAGGGAACGAGGCGTCAGCGGCGCAGACAGCAGTTCCGAAGTCTGTGCGGTTCAACAAGTCAAGACCAGAGCAGCTCAAATTCTTGTGTAATGTAGGGTGGAGCGCCGCTTCAGCGGTGCAGTTACAACTTGGAAAAGGAACTGGCTTTAGCCACTGAGGTAAAGAACACATTACCTCAGGCGCTAAAGCGCACTCCAATCGTTGCGTCGCGGTTCTGCACGCCTGGAAGGCGTGCTCCACCCGGCACCAATACGTCGGGCGAAGCTTTACTTCTTCTTGCTCGGGTCGTCGTTGGGATTCACGTATACGAACTCCACCGGCGACATCCCGTGGATTTGAACGACGGTTGCCCCGCTAGCCATGGCGTAGTGATGCATGCTGGGGTCGAGATAGGCAAAGCTACCTGCCGGGAAGCTCATCATCTTGGCCGCGTCGAAGCTGTCTCCCATGCCGACCTTCAAGGTTCCGGAGATTACCGTAACGTTTTCGCGCTTGGGATGCCAATGCGGCGGAATGCGATAGCCATCCGGCATCATGAGCCGAATTGTGTAATCTCCGCTTGCAGCCATCGGGTCGCCCTCCAGCACCGCGAGTTGGGCGCCCGCCGGGATAAACGGCGGCACAGCTCCCCATTTGATCTGGTCGGGAGTAAAGGCGTTTTGGGCTGCAGCGGGTAAGGCCGCGAGTAGGGTTACAGCCAGCAACATCAGGAAAAACAGGCTTTTCATGTACGCCTCCTTTTGTGCGGAAAAGCATAACCCAAGGAGGCAAGAATGCGATAGTAATAATTGCTTTGCGTTGGGGCTTTATCGCGGTCTGACCCAAGGCTTAGGACGCGTCTAGCCGGTGCCCAGCCTCGCCAGCCGCGCCCTGCGCTCCTGCCATTGCTGAGTGGCGAAGATGCGCGGCCCCACTTCGATTAGCCGCGGCAACATCTGGAAGACGGAGATCGGTGTCCACTTCATTCCCTGACGGGTGCGATAACCGCGGTGGTTGAGCTCTTCCGCGATCGCGGTGTAAGGACCGTCCTGGACGGTCAACTCCATCATCAGAAAGAGCACTTCCTGCTCGCTGGGATTCTCTTCCAGACGCGGCTCGTCTTTGGCGACCTGCAGTCCAAAGGGCACTTCTTCAGGCGCTGGAGCGGCGCTTTCGGTTTCGGGCAGTTCGCGCTCCCATTCCAAGGCGACCAGCTTCCATCCCTGTTCAGCCTGCCGTGCAATGTCGTCCGGCCCAAACGAGGCCGGCGCTTCCTGACGAATACGTTCCAGCTTTGCCATGCTAGTCCCCCTTGTATTTCCCCGACAGACGGTGGAAGAGCCGGGCTTTAGTCCGGCGAGCAGGTCGCGATCTCCAAGCGGCTTCAGCCGCGGTTAACCGGGGCTAAAGCCCCTTTTGTGACGCGAGCTTTCGGCACGGCTAAAGCCGTACTCTTCCACCCTACTGTTCGCGCAGCGTGCGCATCGGATCCAGCCGCGCGGCGCGAAACGCGGGCAGGCTGCTTGCCGCCGCGGACACCAGCAGCAGGACCGCGCTGACGCCCACAAATGTCAGCGGATCGAACTGCTTTACCCCATACAACATCCCCGCCATAAACTGCGTCAGCAACAGAGAAGCAAGAATCCCGATTGCAAGACCGGTCCCAGCCAGTATCAGCCCCCGCCGAAGAACGAGGCCAAGCACGTCCTCGCGCTGAGCGCCCAGCGCCAGGCGCAGTCCGATCTCCAGCGTCCGCTGCGCCACCATATACGACAACACGGCGTAAAGTCCGATCGCGGCCAGCAGCAGCGCCATCACCGCGAAGAATGTGATCAGGACAGTCTGGAAGCGCGGCTGCGCCGCCGAGAGTAAGACGGACTCGTCCAGCGTGCTGATGTGGTACAGCGGAATGTTGCCATCGACCTGGGCCAATTGATCGCGCAGGGGGCCGATCAGGCTGAGCGGGTCTCCGTCAGTGCGAATAATGATCGACGGGTCAAGGATGAGAGCCTGCTTAAAGGGCAGATAATATTGTGCCGGCATGGCGGCGGTGATGCCCTTACGCTTCACATCGCCCACCACCCCTACGATTTCGCGGACAACCTCGTTGGTTACGCCATCGCCCAAGCCGGGTTTAATCCGCCTGCCGACAGGATCTTCGCCGGGGAAGTATTTACGCGCGAAAGCCTGATTGACGATGACCACCGCAGGCGATTTGGAATCGTCCGTCGGCAAAAAGGCGCGACCCGAGAGCAGCGGTATATCGAGCGTGCGGAAGAAATCGGGAGTGACAATGCTGACCGGCGCGGCAGGTTCCTCGCCTTTGTTCACTGGCAGGCCCTCGATGGTGAAGCTGATGCTGACATTATTGCGCGATAGCGGCAAAGGGTAGCCGCCGGACACCGATTTCACACCGGGTAGCGCGGCCAGCCGGGGCAGCAGTTCATCGTAGAACTGAGCTTTCTTAAGATCGGGATACTGATTTTCCGGGAGGTTCAAGCTGGCGGTCAGAACATGGTGCGGATTGAAGCCAGGATCGACATTCAACACCTGCATGAAGCTGCGAATCAACAATCCTGCGCCAACCAGCAGGACCAGGCTGATCGCCGTTTCCAGGATGACCAGAACGCTGTTGAGGCGATGTTGTCCGCGCCCGCTGGTGACGCTGCGCGTGCCTTCGCGCAGCGCGAGCGCAGGGTCGAGCCGCGACATTCGCCACGCCGGCAGCGTGCCAAACAACACACCGGTCAGAATCGAGGCGAGCGCGGCAAACAGCAGTACCCTGCCATCCATGGCAATCTGGTCGAGGCGCGGCAGGTTCCGAGGCACAAAGCGCAATGTCGTCCGCAGCAGGATGACCGATAGGGCCACGCCAAACGCGCCGCCGCACAGCGACAGCACAATCGACTCCACCAGGACCTGCCGCATGATCTCGAAGCGGGTGGCGCCCATGGCCGAACGCACCGCCATCTCCGGCCGGCGGCGCGCGGCGCGCGTCAACATCAATCCTGCCACATTGGCGCAGGCGATCAGCAGCACAAACACCACGGCGGCAAACAGCACATGTAAAGCCGGACGCGTGTCGCCCACCAGTTCCTCCAGTTGCGGAACCACGGTTGCGCTGTTGAACTGCTTGTTGGAAGCGGGATACTGGGCAGCCAGATTTTGCGCGATGAGGCGGAGGTCCGCGGTCGCCTGCGCGATGCTGACGCCTGGTTTCAACCGGCCGACCAGAAACACCATGTGCGCTCCACGTTGCGCGGTGATGGGGTCTTTGTCGGTTGCGTCATCGGCCAGCGTCGTCCAAAGCGCTGGCACAGGATTCTGGAGGGGGAACTGGAATCCCTCCGGCATGACGCCGACTACGGTGTAGCGGTTGTTGTCCAGCGTGATTGCGCGGCCGACGATGCTCGGATCGGCGCCAAAAACTGATTGCCAAGTTTCATGGCTTAGCATCGCGACATGCGTTCCCGGCTTTTCGTCGTCGGCGACGAAACTTCGGCCGAGCAGCGGGTTGATGCCCAGCACGCGGAGAAACTCGGACGAAACGGTCTGCGACTCCAGTTGCCGCGGAGTTCCGGCGCCGGTCAACGTGCGGTTGTCGCCGTGGTAGCTGGCCACGGCCTCAAAGGAATGATTCTGCGTTCGCCAGTCGAAGAAATCGGGATAGCTGAGGCTCTCGTGAATGTTGGACGTGCCGGCGGAGTTTTGCAGCAGCATCGCCGACATCAGCCGCTCGGGCTCAGGGAACGGCAGCGGACGTAGCACAACCGCGTTAATCAGACTAAAGATGGCCGTGGTAGCGCCGATGCCGACCGCCAGCGTCAAAGTTGTGGTGATGGCAAACCCAGGATTCTTACGCAATTGGCGAATCGCGAAGCGAAGATCCTGCCATAGGTTACTCATCAATCCCTCCAAAAGAGCTGGCTCCGCAGGCAAGAGGTACACGTCAGGGGCCATCGGCGGGATTGTACAAATCGTTGGAAACAGCGGGGATATGCCCTTCCAGCGCGAGCCTCAGCCGCAGCACGCGTCCGAATCCGGTATTCTTTGTCCGCAAACGGACGAGAAGTAGCGTGCAGCGCCGGATTTAGATGCGGCTGCCACGGTCTGTATCAGGGCGCGTCTTCAGCCGTGCCGCACCCGAGTCATCCATAGGCTTGGGCTTCAGCCCCCGGAGGAATGCGCGTGCAGGGGCTAAAGCCCTGTTCTTTTTGTTAGCTCTGTTCGGCACGGCTAGAAGGCGAGCCCTGATACAAAGCGCTCCGTGATGTGCCACGAAGCAAAGAAATTACTCGTGCCTGGCAGCCACAAATCGCGACACTAGAACCCCTCTCGCGTTTGCCGCCCTTCTTCGGCGGCTGATAAACTGATTAGTTTCCACAGACCTTGATTTTCTTTCCATATACATATGCCGAACTCAATCGATATCGCTATTGTTAACGGCGCTCGCACGCCCATGGGGCGCTACTGCGGGAAGCTACGGGATTTCACGGCTCAGGAACTGGCAGCGGTCGCATCGGTCGAGGCCATGAAGCGCTCCGGCGTCGAGCCCACTGAGATCGATCATTGCGTGATGGGCAATGCGCAGCAGACTTCGGGTGACGCCATCTACGGCGCGCGCCATGTCATGTTGAAGGCAGGCGTGCCCATCGAGGTGCCCGCGCTCACCGTCAATCGCCTGTGCGGATCGGGAATGCAGTCCGTCGTGACCGCGGCGCAGATGATCCAGCTTGGCGAGGCCAAGACCGTGCTCGCTGGCGGCATGGAATCGATGTCGCAAGCCCCGCACGTCATTCGCGGAATGCGGTGGGGCGTTGGACTGGGCGAAGGCAAGCTGGAAGATTCGCTGATGGTTGCGCTGCTCGACAGCTACTGCAACCTTTATATGGCGAACACTGCCGAGCTCTACGCCGAGCAGCAGGGCATCACTCGCGAAATGCAGGATGAGTTCGCACTGCGCTCGCAGAAGGGCGCCGACGAAGCCTACAAAGCCGGGCGCCTGCAGGAAGAGCTCACGCCGGTTGCGTTGCGCAATCGCCGCGGCGAGCCCACCGGCGAGATGTTCACCGAGGACGACCATCGCCGTCCCGAGACGACAATGGACAGCCTGCGCAAGCTGAAGCCCGCCTTCGGCAAGAACGGGACGGTGACCGCCGGTAACGCCAGCGGGATCGTCGACGGCGGCGCGGCCATGGTCGTGATGTCTCTTGACGATGCCGAGAAGCGCAACTTGAAGCCGCTTGGCCGGATCGTTTCGTGGGGCATCGCAGGTGTCGATCCCCGGATTATGGGCTCAGGGCCAGTGCCGGCGACGCGTATCGCGTTGAAGAAAGCCGGGCTCACGCTCGACGATATCGACGTGATCGAGTTGAACGAGGCCTTCGCGGCGCAGTGTCTTGCAGTCGAAAAAGAGCTAGGGCTCGATCCCAGCAAAGTCAATGTGAATGGTGGGGCTATCGCGCTGGGACATCCGCTGGGCGCGACTGGCTCGCGGCTGCTCATTACGCTGTTGTACGAATTGCGCCGCCGCAAAGGGAAGTACGGGTTGTCGACGGCCTGTATCGGCGGCGGACAGGGTATCGCGGTGATTGTGGAGAACCTGCAGCGCTAATAACGCCAAGCTACAAGATCAGAGGATCAAAGCTGACGGTGATCCCAAATGACGGATGAAGAACGCGCGCTACACAGGTTGGTGTATCAGTTGGAATCGGCGTGGAATGCCGGCGATGGCGACGCCTTCGCCGGGTTGTTCGCCGATGACGCCGACGTCATCCATATCCTCGGCGGATACTACACCGGGCGCGACGCAATTCGCGCCGGGCATCGCATGATCTTCGGCACCATTTACAAGGGCACCACGGTGCACTACAGCGTCGAGAAGATCAGGTTTCTGCGGCCGGACATCGCGCTTGTCTTTCTGCGGCAGCATTTGCAATTTGCGGAGAACAGCGTGGCCGATGAGCTCGACGCGCGGCCGACTATCGTCGCCGAGAAGCTGGAGGATGCGTGGCGTATTATCGCGTTGCAGAACACCAGGATCAGCGAGGTGGGCGGGGGTGGTAGAGCTGGCCTTTAGGCCGGCGTTGCCGGGAGTTCTTTTTGAAGCGGAGCCGCTTCAGCGGCGACACCGACGAA
>JBEKTC010000093.1:0-13474 GCA_049516475.1 Candidatus Korobacteraceae bacterium | reverse complement strand
CTTCGATGTCAGCCACCATTCCGCCACCAGGCGATCGGTGGGCAGAAATCCCTGCAACGGCGACGATGTGATGCCGTACTGATTGATGTTGTAGCGTCGCGCAATCGCGCCCAGCCGTTCCAGGTTGAAGTAGGCGTTTTTGATCTCCAGCGGATCGAAGGTCCACTCGATCAACTCGTAGCCGTGTGCGATCGCGTCCTCTCGCTGAAACAACTTCAGCTTCCGCCCCAGGCCGCTGTTGCGGTAGTCGGCCTTCACAGCCAGCATGTGGGAGTGCAGATAAGTTTGCCGATTGCGAATGCCGGGAATGGAGAAAGCGAAGCCGACCAGCGCCGTCCCGTCCCACGCGCAAATCACTTGTCCACCGATCTTGGGCGCCAGCGAAAAAATCCGCAGCGGCACAAGCTCGTTGTCGGCAAATCCCCACACTTCTTTCTGCAACGCTACGCAGGCGCGAAACTCTTCCACGTCGGTCGAATTCCGCAGCTGGATCCTGTCGTCGCTCACGGCTTTTCCTGCCGTTTGGATTCCTGCCACAGCAACTCCATCTCGTCGAGCGAGGCTTCCGCCGGCTTGCGGCCCTGCTCGCGAAGTCGATCCTCCAGATACTGAAACCGGCGGCGGAATTTGCGGTTGGTTTTGCGTAGCGCCGACTCCGGATCGAGCGAGAGATAGCGCGCGATGTTCACCAGCACAAAGAGAAGATCGCCAACTTCATCTTCCAGCCGCGAACGCAATTCAGCAGAAATCTTCACCCCGCGCGCGCCAGCTATGCCAGCGGCTGATTCCGGCTGCGGACCAGGCGCCGGATACTCTGCAAGATTCTGGCGGAGCTCTTCGGTCTCCTCGTTCAATTTTTCGAAAAGGGCTTCAATATTTGGCCAGTCGAAACCGACGTGCGCCACACGAGAGCTGATCTTGTAAGCTTCCATCAGCGACGGCATCGCCGAAGACACGCCGGCGAGCACCGACTCAGGATGATCTTCCTTCTTCGCGCCGTCATCTCCCGTCTCCGGCTGGCGCTTCTTCTTCTCTTCGGCCTTGAGCGCTTGCCAATTCCGCAAGACCTCGCCGGGCGTGTCGGCCTTAACATCGCCAAAAACGTGAGGGTGACGATCAACCAGCTTGTTGGAGAGCCGGTCAAGGACGTCGTCGATCGAGAAGCGCTCCTCCTCCGCGGCCATCTCCGAATAGAAGAGCACTTGCAGCAGCAGATCGCCCAACTCGCCGGTCAGCTCATCCCAGTCGCGCGCGTCGATGGCTTCCACCACCTCGTAGGCTTCTTCCAGCGTGTAGGGCTTGATGGTGTCGAAGGTCTGTTCGCGGTCCCATGGGCATCCGCCTGGAGCGCGCAGCCGCGCCATAATCGACACCGCCCGCTCAAAACGTTCACCTGTGGTTGGCATGGGGAAAGCCGCTCTCGCTCTTAGCTCTTGGCCTTTAGCTCTTAGCCTCTAGCTCTTAGCATTCAGGAGTGACCTGCGTGGCCTCAGCTTCAAGCTAGTTGCTAATTGCGAACTGCTAGTTGCCTCTTTTCAATCCAGATCGAAGTCCCGCAGCGGCTTGCCCGTGTCCGGCGTTTCCTTCGCGCGCTTGAGCGCCTCCTGGAACTTCTTCTCCAGCAGATCCCCCTGGTGCTTCTGGGCCTCTACTGATTGCCGGAAGATAGACTCTTTGCGGCTGTCCTGGTCCTTCATCGCGCGCGCGGCGGCTTCCAGGTCTTCGAACGTCTTGGGGATGGCCTTCGCCGTGTGCGCAATCACGGCTTTGACTTCAGGATCGATCTTCAGGGTTGCGCCGCAGCACGGGCAGGCAACTTCGAATTGGGGCGACGACTTAGCCATGCAGGAATCTTACCCCAGCCCGGTGAAACGAGCCATATCCGGCGTGAGGCGCAGCAATCTGGGAAGTACCAGCATCGTGATCTATGGAAATTCACGTCGAGGATGCGACCGTGAGAGCTATAGGGGAATCCAATAAAATGAGTGATCTCTGACTTTCCTACCCGCGCATGCAATTGCGCTTTCTTCAACCGACGAAAATTCTTTCTATCATCCGAGGAAACTTATCTATGGCAAGTACAGTTGATGTTCTTACTCCGAACGGCCGGTAGAGAAGCAAAGACGCACAAAGACTATCGGTTAAGTAGCCCATTCCTCCACTTCGCCTCTCCAGCCATTTTCTTTCGAGCGCCGCGAACCCGGGCCGAACGATGTTCAGATCGACATCCTGTTTTGCGGTGTCTGCCACTCCGACCTGCACACCGCGCGCGATGAGTGGGCCGATTTCATGCCAACCACGTATCCGGCTGTTCCCGGCCATGAGATCGTCGGCCGCGTGAGCAAGGTGGGATCCGACGTTCGCAAATTCAAGGACGGCGATCTGGCCGCCGTCGGCTGCATGCTCGATTCCTGCCGCAAGTGCGACAGATGTAAAGCCGGGCTGGAGAATTACTGCGAGGTCGGGGCCACATTCACATACAACAGTCCCGATCCGCACCTCGGCGGCGTGACCTACGGCGGCTATTCGAAGCAAATCGTGGTGGACGAAAACTACGTGTTGAAGGTCCCGACCAACCTTGATTTGGCCGGTGTGGCGCCGCTGCTCTGCGCCGGTATCACGACGTATTCACCGCTACGCCACTGGAAGGTCGGCAAAGGTCACAAGGTCGGCATTGTCGGACTTGGCGGTTTGGGGCACATGGGCGTGAAACTGGCGCATGCTCTTGGCGCTGACGTCACGCTGTTCACCACCTCGCCCAACAAGAAAGATGACGCCAAGCGGCTGGGGGCGCAACACGTAATCATTTCGAAGGACCAGGCGGAAATGGAAAAGCATGTCCGCAGCTTCGACTTTATCCTCGACACCGTCTCTGCCGAGCACGACCTCAACGCTTACCTGAATCTGCTGAAGCGCGATGGTTCGATGGTGTTGGTGGGCGCGCCCGAGAAGCCGGCGCCGGTCGCTGCTTTCAATCTCATCATGGCGCGGCGCTCGTTAAGCGGATCGGGGATCGGGGGCATTCCCGAAACTCAGGCGATGCTGGATTTCTGCGGCAAACATGGCATCACGTCGGATATCGAGATCATTCCAATCCAGAAGATCGATGAGGCCTACGAGCGGATGCTGCGCAGCGATGTGAAGTACCGTTTCGTCATTGATATGGCGTCGCTGAAGTAGAACCCTGATCCACCACAGAGACACAGAGGCACAGAGAAGCAAGAACCGTTTGCAGGTTCAGCGCGATACAAACACAGATCTAAAATCTCTGTGCCTTTGTGGTTATTCGAGCTGTGTTGCCTATTTCACCCCGACCGGTTCGGCCTCGACGAGCTGCCGGTTCTGTTGCAGCCGCTCTTTCTCCACCACAAAATTCCCTAGAAACAGCATGTCCATCTCACTGCGCGAGAAGGTGCTGAAGGCGTTGGCGGGAGTGTTCACAATGGGCTCGCCCTTCAGGTTGAAGGACGTGTTGAGCACCGCCGGAATTCCTGTGGCCTGTGAGAAGCGCTTGATCAGCCCGTGGTAGCGAGGACTGGCGTCCTCAAAAACTGTCTGCAGCCTTCCGGTGCCGTCGACGTGGGTGATGGCAGGCAGCGCACTATGTTTCGACGGCCGCACCGGCACCACGTACAGCATGTAGCGCGCCGGATAATGCTCCATCGCATTGGGCAGCTCGAAGAATTCTTCCGTGCGTTCGGCCAGCACCGACGGCGCGAACGGCCGGTATGGCTCGCGAAACTTAATCTTGGTATTGACGATGTCCTTCATCTGCGGATTGCGGGCATCGGCCAGAATGCTGCGATTGCCCAAGGCGCGCGGTCCCCACTCGAATCGTCCCTGGAACCAGCCAATCACGTTGCCCTGCTGCAAGCGGTCAACCGCCAAGTCGAGCAGCTTGTCGTCATCGTCCACTCGCTCATACGGAATCCCGTTCTCCGTCAGAAACTGCTGCACCTCGGCGTCGGAGTATCCCTTGCCCCAATAAGCATGGTCCATGCGAAATCGCCGCTTGTTGCCCAGCAGCATGTTGTCGGCCCATAGCGCTGCGCCCAGCGCACCGCCGCCGTCTCCGGCGGCCGGCTGGATAAAGATGTCGTCGAACGGCGTCTCGCGCAGAATACGATGATTGGCCACGCTATTCAGCCCGACACCGCCGGCAATGCAGAGCTTGGTCAGGCCCGTCTCTTTTTGCAGTTGCCGCGCCATGCAGATCAGGACTTCCTCCGTCACCTGCTGAATGCTGGCGGCGATATCGGCATAGTGCTGGTTCTGCTTGCAAAGTTCGTTGAAGTTCGACGGCGGATCGCCGAAGTAGGTTGGAAAACCTGAATCGGCAGTGAAAAACAGGGTCTTAGGCGGACGTGGGTCGCCAAACAACTGCTCAAATTTCCGGTTGAACGTGCGCTCGGTCGAGTGCTGGTAGCAGAAGTAATCCATGTCGAGCGAGAACGATCCGTCCGACTCTTGCCGGATCAGCTTCCACACCTTTTCGACATAGCGTGGCTGGCCGTAAGGCGCCATGCCCATCACCTTGTACTCGCCTTCATTCACCTCGAAGCCGAGAAACGCCGTGAACGCGCTGTACAGCAGTCCCAGCGAGTGCGGAAACATCATCTGCTTGCGAATTTCGATCTGATTGCCGCGCCCCACGCCCCACGTTCCCGTCACCCATTCGCCCACACCATCGACCGTGAGGATTGCCGCCTCCTCGAATGGCGAACACAGAAATGCGCTCGCCGCATGCGACATGTGATGCTCGCTGTACAGGATCTTCTCCGTCGGAATGCCCAGCTCAGCCGAGATCTTCGAGCCTACCCACAGCTTGTCGATCATCCAGGTAATCATCGACTCGCGAAATACTTTGTACGACTGCGGGTAAGTTTGCAGCACGCTCATCAGGATGCGATCGAACTTGCGGAATGGCTTCTCGTAGAAAACCACATAGTCCAGGTCTCCGGCCTGAATTCCCGCGCTTTCCAGGCAGAACTTGATGGCATGATGCGGGAAGCCGAAGTCATGCTTGATGCGGCTGAAGCGCTCTTCTTCGGAGGCGGCAATCACCTTGCCGTCCTGCAGAAGCGCAGCTGCGGCGTCGTGGTAATAACAGGAGATTCCCAGGATATTCATGTCAGCCTTGGCGCCGCGCCTCTTCAAGGGTATTAGGGATGGGGGGATGGTTAAACCACTTCTCAGGGCGCTTCTTGGTATGGAACAGGTCCGCAAAGAATCGCACCGGCAATCCAAAGAGAGCCATCACCGTGGAATAAATCACCGTCAGCAGGATACGAGCCTGGAAGTTGCCGATCGCATGACCAATCTTCTTCCAGCGTCCTGATATCTTCGCCCTCAACCCAGCAGGCAAGCAAAACCAGATCGCGACAGCGAAAACGATGACGGCCAGGACGGTCCGCCAGTGCAGCTTTATGAAATGAAGCAACATCCTGCGTTTTCCCCTAGAAGAACGAGTAGATAAACGGTGCGATGGCGGAGCTCTGAGCCAAAATCAGCAACACCGCGAAAACCGCCAGAGTAATGAGGATGGGCGTCAGCCACCAGCGTTTATTGCTCCAGAAGAAAGAAAACAATTGTCCAGCCGTGCTGAAACGCTGACCCGTTGTCCTGAAGATCCCCATGTCCCTCTCCCCAAAGCCGAAACGGCCCTCGCAGACCAAAGGGGTCTGAGACAGTGCGAGAGACCGTGCCTGATTTTACCCTAGATTGTAACGGATTCATCAAGCCGAACCGCTAAGGCCATGTCCCAATGTTGCAACTTTGGGACACACCCGACTACAAGCTTCCTGCGCCCTTGCCAGCTGCCCTATAATGAAACGTTCTCCTCTCCGTCCTCATCCAGTTAGTAAGGGGTATTGATGGCCACAACTGAGCTTGCCGTACACAGCGCCGATCAAGGCGCCGTGCGTGAACCTGTCGTTAACGACTTTAGCATCCAGGTTGCAACCGTGAACGGTTCGGGCTCGCAGAGCGCCAACACCGTTCTGCTGCGCACCATCTTCCAGATGGGCGTGCCCGTCTCCGGCAAGAACATGTTCCCGTCGAACATTGCCGGACTGCCGACCTGGTACACCATTCGCGCCAGTAAGAAGGGTTACATCGCGCGCAAGAAGGAGATCGACTTCCTGGTGGCGATGAACTCGGAAACCGCGCGCGAAGACGTGATGTCGCTGGCGCCCGGCGCGGTCGCGCTCTACGACGAGCCGCTCAAGCTCAATGAGCTGCGCTCCGATCTCATCTTCTATCCCGTGCCCTACGACAAAATCACCGCTGCCGCGTGTCCCGAGTCGAAGCTGCGCAAACTGGTCAAGAACATGGTGTACGTCGGCGTGGTGGCGCGGCTGCTCAACCTCGACATGACCGAAGTGGAGAAGGCGCTGCGCAAGCAGTTCGCCAAGAAGGTCAAGGCAGCCGAACTCAACTGGGGCGCAGCCAAGGCCGGCTACGACTATGCTGCCACATCGTTGACCAAGGCTGACCCATTCACCATCGAGCGCATGAACAAAACCAGCGGCATGATCATCATCGACGGCAACTCGGCGGCCGCCATTGGTTCGATGTTTGCCGGAGTGACGGTGGTGACGTGGTACCCGATTACGCCTTCGTCGTCGCTCGTCGAAACCCTCATTGAGTACATGAAAGAATACCGCATTGGCGCTGATGGCAAAGCTACTTTTGCCATCGTTCAGGCCGAGGACGAGCTCGCCGCTGTCGGCATGGTTCTGGGCGCAGGATGGGCCGGAGCTCGCTCTATGACTGCCACTGCCGGTCCCGGCATTTCGCTGATGGCCGAGTTTGCCGGACTGGGCTATTACGTTGAGATTCCCGGCGTCATCTGGGACATCCAGCGCGTTGGTCCGTCAACCGGGCTGCCGACTCGCACCTCCCAGGGCGACATCTCCTTCGTCGCCAGACTCTCGCACGGCGACACCCAACATCCCATGCTGATTCCCAGTGATCCGAGTGAGTGTTTCAGCATGGCCAGCGAGGCCTTCGATCTCGCCGAACAACTCCAGACCCCAGTGTTTGTCATGTCGGACCTCGATCTCGGCATGAACAACTGGATGTCGGAGCCATTTCAGTATCCTGAGAAACCGCAGAATCGCGGCAAAGTGCTTACGGCGGAAGACCTCGATCGGCTGGGCGGCTTCGCGCGCTACAAGGACGTCGACGGCGACGCTATCGGCTATCGCACATTGCCGGGAACCAACCATCCGGGCGCGGCGTGGTTCGCGCGCGGCAGCGGTCACAACGACAAGTCGCAGTACAGCGAGCGTCCCGACGACTACGCCAACAACATGGATCGCCTGGCGAAGAAGTTCGAGACCGCGCGCACGCTCGTGCCCAGGCCTCAGATCGTGCGTAACGACGGCAACGAGGTTGGCATCATCGCCTACGGCACTTCGCATCACGCGCTGGTGGAGACCCTCGATCAGCTGCACGCGGAGTACGGCATGAAAGCCGACTACCTAAGGCTGCGCGCCTATCCCTTCACGCGCGAGACCCACGAGTTCATCGCCGCGCACAAGCGCGTCTACATCGTCGACCAGAACCGCGACGCGCAGATGCTGGAACTGCTGAAGCTCGATATCGCCATACCGGACATCGCCAAGCTGCGCAGCGTTCGCCACTACAACGGGCTGCCGATTGATGCCCGCTCCGTCACCGACGAAATCATCTCCCAGGAGGGCAAGTAAATGGCAGCCACAGCTACACCGCCGCCCCCAGCAAAGACAAATCGCATCGGCCTCACCGTGCTCGACTATCGCGGAGGCAAGACTACGCTCTGCGCCGGCTGCGGCCACAATGCCATCTCCGAGCGCATCATCGACGCCTTCTACGAGATGGGCATCGCGCCCGAGCGCGTCATCAAGATGTCCGGCATCGGCTGTTCGTCGAAGAGCCCGGCGTATTTCATGGGCCGCTCGCACAGCTTCAACTCGGTGCATGGCCGCATGCCGTCGGTCACCACCGGCGCAGTGCTGGCGAACTCGAAGATCATCGCCCTGGGCGTTAGCGGCGACGGCGACACTGCCTCCATCGGCATCGGGCAATTCGTCCACCTGATGCGCCGCAATCTGCCGATGATCTACATCATCGAAGACAACGGCGTGTACGGGCTGACCAAGGGGCAGTTTTCCGCGACCGCCGACCTTGGCTCGAAGCTGAAGACCGGCGTCATCAACGATCTGCCGCCGATTGATACTTGCGCCCTGGCGATTATGCTGGGCGCGACGTTTGTCGGCCGCTCGTTCTCCGGCGACAAGCGGCAACTTCATACCATGCTAAAGGCGGCGCTATCGCACCGCGGCTCCGTGATGCTCGACGTGATCTCGCCTTGCACCACCTTCAACGATCACGAGGGCTCGACCAAGTCCTACAAGTTTGTAAAGGACCACGAAGAGCCGCTGCACGACGTGGACTTCGTGCCGCATTTCCACGACATTGCGGTGGATTACGACGAGGGATCGAGTCTCAACGTCATGATGCACGACGGCTCCTCGTTGCGCCTGCGCAAGCTGGAGCACGAGTACGACCCCACCAACAAGGTTGAGGCGGTAAAGCGTTTGATCCAGTCGCACGATGCCGAGGAAGTACTCACTGGGGTGCTGTACGTAAACACCACGGCGCCCAACTTCATCGACATGATCAACATGACGGATGAGCCGCTGGCGACGCTGCCGGAGAGCGTTACCCGCCCTTCGCGCCAGGCGCTGGAGGAATGCATGGAGGATCTGCGGTAGTTAGCTTTCAGCCGTTAGCCAGGGAATCCTGCGGCGAAACGTCAATAAACTTGGCCCACTGGATTGGCGGCGCTCAGACGTTCGCGTCGGCTAGTCCTACGCGTCTTTCACGTCGAAGTATTGCGCCATCTTGCGGAACTTGTTGTAACGCGCGTTCAGCAGTTCAGCCGTCGGCAGCTTCTCCAGCTCGGACAGGTGCTTGTCCAGAACGTCGGCCAATGCGTTGGCCGCGTCGTCATAGTCATGTTGGGCTCCGCCGGCCGGCTCGGGAATGACTTCGTCGCAGATACCCAACTCCAGGTTGTCTTCTGCCGTAATGCGCAGGGCCGCAGCCGCTACATCTTTCTTGCTTGAATCGCGCCACATGATCGAGGCGCAGCCCTCCGGCGAGATCACCGAGTAAATGCTGTTCTCCAGCATCAGCACGCGATCGGCAACCGCTATCGCCAGCGCGCCGCCGCTGCCGCCTTCGCCGGTGATGACGGCGATGAACGGAACCTGCAAGCGCGCCATCTCGCGCAAGTTATGCGCTATGGCTTCCGCCTGTCCGCGCTCTTCGGCGCCCAGTCCGGGATACGCGCCCACTACGTCGATGAGCGAGATGACCGGCCGTCCCCACTTCTCGGCGAATTTCATCGCCCGCAGCGCTTTGCGATAGCCTTCGGGATTGGGCTGGCCGAAGTTGCGATGGACGCGCTGCTTGGTGTCGCGGCCCTTTTGCGTTCCTAGCACCAGCACTTCCCTGCCGCGAAAGCGGGCCATGCCGCAGACCATGGCGGCATCGTCGCCAAAGGCTCGGTCGCCGTGGATCTCGCTGAAGTCTGGAAAAATTCGCTCGATGTAATCTAGCGGATAGGGACGATTGGGATGGCGTGCTAGCTCGGTGCGTTCCCATGGCGTAAGTTGTCCGGACATCTGGCGCCGCAGAGATTCCACGCGTTCGTGCAATCCCTGCAACTGCTTCAGGGCTGCTTGATTGTCGCCAGCCACGCCTTGCAATTGCTGTATCTGCTCTTCGATCTTTAGCAGTTCTTCTTGCGCTTTTGAGGCAGCTTCCATATTGGGGTCGTTTCGCTTGGTGGCCGCCCAGTATACGGCTTCCGCCGCGTACATCCAGAAGTCCAGCGCGGACAACATTCCGGATTGCGCAGGCGTCAGCTGGGTTTCGTCAGGCACCGCGGTATTGGTAACAGAGGTAGAGCCGACCTTCAGGTCCGCGTCCACAGCCTTGAACGATATGCGCTCTACCCTCAATCGACGACGCGTACGCTGCCGCGTCCACACAACTCTTCCACACGATTAATGAAGGTCCGGTCCGGCAACACATTATAGCCTTCCGCCTCCATCACAGCGGTAAAGTCACCCCTGCGCTCCAGATCGAAGAGGACGCGGGCTTCGCCCTTGCGGTCACGGCACAACGCCTGTAGCTCGTCGATGGTGGTGGCCGACGCCGTTTCCAACGCGACCTTGATGCGCAGATGAGTGGGCAGCTTCGGCTGTGCGTCTTCCAGCGGCGTGATATCGCCGATCATGACCTTGGGGTTCGAGCCTTCCTCCACCCGTACGCCTCCCTTGATCAATACTGGGACGGTGAGCTTCAATCGTTCGGCCAACCGGCGATACGGCTCGGCAAAGCAAAGCACATCCACCGAGCCATTCATATCTTCCAGCTGCCCCTGCGCGTACAGATCGCCCTTCTTCGACTTGGCGACGCGGATGCCCTTCAGAATTCCGCCGGCTAGGATTTCGTCCTTGCCCGTAGACGACTTCAGCTCGCCGATGTCCGTAGTCGAGAGCGCGTGGAAGTCCAGCAACTTTTCCTGGTACTTCTCCAGCGGATGTCCCGTGATGAAGAAGCCCAGGATCTCTTTCTCGAAGCCGAGTCGCTGGTGCTCATCCCAGTCGGGAGTGTTGGGCAGCGGCTTTTCGTCGACCCGCGTTTCCTCATCCTGCTGAAAAACTCCAAACAGGCCGTGCTGTCCGAGTGCGGCATCCTTCTGCGCCTTCTGAGCGTTGTCCATGGCGCTGTCGACGACCGCCATCAGCTGCGCGCGCCGGCCCAGCGGATCCATGGCGCCGCTCTTGATCAGCGACTCGACCACGCGCTTATTCAGCAGATGGAGATCGACGTTTTCGCAGAATTGATAGAACGACTTGAAATTTCCGTTCTTCTTGCGCGCCGCCACGATCGATTCGATGGCGTTGTGGCCGACGTTCTTCACCGCCGCCAAACCGAAGCGGATCGCCTCGCCGTGCGGCGTGAAGTACGCGTCGCTGACGTTGATGTCAGGCGGCTCCACGGGAATGCCCATCTCGCGGCACTCGTTGATGTACTTCACCACGTCGTCCGTGCTGCCGGAGACCGAGGTCAGCAGCGCGGCCATGAACTCGACCGGATAGTGCGTCTTGAGATACGCCGTCTGATAGGCGAGCAGCGCATAGGCAGCCGAGTGCGACTTGTTGAAACCGTATCCGGCGAACTGCTCCATCAGGTCAAAAATTTTCTCGACCTTCTTGGGCTGAAAGCCGCGCTCGGTAGCGCCGCGCACAAAGCGCTCGCGCTGCTTGGCCATGGCTTCGGGATCTTTCTTGCCCATGGCCCGGCGCAGCAGATCGGCTTCTCCCAGCGAGTATCCGGCCAGCCGGTTGGCGATCTGCATTACCTGTTCCTGATAGACGATCACGCCCAGCGTCTCCTTCAGGATCGTCTCCAGCTCCGCCAGTTCGTATTCGATTTTCTTGCGGCCCCACTTGCGCTCGATAAAGTCTTCAATCATGCCGCCCTGGATGGGCCCCGGACGGTAGAGCGCATTCAAGGCCGTGAGGTCTTCGACCGCGGTCGGCTTGTAGCGCCGCAGCACATCCCTCATGCCGTGCGATTCAAACTGGAAGACGCCCGAGGTCAATCCAGTGTGGAAGACTTTTTCGTAGGTCACCTGATCGTCGAGCGCGAGCGTCTGCAAGTCCAGCTGCTCGCCGCGCGTCTGCTGGATCAGCCGCAGTGCAGCATCGATAATGGTGAGGGTGGTGAGCCCCAGAAAGTCCATCTTCAGCAGGCCAAGCTTTTCCACCGCCTTCATGTCGTAGGCGGTAACGATTTCGTCGTTCTTGGTGCGATGCAGCGGGACCAGCTCCGTCAGCGGCTGCGGCGAAATCACCACGCCCGCCGCGTGAACGCCCGCGTTTCGTACCAGGCCTTCGAGCTTCTTGGCAGTGTCGATCAGCTCTTTGGTCTGCGGCTCGGTTTCGTAGGCGGTAGCCAGCGGCGGCGAATCCTTCAAAGCCTGACTGAGCGTGATGTTCAGCGTTGTCGGAATCATCTTACCGATGCGCTCAACTTCGGCGTAGGGAATGTCCATTGCGCGGCCGGAGTCCTTGATCGCGGCCTTCGCTGCCATGGTGCCGAAGGTAATGATCTGCGCCACCTGATCGCGCCCGTACTTCTGCGTAACGTATTCGATGACTTCGCCGCGCCGGTTCATGCAGAAGTCGATATCGATGTCGGGCAGGCTGATGCGTTCGGGATTGAGGAAGCGCTCAAACAGCAGTTCGTTCTGTAAAGGATCGATGTCGGTGATGCTGAGCGCGTAAGCGACCAGCGATCCCGCGGCTGATCCACGGCCTGGCCCAACAGGAATGTTGCGTTCCTTGGCATAGCGGATGAAGTCCCAGACGATGAGGAAGTATCCTGCAAACTGCATCTGGCGGATCATCTCGATCTCGCGCGACAGACGCTGCTCGTAATCCTCCAGCGAGTGTTTCAGCCGCCCCATGGTCTGGAGCTCGCGCAGGACATTCAGTCGCTTGCCAAAGCCCTCACGGGTGATGTGCTCGAAGTAGTCGGGCGGCGTGTAGCCCGGTGGCACGTCGAACTGCGGGAACGGATCGTGAACTTTTTCCAGCCGCACGTTGCAGCGCTCGGCGATCTCCAGCGTGCGCGCCAGCACGCGCTCATATCCCTGGAAAACCTTCGCCATCTCGGCCGCGCTCTTCACGAAGAACTGGTTGCCGTGGAACTTCAGGCGGTTAGTGTCGTGGATCGACTTGCCCGTCTGGATACAGACCATCACATCCTGGGCGTGCGAATCGTCCTCGCAGAGATAGTGGCTGTCATTGGTCGCCACCAGCGGCAGATCGAGATCCTGCTCCAGCTTCAGCAGGTCTGCCTGAATTCGCTGTTCATCGGGAACGCCCTGGTCCTGAATCTCAAGATAGAAATTACCCTTGCCGAAAATGTCCGTGTAGGTCACTGCGGCTTCGCGTGCTGCGTTGTACTTGCCTTCGGTCAGGTTCTCGGCAACTTCGCCCTTCAGACACGCAGACAGCCCGATCAATCCCTGCGCGTGTTCGGCGAGAAACTTCTTGCTGACGCGCGGCTTGTAGTAGAAGCCGTGCAGCGATGCCTCGGAGACAATTCTCACCAGATTGCGATAGCCCTGATCGTTTTCCGCCAGCACGATGAGATGGTTGTAGCTGTCGCCCTCGGGCGCGGCGCGATGATCTTCTTTCTTGCAGATGTAGAGCTCGCAACCCAGGATCGGCTTGACGCCCGCTTCTTTGGCAGCGTTGACGAATCTGACTGCGCCGAAGATATTGCCGTGATCGGTCATGGCGACCGCGGGCATATCAAGTTCCTTGACGCGGCCTACGAGGCGCTCAATCTCGCACGCTCCGTCGAGCATGGAGTAATCGGTGTGCAGATGAAGATGAACGAA
>JBEKTC010000092.1:0-13552 GCA_049516475.1 Candidatus Korobacteraceae bacterium | reverse complement strand
GACTGGAACGCGTTGTTCACATTGGCTGGCCTGGACATGGCGCAATTCCACTTCGCCGCGCCGACCTGGAATTCGCTGGGCGCTTCCGACCAGCGCGCGGCGTGGACAGGAGTTTGGCCAGGCACTTCGATGCCGTTGCGGGTTGAGGCCGCAAGCTGGGGCGGCAAGCCCGTCTTCTTCCAGTTGATCAGCGATTGGACCGAGCCCGACCGCATGCCCTCGGACGATAACTCGCGATCAAAGGCGCCCGAGGTCCTTCTCGTCATCTTTCTCCTCTTCCTGTTCGTAGGAGCGGTGTGGCTAGCTCGCCGCAACTACCTGCGCGAGAAAAGCGATCCGAAAGGCGCATTGCGCCTGGGCCTGCTGATCTTCGCCTTGCAGATGTTGGTGTGGATTTTCACTGCGCACTTCGTGCCCAGCCTGGGCTCGTTCGCTCTCTTTATACTGGCTACCAGCGGAGCGGTATTCCTTGGAGTTGTCTTCTATATTGTTTACCTGGCAATCGAGCCGTACATTCGCCGCCACTGGCCGCACGCCATCATTTCCTGGACGCGGCTGATGGCTGGCCGCATTCGCGATCCCCTGGTCGGTCGCGACGTTCTTTTCGGAGTCATTCTCGGCATCGGCTGGGCTCTGATCTTCGCGGTCCTGTTCGTGGCATTGAAGCACATCGGCGCCGAGCCCGACTTTCCCTCCACCGCTTTCCTGCTTGGTCCGCGAATGGTCCTCGGTAGCTGTCTCACACACGCGGCGATTTCCGTGCAAACTACGCTGGTCTTCTTCTTTCTGATGTTCGTTTTTCGTGTGATCTTCCGCAAACCGTGGCTGGCGGCTTTGGTGTTTGTCGCTTTTTGGACCGTCCTCAAGGCCTATGATGAACATCATCTGTTCCTGGTGGTGCCTGCCGCAGTTGCGGTTTACAGCATCGCGGCTTTTGTCGTGCTGCGCTTCGGATTCGTCGCCCTGGCAGTTGGCGCCTTCACCGCCGACCTGCTGTCCAATGTTCCCATCACCACCGACTTCTCCAGTTGGTATATCGGAGCGCCGATTTTCGTTTTTACTCTCATCGTTGCCTTAGCGCTTTGGGGGTGCTACACGGCGCTCGCCGGGCAAAAGCTGGTTAAAGAACATTTGTTCGAGTAACGGTCAGCGATTTTCACCTCATGCATGAGCTGACCGACCAATACCTAAAGCCATCCCTTCGCCCGCGCGATCCTCGCTGCTTCGGTGCGGTTTGCGGCGCCGAGCTTGCTGATCGCTTCCGACAAGTAATTGCGGACGGTCCCTTCCGACAAGTTCAGCTCATTGGCAATGTCGAGCGTGGCCATGCCTTCGCCGGCCAGGCGCAGGACTTGGCGTTCGCGGTCGGTCAGCGGATCGGGCTCGTCGCTCCAGGCTTCGGCGGCAAGTTGCGGGTCGATGACGCGCAGTCCGCGATGCACGCGGCGCACCGCTTCAGCCAGTTGTTCTGCGGGCATGTCTTTCAGGAGATAACCGGAAGCGCCGGCATCGAGCGCGCGTCGCAGATAACCAGCGCGAGCGAAAGTCGTCAGGATAATGACGCGGACGGGAACGTTGCGGCGCTTCAGTTCGGCCGCAACCTCTAGCCCGGTGAGAGTAGGCATTTCGATGTCGGTGATGAAGACGTCGGGCCGAACCTCTTGCACCGTGCGCAAGGCTTCGTCGCCGTTGCGGGCGCGGGCGACCACCTCGATGTCGTCTTCCATTTCCAGCAATGCGGCGAGTGCGCCCAGGACCATGGCCTGGTCTTCGGCGATCACCACGCGGATTTTGTCGCGCCTGCCACCCGGCATGTCCTCAGTTTCGCAGAGTGGCGGCAGCGGGTGCGAGCGGTAAATGAATAACGAGACGGGTTCCGGCCCGGGACTGGCGCTGTAGCGATCCGCCGATGGCTTCCAGACGCTCGCGCATGCCGCGCAGCCCGTTGCCTTCAGGAGCATCGGCGCCGAGACCGTTGTCGGCGATTTCCAGGGTGCAGAGATCGTTTTCGCGCTGCAAGCGAACGCTGCACTG
The DNA here is from genome assembly GCA_049516475.1 of Candidatus Korobacteraceae bacterium. Lineage (GTDB taxonomy): Bacteria > Acidobacteriota > Terriglobia > Terriglobales > Acidobacteriaceae > Bog-257. The sequence goes on along the minus strand of JBEKTC010000092.1, from coordinate 11,518 downwards.
CCGCGCCTGCGCGTGTCGCACAACGTTGGTGATGGCCTCGCGCAGCGCCAGAGCCAAGACAGTTTCCTGCGCCGGAGTCAGAGGCAGTTCCGCGAACTCGGAGTCGACCGTAATGCCGGCAGTTTCCAGCGTCTTGCGGGCGCGGACAAGTTCCGCAGCCAGGCCTTCGCCGCGGTATCCGCTGATGGCTTCGCGAACATCGGCGAGCGCGGCCCGCGAGGTGTGCTCCACGTCCTGCATCTCCTGCTTGGCACGCTGCGGATCGCGGTCCACCAGCTTGCGCGCCAACTCCGCTTTCAGCGTGATCAGCGACAGCGTGTGTCCCAGCAGATCGTGCAGATCGCGCGCAATGCGCTCGCGCTCGGCGACCTTGGCCAGGTGCTCGATTTCATCGTCGGCACGCCTGAGCTTCTCCGCGGCGCAGTGCATGATCGCGGCGTAGTGGTTGACGATGCCCACCAGGATGATCAGCAGCAGCATCGAGCCCCACGCCTCCACTGGCAGGCGCAGTCGATACGAATAAAAACCAAGAATGGCGAGTTCAAGCGCGATGAGCGCAAGCACGCGTCGCAGGCTGGGAGTGCAGGCTCCGGCAGCGATTGCATAGATCAACAGACCCGCACCACCGCTGTTGAGTGGGATAAAGACAATTGCCATCGCGATCATCGCGGCGACCGCAAAGAGACAGCGCGGTTCCGGGCGCGAGAACGAATACAGGTACAGCCAGATAAAAAACAGGCCGGCCAGGGTGTTGCCAATCCAGAGCAACGGTCCGGCGTGCTTCCAAGCAGGGTCCACGAAGAACCACACCATGAATGGCAGCCAGATAAGCGGCATCCAGCGGTATTTGTCGTCGCTGGGATAAAGCTTCCACCAGAGTTTTCTTAGGCTGTCCATGGTTCTCGAGTCGTCTCCCGGCTATTCTCGTCCAGAACTGAGTGCCGGCACAATCACATACCACAATACGGCCACAGCTGCTATCGCCAGCCCCAAGTCTCTCGTGCGGCCGCTCAAGGCCAGCACCAGAAACACTACCATCGCTATCGCCCAAAGAATCCATTGCGTAGTTCGGCATTGCATAAGTACCTCCTTGCCAATCGCTCTTTGCTTCTCGCTCTTCGCTTTTCGCCAGAAGCCGGCTTTCCTCGAAGACCTGGTCGTCCAATTCGTCCCCTGCGGTTTGTTTTCGCCTACGAATAACCAAGGGCTGAGGGTCAAAGCGAAGAACGAAGGCGAACAGCGGCTTTCCTCATCCATACGTCTTTCCTTCATCTCTCCGATATCCCCACGCAGCCACTCCAAGGCAGATAAGGGTGAAAGCAACGAGCGCTTCCACGTGTCCCCAAGCAGGAGTCGGATTCGTTCCCAGGCCGACGGTATTCAGCGCCAACTGAGCCAGGTGAAAGGGCGGCAGGAATGTCGCCAGCACTTGCAGTCCGTGCGGCAACAGGAACAATGGAATCCACAATCCCGAGCAGAACGACATTGGTAAGTAAACCAGATTGACGACAGCCGGTGCCGAGTTTGGCTTGGCGAAGTAGCCAATCGCCAATCCCATCGCGCTGAACGGAATCGAGCCTGCAACCAGGATTCCCACCAGCATGGCCGCGGTTGCGAAAGGCAGGTGGACTCCACCAAACAGAACTCCCACCGTCAGCAACAGCAGCATGATCACCGTGCTGAACACCACTGCAGCAAATAGCTTGGCCAGGAAATACGCGGCGACCGGCATGGGCGACGCGCGCTTCACCTGGAGCCAGCCTTGGCCCCGTTCCATCGCCAGGCTCACGCCGAAGCCGAAGAGCGCCACTGCCATTACACCGAAGCAGCCCATCGTCGCCAGCACGTAGGTCGCGGTCTCGCCGCGGTTCGCGGGATTATCGTGCCCCAGCACAATGCCGAAGAGCACGTAAAACATCAATGGGAAGACAACCGTCGAGATGGCATAGATCGGAATGCGGGTCTTGTTGATCAGCTCATACTTGGCCTCCTTCGCATACAGCGCGAAGGTCCGCGAAAGCGAGCGGCGAGGTGAAGCCAAAGCAACTGGGAAAGTAGTGGCAGCCATGTCAGTTCTCCTTCGACTCGGCGTTGTGATTCTTCGTCAGCGCCAGGAACGCCTCTTCCAGCCCTGCGTTAGTGACTTCCAGATCAGCAAGCCAGCTATCGCGCTGCAACAACTCGCGCACCACCGGCTCGGCGGTGTTCACTTGCAGCTCGAAGGCATTGCGGTCGGCCTTCACGCTCAACACCCCTTGAATCTGGCGCACCTCGTCGAGTGTCAGCCGGCTGGTGCAGCGAATCTGCTTGCCCATGGCCCGCGCCTTAATTTCTGCAGGTGTCCCTTCCGCGATGATTGCGCCTTTGTTCAGCACCAGAATGCGATCGGCCAGGGCATCGGCCTCGTTCAGGTAATGGGTCGTCAGGAGGACGGTTTTGCCGCGCGCGATCAGGCTGCGAATCTGCGACCACATCAGGCGGCGCGCTTCCACATCGAGTCCAACTGTGGGCTCGTCGAGAAACAGCAGATCGGGATTGCCGCAGATAGCAATGCCGAATAGCACGCGCTGCTTCTGCCCGCCTGACAGCTCGCCATAGGGGCGGTCTTTGATCTCGGTGAGGCCGGCGATCTCGAAGGTCTCCTTGAGCGGCAGCGGGTTTGGGTAGTAGGACGAGAACAGATCGATGTGCTCGCGAACCTTGAGCGTCTCGGGCACGCGTCCAACCTGCAGCATGGCCCCCAGCCGGCCTTGCACCTGGCCACGATAAGGATCGACCCCGAACACCGATACGCTGCCGGAGTCAGGCCGCACGACGCCCAGCAGCATGCGCACCAGCGTGGTCTTGCCAGCGCCGTTCGGCCCCAGCAGCGCCAGTAATTCGCCTGGCCGGATGTCAAGGTTCAGGTCATCGAGGGCGATGACGTTTCCATAGCTCTTCTTCAGGCTGCGAGTTCCGGCAATGCTGACCGGTTGGGCCGCCGGGGCGCGGTGTGGCATTTCGGCGATCGGGGCCCCCGGCAGGTCCCGACTCTGAACTTGTTGGCGTGAGATTGCGGTGGACATCTTTGCTCCCGTGCTTTGTTTCGTTCCAGCACAGTAGCGATCATCGGTCATGCGGAACAGGGGCAGTAGTGCCGATTGTCAGAGGCGGAGGGTGACAAATGTCATGGAAGCCGCTGTTCGCTCTTCGCTATTCGTTTCAGTTTCTTAGCGTTTAGCCCTTAGCAAACTGCCGGCTCTCGGTTAATTGTCCGTTTAGGGGAATGAGATTGGCTCCGAGGAACAACCCCAGCCTGATCTTTCCTGCTGAGAGCTAGAGGCCAAAAGCTAAAAGGTAAGAGCGAAAAGCGAATGGCGAAGAGCGGGCTTCGCGTGACCTGCGTCACTTCTGCACGTGATTCGAATCACGGCTGTTTGCCCGTCCAAAGGTGACACTTGAATGTAAGAGAGTGAGGGCCGGAGCCGATCAGTTGCACCCTGCCTTATGCAGCCTCGGCCGAGGTAACGAGGTGAGCCATGTTGCTCGCATATCGACTAGTTAAGCTAATTGAAAACCATTCCGACGGACTGGCTCGCAGTCTGCACCATCGTTATCGCGAGTGCGCTAAGTGCTCAGCCTATGCCAATGTGCCAGACAACGAACTGACCGAGAAGGTCTACGACGTCTATCGCCACTTGGGTGATTGGCTGCTGGGCAAGACCGAAGCCGACATCGAAAGCCGGTATCTGGAGGTTGGGGCGCAGCGTGCCGCCCAGGGTGTTCCTATAAGCCAGGTGGTCTGGATGATCTGCCTGGTCCGCGAAAACCTGTGGGATTACATGCAAAAGCATGCCGAGCTGGAGCGTCCGGCGGAGATCTTCGGCGAGCTTGAGCTGCTGGAAATGCTCGACAAGTTCTTCCATCTGGCCATTTATTACGCAGCGCTGGGACACGAGCGCGCAACGGCCGGATATTCGGTGAAATCGGAAACGGTAACTGCCTAGAGGGGCTGGGTGCATGTCCTGGATCGATCAATATCGCAGCAGACTGGTGACCGCCAGCGAAGCGGTGGGTTGCGTGGAATCGGGGATGCGGGTGTACATACACCCCGGCTGCGCCGAGCCGGAAGCTCTGGTGGAAGCGCTGATGGTGCGCGCGCCCTACGTAAAGAATGTCGAATTGATTCATCTCCTGACCTACGGCACATCGCCCTACTGCGCGCCCGACATGGCGGAGCATTTTCGGCACAATGCGCTTTTCGTCGGGGGAAATGTCCGGGAAGCGGTGAACGATGGCCGCGCCGATTACACCCCCATCTTTCTCGGCGAAGTGGAAGCGCTGTTCGAGAGCGGCGAAATGCCGATCGACGTGGCTTTCATCCAGGTATCGCCGCCCGATTCGCATGGTTACTGCAGTTTCGGCGTAGGCGTGGAATGTACTCTGACTGCGGCGAAATATGCGCATCACGTAGTGGCGCAGGTGAACGCCCAGATGCCACGCACCTATGGCGACAGCTTTATCCACGTTAGCGAAATCGACGCCATCGTGGAGCTTTCGCAGCCGCTATGCGAGATGAAGAAGCATCCGACCAGCGAAGTCTTTCAGCAAATAGGCGCTCGCGTGGCTTCACTGATCGAAGACGGGGCCGTCTTGCAATGTGGGATCGGTGCAATTCCCGACGCAGTTCTGCCCGCCCTGATGGATCGCCGGGACCTCGGCGTGCACACCGAGTTGATTTCGGACAACGTGATCCCACTGATCGACGCCGGCGTGATCAACGGGCAGCGCAAGAACATGAAGCCACGCAAGATCATTCTGGGCTTTGTGCTGGGCACGCGCACCCTGTTCGACTACATCGACGAGAATCCCATCTTCGAGTTCCATCCCGCGGCGTATACCAACGATCCGTTCCGCATTGCCGCGAACGATCGCATGGTAGCGATCAACTCGGCCATCGAAGTCGACCTGACCGGGCAGGTGTGCGCCGAATCGATTGGATCGCAGTTTTACAGTGGCTTTGGCGGGCAGCTGGACTTCATCCGCGGAGCGGCGCGCTCCAAATATGGCAAGCCCATCATCGCGCTGCCGTCGACCGCGAAGGGCGAAACGATCTCGAGGATCGTGCCCAGGTTGGCCTACGGATCGGGAGTGCTGACCGGACGGGCTGATGTGCATTACGTAGTTACCGAATATGGTGTCGCGTATCTGCATGGGCGCAACATCCGTCAGCGCGCCGAGGCGCTCATCCAGATTGCCCATCCCAAGTTTCACAACGAACTCCTTGAGTACTGTGAACAGCAACGCTGGTTCCAACGAAACGTTTTTGAAGCTGAAGTCCGAGGGTAACCATGTCATCGCAACCGCGCGGTAATGTCATCATCGATCAAGAAGAATGCAAAGGATGCGGCTTGTGCGTAGAGTCGTGTCCTCCCGAATGTCTTGAACTGGCGCCCGAGCTCAACCATTACGGTGTGCACGCGGCGCAATACACCGGCGAAGACTGTACCGGTTGCGGGGCTTGTTTTTACTGCTGCCCCGAACCCGGGGCGATCACTGTCGAACGCCTGACGCCGCCAGCCAAAACGGCCGCTCCAGCCGTTCCGCCGAAGCAGGAGGTCAACCATGCGGCAGCTCTGTAAAGGAAATGTTGCCATCGTGAAAGGCGCGGTCCTGGCGGGCTGCAAAGCCTTTTATGGATATCCCATTACCCCGGCCAGCGAGATCGCCGAATATGCCGCCCTCCTGATACCCGAAGTCGGCGGCACTTTTTTGCAGGCGGAGAGCGAGGTGGCGGCCATCAACATGGTTTACGGTGCGTCATCGGCGGGCCAGCGCGTAATGACCGCTTCGTCCGGCCCCGGTCTAAGCCTGATGCAGGAAGGTATCTCTTACATGGCCGGCGCGGAACTGCCGGGAGTCATTGTCGATGTCGTGCGCGGCGGTCCGGGCCTCGGAAACATTGCGCCCGAACAGAGCGATTACTTCTGCGTGGTTAAGGGCGGAGGCCACGGCTGCTATCGCAATATCGTGCTGGGGCCGGCATCGGTGCAGGAGATGTTCGACCTCACCGTGCTGGCGTTCGAGCTGGCCGATCGCTATCGCAACCCCGTAGTCATCATGACCGACGGTTATGTCGGCCAGATGATGGAGCCGCTGGAAATCAAGATGCGCGACATCGTGCCGCCAGAAAAAGAGTGGGCGGTGAAGGGCACGGCGGAGTCCAAGAAAAACATGATCAGTTCCATCGTGCTGGAGCCGGATGCGCTGGAAGCCCATGTGCGCAAACTGGAGGGCAAGTACCTGCTTGCCCAGGAACTGGAGAGCCGTCACGAGAACTACTTGACGGAGGATGCGGACATTCTGCTGGTCGGCTTCGGTATCGTCTCGCGCGTGCTGCGTTCGGCTGTCGATCAACTGCGCGCCCAGGGCATGAAGGCTGGCCTGTTCCGCCCGATTACGTTGTGGCCATTTCCGTCGCGCGAGTTGTGCGAGACGGCCAGGAACGTGAAACAGGTGCTGGCGGTTGAGCTGAGCACGGGAATGATGGTGGAGGACGTAAAGCTGGCGCTCAACGGCAGCGTTCCGGTGGAATATTACGGCCGGGTCGGCGGCAACGTTCCCATGACAGAAGAAATTACGGCGCAGGTTTTCGCGCGCATGGCAGCCCACGTATAAGGGTGCCCCATCCTTATCGCCTTCTGTTGGCGATAGGGTGGGTACAAGGAGAGAAATTGTGGAAGGCTATCAGGTAATTCACGAAAAATCGCCGGCGTTCTACGACAAGTACGAGCGCAAAGCCGAGTTGCAGCAGCAGACGCACTATTGCCCGGGCTGCGGCCACGGCGTTGTCCACAAACTGATTGCCGAGGCGCTGACAGAACTCGGGGTCCAGGACCGCGCCGTTCTGGTCAGTCCGGTCGGCTGCTCGGTCTTTGCCTACTACTACTTTGATGTGGGCAATGTGCAGGTGGCGCATGGCCGCGCTCCGGCGGCGGCAACTGCGCTCAAGCGCGCCAATCCCCAGTCCATCGTGATGGCATATCAGGGTGATGGCGATCTTGCTGCCATCGGAACGGCGGAGATCATTCATGCCGCGAATCGTGGCGAAAACATCTGCGTCTTCTTCGTCAACAACTCCATTTACGGCATGACTGGCGGCCAGATGGCGCCGACCACGCTGGTTGGGCAGAAGAGCACAACCTCGCCCTGGGGACGTCGCTCCCACAATGAGGGACTTCCCATCCATGTCTGCGAGCTTCTCGCTGGACTGGAAACGCCAACCTATCTCGAGCGGGTCGCCCTCAGCGACATGAAGAACATCATGAAGGCGAAGAAAGCTGTAAAGAAGGCGCTCCAGATCCAGAAGGATGGTGGCGGCTTCTCGCTGGTCGAGTTCCTCTCGCCGTGCCCGACCATCATGAAGATGGATCCGGTAGTGTGCCGCCAGTGGGTTGGCGACACCCTGATGAAGGCTTTCCCGCTGGGCGTCTTCCGCGACCGCAGACCCGAACTGCCGGTTGACGCCAAGGTCCCGGTGAAGACCATCGCCGAGGCGCTGGGCATAGAGGAAGGTAAGACAACGGAACCAACCACCAGGCGTCATCATCACACTCGCGACCTGACACTGAAGATCGCCGGCTTCGGCGGTCAAGGCATCCTGCTGATGGGTCAACTGCTTGCCGAGATGGGCTTGCGCGAACAGATGGAAGTGAGCTGGCTGCCGTCCTACGGTCCGGAGATGCGCAGCGGCAGCGCGCACTGCCACGTCATGCTGTCGCATGATCGTATCGGCTCGCCGCTGATCTCGCAGCCCGAAGTGCTGATCGCGATGAACGAGTTGTCGCTCCACAAATTCGCGGCTACCGTCGCTTCCGGTGGGCTGATCCTGTACAACAACACCAGACTGCCCGAGGGCTTCAGCGCACCGCAAGCGCGCGTGGTCTGCGTGCCGGCCTCGGAGATTGCGGACGGCATGGGATCGTCAAAGGTTGCAAATGTGGTCATGCTCGGCGCGTTACTGGAAGAAACCGAGTGCCTGCCAACAGAGTCGGCGATTGCCGTGCTCGAAGCGACGGTCAAGAATCCCAAGCTGCTCGACCTGGACCGCACAGCGATTACGGCCGGCCGAGACTACGTCGATACCAAGATAGAAGTCGGTGCGGTGTCGCAGCCGGACGGATATTCGTACTGAAGAAGCTGTCAGCCTTCAGCTATCAGCTTTTGCTAAGTCGCCTCCGCTCGTCATCTGAGCGGAGGCGATTTGCTTTTGGTCGGCGGAGTCGAGGCCCTCGATCTCCACAATTTTCCTCGTGACGTGCTCGTGGTCTCAAACATGCGCTCCTCTCACACGCTCGCGTGACCCGGCTCACTGCGCGCGATTGTGGTTTGCGATGCAATACAGATGTCTGTTGAAGAGGTGCAAATCGTTATGCAATCTGAAAAAGACCACGTTCTTTGTCCGCTTTGCCATGGTCATGGCCGGGAGCAGCAGGAGCTTCTGGTGGTGCGTTGGCGCAGCCGGGAATTCGAACAGGAACTGCAGAGGATGGCCGACGAGTCCGCCTTCGGCTCGAGCGGCGGCCTGGATGTTCCGTTCGAGGTCGAGGAGCCGGTTTACAGCAACGAGTCGGATTAAGGCGCGACAACTGCCATCGACCGAACACTCCTTAAGTTATATCAACCGTCTCACAGCGTGCCGTCACCGACGTTGGTTTGCCGTTTCCGCTATGCCTCGCTCGGAATGTAAGGGCAAATCTTGCGGAATTGGTTGACGGCACGCGATTGTGGTTGCTATATTAAGAAGGTTCTGCGAGTCATGTTTGGCCTGCCTGTAGTGTCTGGCTGTGCTGCTTTGATCCATATCCTGTAGAATTGTTTTGCAGGATCCTCGCTGAAACGTGCCTGCGCTTCCGCTGGAGCTTTCCGGTGGGTATGCGGGCCGAGGCAACGAAACGGAGCGCCCTCGTTATTGATCTCCGCATTGCGGCATCGAGCCGATTGCGGGACGACCACGGCGCCACCGTCGTAAGCCCAACCTGAGCGGAAACCAACTTTCCCTGGCTATGCGCTGGGGAAGCATGGGCAAAGTGGCCTGTGGCCACGTGAAGTGCTGCCCAGCCCCAAAAATGGGGACGAGGTTATTGCGCCACGGCTAAGGCCGCTGATGTGGCTGCCGAGCGGGCGCGGTTTTGCGGTCTTGTGCCGTGAAGGCGGCCGGGATTGCAGCATCTGCCAGTCGAAAGGCTGGCCTGAAGAAACGAAGGAGTTGCCAAGAGTGCCTACTTTTAACCAACTGGTGCGGAAAGGCCGGACGGCGCCGAACTATAAGACGGCCAGCCCGGCGCTGCAGTCGTGCCCGCAGAAGCGCGGGGTTTGCACTCGCGTGTACACCCAGACGCCCAAGAAGCCGAATTCCGCGCTGCGCAAGGTCGCGCGCGTGCGGCTGACCAATGGCATCGAGGTGACGACCTACATTCCGGGTGTCGGCCACAATCTGCAGGAGCACTCAATTGTGTTGATCCGCGGCGGTCGTGTGAAGGACCTGCCGGGCGTGCGTTACCACGTGGTGCGCGGCACGCTGGACTCCGTAGGTGTCGCCAATCGCAAGCAGAGCCGTTCCAAGTACGGAGCCAAGAGGCCGAAGGCCTAGCCGAGGGTTTATGCCGAGAAAAGGACATATCGCGAAACGCGAACCGCTGGCGGACCCGGTGTATGAGTCCACGCTGGTCAATAAGTTTGTGAACTCCATGATGTGGGACGGCAAGAAGTCGACTGCCCAGAACATCTTCTACAACGCCATGAAGAAGCTCGAGGAAAAGGGTGGCGACGAGGCGATCAAGCTGTTCAAGAAGGCAGTGGAGAACGCCAAGCCGGTTCTGGAAGTGAAGACCCGCCGCGTGGGCGGCGCCAACTACCAGGTGCCCATCGAGGTCAATGCGGACCGCCGCACTTCGCTGGCGATCCGCTGGATTTTGCAGTACAGCCGCAGCCGTGGCGAAAAAGGCATGATCGACAAGCTGACGAACGAGCTGCTCGACGCTGCTAATGGCAAAGGTGCGGCCATCAAGAAGAAAGAAGATGTACATCGCATGGCCGAGGCCAACAAGGCCTTCGCGCACTATCGCTGGTAGGGAAAGGGTAGAGCAGCGCTTTAGCGCTGCATCCCGCGCGGGGATTTAAGAATTGTTTGGGTTGCGGAGAGCATTTTCGCTGATCTCCGCAACCCAAACCGAAAGCAAGCGGATTTAACGCGGACCTGAAGGCCCGCTCTACCAAGCAGGAAACGGAAAAGATTGTGCCCAGACAGGTCCCATTAGATCGTTGCAGGAATATCGGCATCATGGCCCACATCGATGCCGGTAAGACCACCACGACGGAGCGCATCCTGTTCTACACAGGACGCACGCACCGCCTCGGGGAGGTCCATGAAGGCACCGCGACGATGGACTGGATGGCGCAGGAGCAGGAGCGCGGCATCACGATCACGTCGGCCGCGACGACCTGCGTATGGAAAGACATTCGCATCAACATCATCGACACTCCCGGCCACGTCGACTTCACCGCGGAAGTGGAGCGCTCGCTGCGCGTGCTCGATGGCGCCTGCGCTGTGTTTGATGCAGTGCATGGCGTGGAGCCGCAATCGGAGACCGTCTGGCGCCAGGCCGATAAATACGGTGTGCCGCGCATTTGCTTCATCAACAAGATGGACAAAATGGGTGCGGACTTTGAGCACGCCGTCGATACCATCCGCAAACGTCTCAATGCGCGCCCGGTCGCGATTCAGTTGCCGATCGGCCAGGAAGATAAGTTCAAGGGCGTCATCGACCTGATGGCGATGAAGGCGATCGTATGGAATGACGAAAGTCTGGGCGCCGAGTATGAGGTCGAAGAGATTCCCGAAGAGCTGAAGAAGAAGGCGCAGGCCTACCACCAGATCCTCGTCGAGACGGTCGTCGAAAACGACGATCAGGACGAGTTGATGCACAAGTACATCGAAGGCGAGACTATTGGCGAAACCGAGCTGAAGGCGGCCTTGCGTCGTGCGACGCTAAAGATGAAAGTTTTTCCGGTGATCTGCGGAACGGCCTTCAAGAACAAGGGCATTCAGCCCATGCTCGACGCCGTGGTGGACTATCTGCCGTCGCCGATGGATGTTCCCCCGGTCAAAGGCAAGAACCCCGACACGGGCGCGGAAGAAGAGCGGCCGGCTGACGACAAGGCGCCGTTCTCGGCATTGGCGTTCAAGATCATGAGCGACTCGTTCGTCGGGCAGCTTACTTTCATTCGTGTGTACTCGGGCCATCTGAAGCAGGGTGACAGCGTCCACATCAGCGGACGTTCGCGAAGTGAACGAATCGGCCGCCTGCTGAAGATGCACGCCAACAAGCGTGAGGACATTACCGAGATATACGCCGGCGATATCTGCGCGTGCGTTGGACTCAGGCACATCACCACTGGCGACACGATTTGCGACGAGAACCATCCCATCATCCTCGAGTCCATCGAGTTCCCGGCGCCAGTGATTTCAGTTGCGGTC
>JBEKTC010000091.1:0-14857 GCA_049516475.1 Candidatus Korobacteraceae bacterium | reverse complement strand
GCCACCCCGTCGGCGCGTGAGGTGGTACCGGGCGACGTCATCCGCTTGCGCCTGGGCGACATCGTTCCGGCGGATGCACGTCTGCTGGCGGGCGACCCGTTGGAGGTCGATCAGTCGGCATTGACAGGCGAATCTTTGCCTGCCACGCGCAAACCCGGCGAGGCGGTTTTTTCAGGTTCGATTATCCGCCAGGGTGAAATCGATGCGATGGTGTACGCCACCGGTGCGAACACCTATTTTGGCAAGACGGCGCAGCTGGTACAGGAGGCTCATACCGTCAGCCATTTCCAGCGTGCTGTGCTGAAGATTGGGGATTACCTGATCATTCTCGCAGTGGCCCTGGTGGCGGTGATTATTACCGTCGCTCTGTTCCGTGGCGACCCCGTCCTCACTACGTTGCAGTTCGCCCTGGTCCTTTTGGTGGCCGCGATCCCCGTGGCGATGCCAACCGTGCTGTCCGTGACGATGGCGGTCGGCGCACGCCTGCTGGCGAAAAAAGAAGCGATTGTGACCCGGTTGCCGGCAATCGAGGAACTAGCTGGCGTGGACGTGCTGTGCTCGGACAAGACCGGCACCCTGACCCAGAACAAGTTGACGCTGGGCGATCCATTCAGCTTGAACGGTATCCCTGGTGACCAGGTCATTCTCTGGGCTGCACTTGCTTCGCGTGCGGGAGACAAGGACACCATCGACCTAGCCGTGATCGGGGGCGTGAAGAACGATCAGGCTTTGAAGGGCTATCAGGTGGTTCATTTCCAGCCGTTCGACCCCGTCCATAAACGCACGGAAGCAACTGTCAAAGGCGGAGACGGAAAGCAGTTCTTTGTGGCCAAGGGAGCGCCGCAGGTGATTCTGCAGATGTCGACCAACGCCGGTGAGGTAAAGCCCGCCGTCGAGAAGGCCGTCAATGAATTTGCGGGACGCGGCTTCCGTTCCCTGGGCGTAGCTCGGGCCGATCAGGAAGACCAGTGGCAGTTTGCTGGCGTGTTGCCTTTGTTCGATCCGCCACGCGAGCAAGCCAAAGCAACCATCGCGAGCGCCCGGCAGATGGGGGTGAACGTCAAGATGGTTACGGGCGATCAGATGGCGATCGCTCGGGAAACCGCCAAACAACTGGGGATGGGCACGAACATCGTTGATGCCAGCGCATTGGGCGACATGAAGCATCACGAGACAGCACAGTCGGCGGAGGCCATCGGGAAGGCGGATGGCTTCGCCCAGGTATTTCCCGAACATAAGTTCTACATTGTGGATGTCCTGCAAAAGGCTGGCCACATCGTCGGCATGACCGGCGACGGAGTGAACGATGCTCCAGCGTTGAAAAAAGCCGATTGCGGCATCGCCGTTTCAGGCGCGACAGACGCGGCGCGTGCCGCGGCGTCCATTGTGCTGCTGGCGTCCGGTCTCTCAGTGATCATCGACGCAATCAAGGAGAGCCGCCGCATCTTCCAGCGGATGAACAGCTATGCGATCTATCGCATCGCAGAAACACTGCGAGTACTGTTCTTCATGACGCTGTCGATCCTGGTGTTTAACTTCTATCCACTGACCGCAGTGATGATCGTGATGCTGGCGCTGCTCAATGACGGGGCCATCCTGTCCATCGCTTATGACAACGTTCATTACAAGGACAAGCCCGAGGCCTGGAACATGCGCCTGGTGCTGGGGATTTCTACAGTGCTGGGCGTCATCGGCGTCGTGGCTGCGTTTGGCCTGTTTTATCTTGGCGAGCGCGTGTTTCACCTCGACCGCGCGCACATCCAGACGCTGATGTACCTGAAGCTGTCCGTGGCCGGACATCTGACGATTTTTCTGACGCGCACTCGCGGGCCGTTCTGGTCTATACGTCCTGCGCGAGTTCTATGGATTGCGGTGCTGGGCACGCAAACGCTGGCGACTCTGATTGCGGCCTATGGGCTGTTCATGACACCCCTCGGCTGGGGCTGGGCAGCGTTCGTTTGGGGCTACGCCCTAGCGTGGTTCCTTATCAATGACCGCGTGAAACTGCTCGCCTATCGAATTCTTGACCCCACCAAAGCTCCTTTGTTAGCCAAGAAGGCGCTCGATCTGAACCCGCAAATCGCCGCCCGTGCGTATGAGCTCTACCAGGAACGGGCCAAGGGGCAAAGCCAGCAAGATCAAGACTGGCTTGAGGCCGAGCGGGAGATTGGGAACGAACAGGCGGAACGTAGAAGGACTGGACATACCTCCTCGTGACCGTTCAAAGGGAAGACTGCGGCTCCCTAATCCAATTCGCAGCGAAGGCGAGGTTAAGACGTGCAAGAAACTACAGCGCTGAGGGTACGACTCAATTCCGCCGGACCACAGGGAGAGAACATGCTTTGCGTTCTGAATGCCTTAGTCGGATCTCCTATCATCGCGACCGATGGTGAAACGGGAAGTATTCGCAATTTTCTCTTCGATGATCAGTCATGGAAAGTTCGTTATCTGGTGGTAGACGTAGGAAACTGGCTGAAGCGGCACGACGTCGTGATACCCGTTACCGCGCTTGAACAGCCAGACTGGACAAACAAAACCTTTCGGGCTCACCTGACGAAGAAGCAAATGGGGGATAGCCCCGACGTTGATGCCGAAAAGCCGGTCTCACGTCAGCAGGAGATCGCCATGGCTGAATACTTCGGACCGCTCGCCTGTTGGGTCGACAGGGAGTTCGGACTGTCATCCCTACCGACTGGAGCGAGCTACCCCGTACACACCGCCGAGGACCTCCATCTACGCTGCAGTTCGCACATGCTCGGGTACGACGTGTGGGCCACAGATGGCGACTTCGGGACCCTTGAGGGCTTTGTCATGGATGAGGCAAGCTGGCACTTAGGCTACCTCGATGTGAAGAGCGGAGACTGGCTCCAGAATCGATCGGTGCTCGTGCCCACTGGCTGGGTGCAGTCGGTTTCCTGGCCCGACTTCCGCGTCTATCTCGACCACATGAAGGCAGGGATATAAGCGCCGGGTTTCCATAATTGCCAGAATCCTCTGCGCTGATCCGCAAGCAGCTAACGAAGTAGCGTCGAAATTACGGCCTCCTCTTTGACGACTGCTTCCAGGGCGAACTTGAAGTGCCTGCACAGTATGGACGATCCAGTGACGAGTTTGCATCACAGGCGGATGCAAACCAATCAGAATTTGTAAGCCTCTGCCGGGCTCCCAGCGACGGTGGAAGTGGAGAGGAATAATTAGTATGCCCACGAAAGAACAAGCGATTGGCGTTGATCAGGACATCAGCACAAAATCACTGAGTCAGAGTGTGGACGAGGCCGGCAAGCCGACTAAATTTATCTTCGACGTGGCTTTGTCTACCGCAATCGCAGCAAACGGCGGACGTCAGGCAGCAGCCCCGGCCCCTGAGGGTCCACTCACGCCGGACATCCTCGACAAGATGAACCGCTACTGGCGCGCTGCGAATTATTTGTGCATCGGCCAGATCTATCTCTTTGAAAATCCCTTGTTGCGAGAGCCGCTGAAAGCGGAACAGATTAAGCCAAGACTGCTCGGGCACTGGGGAACTTCTCCCGGACAGAACCTCATCTATCTCCATCTGAACCGTTTAATCAAAGAACACGATGCCAACATTATCTATATCGCCGGTCCTGGGCATGGCGGCCCCTCGCTCAATGCAATGTCCTATCTGGAAGGCACCTATACCGAAGTCCACCCGGAGATCACGCCGGACGAGAACGGCCTGAGGCTTATGTTCAGGAAGTTTTCGACGCCAGGCGGCGTGCCCAGCCATTGTGGACCGCACGTGCCAAATTCCATGCACGAGGGCGGTGAACTTGGCTACTCGCTCGTACACGCCTTTGGCGCCGCTTTCGACAATCCCGATCTGATCGTTGCCTGCATCATCGGTGACGGAGAATCCGAGACGTGCCCGCTCGAAGGAAGCTGGAAGTCGGTCAACTTCCTCAATCCGATCCGGGACGGCGCAGTCCTCCCGATTCTGCACCTCAACGGCTACAAGATCTCCGGACCGACGGTTCAGGCACGAACCAGCGACGAAGACTTGAAGGCCCTGTACATAGGACGTGGGTACAAGCCCTATTTTGTCGAAGGCGACGATCCGGAGGTCGTACATCAAATCCTGGCTGGAACGCTGGACGAATGCTATGCCGAGATTCGAGCCATTCAGCAGGAAGCCCGCAAGAGCGGATTCAAGAAACAGCCGATTTGGCCCATGATCGTCCTGCGGACACCCAAGGGATGGACCTGCCCGAAGGAAGTGGATGGAATCCCGATTGAAGGCACCTTCCGTGCGCACCAGGTGCCCCTCGCAACGGTCCGGGAAAACCCCGAACATCTCAAGATCCTTGAAGCCTGGATGAGAAGCTACAAGCCGCAGGAGCTCTTCGATAAGAATGGCAAATTCATCGCGGAATTGGCGGAACTCGCGCCGGCAGGTAATCGCCGCATGGGAGGGAACCCGCACGTGAATGGCGGACGCCTGCTGACCGCGCTCGATCTGCCGGAGTTCACAAATTACGCGCTCGAGATTCCTGGGCCGGGTCAAGTGGTCGCTGAAGCTCCCCGCAAGCTCGGAGACTTTTTCAGAGATCTTTTCAAGCTCAATCCAACCAACTTTCGCATGTTCTGCCCCGATGAGACCAACTCCAATCGCTTAAACTCCGTCCTCGAGGCTACCCAACGCTGCTTTATGGCGGAGACGGTTTCGATCGATGACGAGCTCAGCCCCGATGGCCGCGTAATGGAAGTATTGAGCGAGCATTGCTGCCAGGGATGGCTCGAAGGGTATTTGCTGACCGGGCGGCATGGCATGTGGTCTTCCTATGAAGCTTTCGCGCAGGTCGTGGATTCAATGCTGACGCAACATGCCAAATGGCTCGAGCAATGCCGCGATTATCCCTGGCGCAAACCGCTCGCGTCCTTAAATGTTCTCCTGACAAGTCATGCGTGGCGAAACGACCACAACGGCTTCAGCCATCAGGCGACCGGATTTGTGGACAACGCGCTGGCGCGCCGCAGTGAAACCATCCGAGTGTACTACCCGCCGGACAGCAATTGCCTGTTGAGCGTCTTCGACCATTGTCTGCGGAGCCGCAACTACGTCAACATCGTTACCTGCGGCAAGCAGCCGCAGCTTCAGTGGTTGAATATGGACGAAGCTCTCGAACATTGCTCCCGAGGCGCGTCGATCTGGAAGTTTGCGACCAACGACGGAGGTGAAGAACCGGACGTTGTGCTGGCTTGCGCGGGCGACGTACCAACCATTGAGATATGCGCGGCCTCATGGCTTCTGCAAAAGCACGTTCCTGGCATCAAGGTTCGGGTTGTCAACGTCGTGGATCTGAGCGTTTTGATGATGCCGGACGACCACCCTCATGGGATGGACAACATGTCCTTCGATGCGCTCTTCACTAAAGACGCGCCGGTCATCTTCGCATTCCACAACAACCGCTGGCTCATTCACACCATGGTGCATGGGCGTTCCAACGAAGACCGTTTTCATGTGCGCGGCTACATGGACCAGGGCACCACAACGACGCCGTTTGACATGGTAGTGCTGAATAAGATGAGCCGGTTTCACCTTGCCATCGACGCCCTAAAGTATGTCTCACGAATGCGTTCACAGGTGTCGGACGTAGTCGACATGTTCAACCGAAAGCTATACGAACACCACGACTATATTCGGCAACACCTGGAAGACATGCCCGAGATCCGGGACTGGGCCTGGACGGCCGATTTCAAGGAGCCAAGCGCTCCGCCGCCGTTGGCCAAGGGACATCCACGTGCCGGCTTGTTCAGTGACAGCTAGTTGGATGAACCGCCGATGGAGTCGAGGCTCGAACGGCTGCGTTGGAGGAGTTCCTTTGACCATCCAGATCGAGCCGTTTGACGACGGACAACTTAACAATTGGTCGTAACTGATTCCCGCCGAGTCCGTTGCGGGAAAGAAAGTGGGTTAAGAAAATGATGGAACGGAAGCTTACTATTGCCGAGATTATACTTCTCGCCGGGACCCGCGCCGCCTTGGGCGCGGGGATCGGCCTTCTGCTTTCCAGTCAGCTAAACAATGACCAACGCAAAGCCGCCGGATGGGCCCTCGTTCTGGTTGGAGGCCTTACTACGATTCCGCTGGCGATGGACGTACTAAGCAAGAAGAATTCGGTTTAGTTCGCCCGCACCAGTACAGTCTGGATCCCGGCACGCTATCCAATTCCAAAGCCCGTGGTGCTCTCGAAGGGAAATGGTCATGGGCGAAGCTGCCGGATTCTGCGTGGCTTCGCCCGGGCCTGCCGAAAATGCAAGAAGGCTATAAAGCATGTCAGTACTTCCAGCCGCCATGCTTCTGATCGGTAACCGTTCGGTTTCCTTATTGACATGCGGGTTTGTGGACGGTCTTCAAGGGCATTAGTATTCTGAATTCCCAAAATCGGGCGCGTTACACTTTTGCTTCCGGCGGGTCGGCTATTCCCTCCAGCGGAAGGAGGTCCGGCAGGTCAAGGCGTGCCACGCCAATCCGCTTGTCGGCCATCCCATAGTAGACGTCGAAGCGATCCGGCAAGCCGAGATCGTCGCGCCGATCGATGCCGGTGGGGAACACGACATTGGCGATTGTCCCGTGGCGTTCCTGCGGCAACTCCGGCGAGAGCACCGGCTCCGCCGAACGGTAGCGGATAACGAGCTGACGCTCCTTAGAAAAGATCATCACCCCGGCCGAATAACACAACTCGTACCTGTCGGTCTTAGGCTTCCCCATTTCGCTAACACCGTGGTAAATGATCAGCCACCCGTGCCGAGTTAAGACGGGCGGCGTTCCGCCTCCTATTTTGAGCCGCTCCCAGGGCGAGACCGGAGCCGCCAACCGCCTATGAAAGGTAAACTGACCAGTGCGAAATGGCTTATGGTCAAGGGACATTCGACAATACGATATCCAGATGCTTTCCCTATCGATATCCACCTCCCGTGTCGCAGGTCTGCAGGCGGTTTCCTCGGGACGAGTGCCTGGAAAGAGCGGACGGTGAAGCATCGCCAGTTCCGGTTGTCCGGATGGATCGGGAATGACGACTGGGAATAGGCTGGCATCTTTGTCGTCCACATCGTCGAATTCGATACCCTGATACGGGCCAAGCTTCGCCAGCCCCAGGCGCCTCCAATGGAAGAGGTCTGTCGATATTGCCAAGGCGATCCGTGGGCCTCGGGGCGAAAATGCCGTGTAGGTCATGATGTACCGCTTGAGTGGCTCCACGAATGTGATACGCGGATCTTCGCAGCCACCGCCGCCGTCGGGCCGCCGCTCATAATCGGCCTCCGGCTCCAGTGCGATGCCAAGCCGCTCGACGCCTGCCGGATCGCCGGCTGCATTGAACTGCACTCGCGCAATGCCGATACGCGAGTAATTTCCCCGAGCGACCAGCCGCGGGAAGAGGTAGAGATTGCCGTCAGGGCCACGAACGACAGCCGGATTCAGGACGCCTTCGATCTCCTGCGGATTGCCTGCCTGCGGCTCCATCAATATTCCCAGGCGCTGCAACTTAAATCCACTCATCCATGTCCCTCAATAAGTCACGCCGGCTGATCGCAATCTGCTAAACAAGCGATGATCGCTTGTATAACGCGCTTCGTCTCATCAGCACCCTTGACCGGAATGGAATCCACCCCCGCTCTTTCCGCGGGATAGTCATTCCCTCCCACGAATAGGGCATCGCCGATGTAAATCATCTCCTTCAAGGAAACATGCAGGAGCTCTCGCAGCTTTCCGATTCCGTATGCCTTATCAATGCCTGGCTTGGTGACATCAATGGATGTCGAGCCTCCAATTCGGACAGAGAACTCAGGAATGAAAGTGTCAAGAATCGCCTTAATCCTCTTTCGCTTAGTGTAATCGGGATCCCACTTGTCCTTTTCTTCTAAGGGTGCCTGCTGACCTAATGCGGAAAATGTTATCTGGCTTCCCCGGTCCTCAATTTGCTCTCCCCATAACTTTTCCGCCTCGAATCCTTCTACTGCGATCGCCTTCTCTAGAGAACTGATGATCTTCTGTCTTTCATCCGCGGTGAAATCTTCTTCATAAAGCTTTTTCCAATCTCCTGAATATTGGTAGAACTTTGTTCCGCAGGTAGGAAGCAGGGATAGATTGGCCAGGCGCTGGTCATGAGGAAGCTTGGAGACCACCTGTTTTTCAAACTGCGGCCAATCGCCTCCGGAGATCACGGCCACTTTGACGATACCGAGCAGGTCATGCAGCAGTCCCGACATTTCGGGATCAAGAGCCGACTTGCTTTCGGCAAGCGTACCGTCCAGATCAAACACAATTAGCTTTTTCACCAAGGCTTCCGTTCTCTTGATCTGTCGCGATTCAATCCGGTAGTGCGATTTCCAGCAAATTGACTGCACTGCGTGGCCGAAAAATGCACGCTCCGATCACTGCTGGCAAGAGGAATACGTTCCCTTTTCCAAGAGCATACGTAGCACCGCTGTGCTCGACCTGTCCCATGCCGTCAATGCATACCAGCACGCGCGGCACACCTGCGGCGCCGACGGCAAACGGCGATTGTCCGCGCAGGCGCCACAACCAGAAATGTTCACACTGAAAGAATCTCTCGCGTTCCACCGGGGTCGTCGCCTCCACTACGGGCGTCACTCGACCGACCGCACCCTCCGCAAAATCAATGCAGGCAAGCGCCTGATCGACTTGTAGCTCACGCGGCTGGCCCGTCTTGCCGTCAACATGGTCCCAGTCGTACAGGCGAAACGTCACGTCGCTGTTCTGCTGGACCTCGAACACCACGACGTCGCCACCGAGAGAGTGGACGGTCCCAGCCGGCAGGAAAACGCCGTCGCCGAGTTGCGGAGTGAACCACGCGAGTTCGTCCGCTACCGAACCGTTCGTGAGGGCCTGCCGCAGATTCGCTGCAGTCGTACCTGGCTTCAAGCCCGCATAGATGCGGCTTTTTGAACCGGCTTCCAGCACGATCCATGCTTCGGTCTTCCCGGTCTCGCCCACCGGCAACAGATCCTTATGGGCATCCCCCGGATGGACCTGAACCGAGAGCATTTCACGGGCGTCGAGGAACTTCAGCAACAATGGGAACCGGGGGAAACGCCCGGCTAGCTTTCCCAGCATTTGCTCCGGGAACTGCTTCAGCAATTGACCGATGGTTCGCCCTTTGAGCGGTCCATCGGCAACATGGCTCGGATGGTCATCGCGGTCGCTGAGCACCCATGCTTCGCCGATGGGACCATCGCCGGGCAGCGGTGCGGTGAGCAGGTCGGCCAAACGACGGCCGCCCCAGAGCCGATACTGATAAATTGGTTCGAATCGCAGAGGGTACAGAAGTTGTTGACTCAAAAATTGTCTCTTTGCTCTTATGTATCGTTGGCAGGCCCCGTCAGCCCGATTGGCGTCTGCGTGTAGTTTTGGCGCGTGGAACCGCCAGTGACAGCGGCGAGAATCATGGGCAGCCGCTTTAGCGGATGCCCATGCCCCGACTTAAACGGTCAGGGAAAATGACGCCTTCTGTTCGGCTTCGTGCAGCCAATATGGCGGCTGGCCGTAGTGACGATGGAGCTGATCCTCATATTCACGAGTGATCGGTGCGGATTCCACGAACGCCGGGGCGTTTTTGACGACGTCTCTGGAGAGGCTAATGTAGACTTTGGAATCTGTCCAACTTACTCGTTGGATCCACGACGGTGAAACGAGTACCTTCTTGCCTGGCCACCAGTTTTTGGTTGCTACCTCAAGATAGCGGATAGCCCAGGTTTCATCGTCCATGACGAACCCTTCCACGTGGCCGATCTCACCATCTGTTGCCTCAATGTGATAACCCGTGACGGCTTCGTTACTGCGCAGATGCGAATCCCGGGACTCTCTTCGGCTCTGGCCCGACCGCGCCTCCTTAATAGTAGCCGCCGGAATCGGCAACCCCGACGGATACAGCACGGGACCCCACATGTTGGGACCGATCCAATAGTAGGAATATCCGTAATAGTCGAGGTATGCCGCCTCGTGTTGCCGGGAGACGGGTTGATGGGTGTCAATGCCCGGGCTATTTTTCACTTGCAGTTTCGTCAGCGCCACATCCAACCGCCAGGCTTGCCAATCCGCATGGACGACAGAAATGGGCGAGATCAGCACTTGCTGGCCTCCAAGCCAGCCGCCGGTTTCTACCGTGAGGTAGCGGATGACCCACGCCTCATCGTCGAAGTAGAACTGATCTACAGTTCCAATGTCGCCGTCCGTCGCTCGGATCACCATATCTTTCAAATAGGTAGCATTTGTTAACATTGCCTTTGCCCTCCTAGTGCAGTTCCGCACTGCATTGTTGCCGTCAACGATAGGTATGTCAGGCCAGTCTCCCGAGTGGTGCTGGCGCTCGAGTTACAGCACCCGCGGCCGCCAGCTGGATTTCAGCAGTTGGCATCATCAATTGCTACGAATGATTTGGATAATAAGTGTCTGCGACATCAACGCCTCGGTAAACAAGCCGGTCTTAAACAACATCCTCGGGATGAAGCCCAGCAACCTTAAGATCCGTCGTCGCTTCAGCGTTGCTTACGCCATTGCCACGCCGACAGAATTGTTTCCTCGCACTCTATTCGCAAAACCCGGTGGTCACCTCCCGAACCTCGTAACCACGCACGGCGTATTGCAAGTCTGGTCGCGACTCCCAGCACGTCCGGCTCTTCTGTGGAAGGCCTACCAGACGAACAGGCGAGCACCACCGCCGGACGAACGGATCCTGCCAGCCATGAAAGAGCTCTGACGACCGGGAGCCACGTCATTGCCGTCCGTTCCAGCGAGGTGCGGTTCCGAGCCGCTGAGTTCTTCGATCTCTACGGCATGATGACGGTTCATAATCTCAGCAGCCGCGTCCGTCTTCTCGCCCGAATCCGTTGCGAAAACCATGACTCCTCCACGCCGTACTCCCTGGACGTAAGCTTCCGCGTCCGCTTCGGTGGCGCCAATCGTCTTAAGCTCCCGGGTCAACTCCACTTCAAAATCAGTATGTGAAATATCCATAACTCCGCTGCCCGCCATCTCCCGTGGCTCGCCTAAAATACGGACGTCTTTTCGAGGGAAACCGCCGGCCTCGAGATCGCGAACAACCTCGTCGACCAGGTCCGGATTCTCAAACAAACCAACTGCTGTTTTCGCCATATTGACCTCCATCAATTTAGTCTGCAGCATTGGATTCGTCAGCTCGCTCGGGCAATCTCTGCAGCATTGCCTTGTTTCGGGATGTTGCCACCGCTCCTCGTTCTGCCTTCATCTGGGGGTGGCGCAAATTCTCTGTGCGCTGCTATTGCCGGACTTCACCGCCGCGGCCGCAAGTCTGTCCGTCGCCACAGATGTACCGTGCTGGTTTCCGGATAAACTGCGCTATTGAGTCATCGATAGATTCGCTTATTCCCTACCGAAATACTGTGCAGAATGGCTCACTGCCGGGCTTCCGACCACGGGATATTAGGGGACGATACGCGCAAAACGCGAGTTCCCGACCGCGAATTCACTTCACGTTCATTGGTTCAGCTTCGCCGTGGGCAACAAGCCCGTAGGCAGGATGCCATCTCTGGTTATTCGATCGTGGCTGGCGAAAATTGTGCCCCGCTGCATATACGTGGGTACGGTCATTCATGAGATCATTGCCCCGACGTCGATGAGGTCTCTATCAGGTCCATTAGGAGGAACCCTCTCAAGCGGGGACCAATCGTATATCCGCTTGAACCACAGCAGTCGGGTTGACATGCGCCCTCGACCAACGAGGATCGGCAGCAGACGATAGAGAATGAAACACGAACAAAGGTTACCGGCAGTTTTACCGGCAGTTGGTCTTACCTGCAGTGATTACCAGTGACTTGCATCGCCGGGAGGCACCTCTAAATAGTTGAAATCACTGATAATTTAAGCCCTGAAAAGGCTGGCGTCGGCGGTTCAACTCCGTCCCTGGCCACCATCTAAACTCAACAACTTAAGCCGCCTAGAAGTTGCCTTCGAGCCTAGCCAAGAAAAGCCTGGTGTTGCTCATTCGATCCAGCCGTACAGGGCCCCGCCGCTAATTGGGGATTTGAATCTCTCTATCGTACTGCGGCGACCATTCGTTCGCCTGCCACGCGGGCCGCCGCACATTCTTCCGCGCTGACCGTCATGCACGAAGCCTCGCGGATGGAACGCTTTTCCCCGACCATTCTCGATTGTGCCTCTCGAAGATCCGAATACCTGAGCGACGGGATTATCCGAGACATTCAGGGCATTCCGCAACTTCTTGCCCACAAGTCTCTTATCTCAAAGCAGTAACGGCAACCTTGCCCGAGGTCCTGCGTCCTACTGCTCGATAGCCGTCTCCGACTTGGGTGGCTTCTGCTTCACCTGCTGAGGGCTCGGCAATTGCGAACGGTCCCAGCCTCCACCCAGAGCCTCCACCAGCGCCACGGCATAGGCCATCTGTTCCACCTGAATACTGTTGAGAGTCTGCTGGTTCGACAATAGCGTGGTCTGGGCAATCAGTACATCGACGTAGGGATCAATGCCGTTCTCGTACCGGGCCTGTTCGAGCTTGAGGTAGGCTTGAGACAGATTCACTGCCTGCTGTTGCTGCTGGATCTCCTTGGACAGAATGCGGACCTCGGCAAGACCATCTTCCACCTGCTGGAACGCAGCCAGCACTGTCTGGCGGTAGCTGGCTAGATCGGCATTGTAGGTCGCAACGTATTGCTGTACCGTGGCGCGGCGCAGGCCGGCGTCGAAAACGGTTTCCGAGATCGACGCTCCGACGGACCAGAAGCGGGACGGCCAGGAGAACCAGTTTGCGAAAGACGTTGCGTCAAAACCGCCTTCCGCGGTCAACGTCAGGTTTGGATAGTACGCTGCATACGCGATGCCGATGGCCGCGTTGGCTCCAGCCATAGTGCGTTCGGCGGCGGCGATGTCCGGCCGGCGCTCCAGCAGTTGCGAAGGAACGCCAATCGGGATCGGCGGTGGCGCAACCGTCATGGGCCTCACAGGAATAGAAAAAGCAGAGGGTGATTTGCCAATTAGAACGGCGATGGCGTGCTCGTATTGGGCGCGCGCGATTCCAACATTCGTTGCCCCGGCCTCCACGCTCTGTAGCGTGGTTTCAGCTTCGACTACCGAGATCTGGTCGTCAATGCCCGTTTCATAGAGTGCACGAGTCAGCTCAAGCGCCTTCTTGTCCGCCTCCACGGTATCGTCGTAGATCTGTTGCAGTTGGTCCTGGCCGCGGATCTCAAAGAAGTACTCCGCCAAACTGGCCTGCTCGGTAAGACGCTCGTTCTCGAGGTCAGCTGCGCTGACTTGGGCGGCGTATTGCGATTCGCGAACGGTATTGCGGACCTTGCCCCAAAGGTCCGGCTCCCACGACGCTTCCACCGGCAGGGTGTAGAGCGAGGCGCTCACTTGCGATCGGGAGGTTGAGGTCGAAGTCGAGGTCGTGCCGCTTGTTTGTCCCGCTCGAGTTCGCCGAGGCGCCCGCGTGGGTCACCGACGGGACAACGGAGATGGTTGGAAAGTATTGCGAGCGGGCCTCGCGCACGATTGCGCGAGCTTCCATGAAGTTCTCGAAGTACTGCTTGATGTTCTGGTTGTTAATGTTCAGTTGTTCTTCCAGGGCATTCAACTCAGGATCGTTGAAGATCTCCCACCATTTGCCGCGCAGTTGAGCATCGGCAGGCTGCGCCACCGTCCAGCCTTCAGTTTCCTTGAACTGGGTGGGTGATTCCTTGTAGACGGCTGCGGGTGCCTGCGTCGCGGGTGGATGATATTTCGGCCCTACCACGCAGCCCGATAGCATTAACGAGAGCGCCGCCGCACACAGCCAAATCGCACAGCCCGCTAATTTTCTCCGGAGAATAATCATGCCGTTTCTACCTGACCAACGATTCGTCTTAGTCCACCGCGCTAGCCGGCCTGCGGCGCCGGAGATGGAAGCGCACCGCTGTGCCTGCTCTGCATTCGCAGCCGCAGCCGGTCGAATGCCAAATAGACAACCGGCGTTGTATAGAGCGTGAGCATCTGACTTAGGATCAGCCCTCCCACAATCGTGATGCCCAGGGGACGACGGAGTTCATACCCCGTGCCTGTCCCCAGCGCCAACGGCAGAGCTCCTAATAACGCAGCCATCGTCGTCATTAGGATGGGACGAAAGCGCAACATGCACGCTTCAAAGATCGCGTCGATGGGCTTCTTTCCCTCCTGGCGCTCGGCCTCAAGCGCAAAATCGATCATCATGATGGCGTTCTTTTTTACGATTCCGATCAGCAGCACAATGCCAATAATGGAGATGACGTTCAGGTCCTGCTTAAAGAGCATCAATGCCAGCATCGCGCCTACGCTCGCCGATGGCAAACTGGAGATGATCGTCAGGGGATGGACCAGGCTCTCATACAAAATACCCAGAACGATGTACACCGCCAGCAGCGCCGTCAGAATCAGCAAAGGCTCGGTGCCGAGAGATTGCTGGTAGGCCAGCAGGGTTCCGGCAAAAAAGCCCTGCAGAGTAGAAGGGGCGCCAATCCGCTTTTGCATCCGGTCGATGGCCAATGTGGCATCGCTCAAAGACACACTCGGCGCGAGGTTGAAGGACACCGTGACCGAAGGAAACAGGCCCGTATGGTTGATGGCCAGCGGAGTGGTGTTGGCCCGGCTCCCGGCCACTCCGAGCAGCGGAATGTTTCCACCGCTAGATTGAAGGTAAATGTCTTTCAATCCCTCCGGGCTTTGCCAATACTGGGGAGCAACTTCCAGCACGACGTAATACTGATTTAACTGGGTGTAGATGATGGATACTTGCGATTGGCCGAAGGCACTGTATAACGCCGAGTCCAGCGACTGCACGGTAAGGCCGAGCTTTGCCGCATTGAC
>JBEKTC010000090.1:0-13592 GCA_049516475.1 Candidatus Korobacteraceae bacterium | reverse complement strand
CGATGCGGCCTACCGGTATTCCACAGTCCTGAAGCAAGTAAGCCACGACCGCTTGCGCGCGCTGTTTGCTCAGAACCTGGTTCGACGCAGCGGTACCCACCGAGTCAGCATATCCCGCCACTGAGAGGGCCCAGCCTTTGTTGTAGGTGAGGGCCTCCTTCGCGATTTTTGCAAGACCGTCTTTGTATTCCTGGCTGAGACTGTATTGCCCGTTGGCGAAGAGCACAGTGTATTGGTCTTTGGTGACAACTTCACCCATCTCGCTGAAGCGCTTCTTGGTTGAGCTTGCAACTTCGTCGATGTTGGCCTTGTTGGCTGCGACTTCCTGCTGGGTTGCCGCGATCTCCTGTTTGTTGGCTGCTAGGGCCGCATCGGTGGCCGCCTTATTGGCTGCGTAAGTCTGCATGTTTTGGGCTTGTTGCTGCGCCGTGGGGTTCAGGCCAGCCTGGATTACCTCGGCCAGCGACAGATCGTCTTCATCAAAGGTGATGGTGTTCGCGATGACCTGGTTCTCCTGGTCGCCGTTCACTCCCTCAAATTTCATCCTGAGTCCCGGAATCAGGACGTCCGGCGAGTCGTCCTTCTTGCGCATGCCCGTGAGTCCCACCGGGTGCTGAATCTTGGTATCGCTGTTGATAGTGACCATGAAAACTCCTTCCGAAGTTTTCACCGTTAATGTATCTCCCGTGCGGAGCGTAATTACTCCTTTGTTCTTGACCTTCCCACCAGTGGCAGCGCCAAATGCCGGGGCCACGGCCAGAGCCAACACCGCTATGAGACATGTTGTCATTGCAATTCGTCTGCTGAACATTAAATTAGATCTCCTTTTGTTTTTCATGCTTCGGCGCGAGCTATGTAATAGCTTGAAACGCCAATTCATAGAACTTTCGCCGGTTAATTGGCATTAGCCTCTGTCAAGGCGTTCGTCATGGCAGGAGTGAAACCAGAGCAAAATCACTTTTGAGCCGAAATGTCCGTTCTAGCTGCCAAACGCACCGATTTTATTCCTGCATGAGATAGCTTCTCGGTGATGCGGGTCACACATCGATGGAAGCCCAATGTTTTCTTTGGCTTGGCGCGGTACGCGAACGCGAGTCCCGCAACTGGTTGAGTTAGTTGTCGTGAAATCCCCATCTCATAGGTAATCCTTATCGTCAGGAACGGTCACGAGTTGCGCTGTTTGAGAGAGTTTATCGGGCATACCGCTTCGGCCAGAGTCGCTGGTGCCAGACCACCTGGACGGCGCTAACCAAGCTCCGAAATGACATAGCCGCGACGCGAAAAGCCCCTATTCTCGCGGGCAGCTGCCAGAATAGGCGGTTTCCTCTTTCTCTTTGTGTGCGCTGGTCTGACCCGCTACACTCGATTGGAGAGTGCCGTGAGTAAGCCCCTGCCCCTGGTCCTTCGCCACGCTATGTATAACCTGCGTGGCGGCTTTCTGATTCGCCCGCTCACCATCGCACTGACGCTGGGTTGCGCGGGCGCGCTCCTGTCGTGGTTGGAAGAGGAATATCCAACCGTCAGCGTCTGGGTGCCCTCCACCCTGTTTCCCTCGCACGCCGACCCGCAGGTTGCCCAGGTCATTCTGGCCGACATCGCCGGCTCCATTATGACGGTGGTGTCCATCGTGTTCGCATCCTGCTTATGACGCTCACTCTTGCGTCGATGCAGTTCTCCCCCCGCATCATCGTCAGTTTTTCAAGGGACCGCGTGACGCAATGGACACTCGGTATCTTCCTCGGCACCTTCTCATACTGCATGGCGGCGCTTCCGGCGGCACGCTCCCTCCCTCACCCCTTCGCTCCAGTGGCCACCGTGCTGGGAGCAATGGCGCTAGCGATCGTCTGCGTTGGCTTGCTGCTGTTTTTCATTCACCACATCTCGCAGGCCATCAGCGTCAATCACATCGTCGACCGAATTGCGGAGGAAACGGTAGCGATGATCGACGATGTGATGCCCCGACCGCGCCATCCCAACCCCTTGAAGGATGCCGCACCGCTTAGACCGAATCCGAGCGAAGTGGCTGTCTTGAGCGATGCCTCCGGCTACATCCGCTTTATCGATAAGCGACGCCTGGTCGCAACTGCGAAGCACTATCACGTCAGTATCCGCGTGCTGCGTCGGGTCGGACACTTCGTTCCGGCAGGAATCCCGCTGATGATGGTTTCGAAGGGAAACCGCCTGCCCAGCGAAGAAACCGCCGAACTGCTTGCCGCATTCGATATTGGCCCAACCAGAACGTTGCAGCAGGACGTGGAGTTCGGAGTCCTGCAAATTGTCGACGTCGCGTTGAAGGCGATCTCGCCTGCTGTCAACGACCCCACCACTGCCATCAACTGCGTGGATCAGTTGAGCCGCATTCTTATCCACTTCGCGTCCCGAGAGCCCCCGGAGGAACTGCTCTATGATCCGCCGGGCATCGTTCGTGCCAGCATTCGATGGATCCACTTCGAGCGCCTACTGGAGGCAGCCTTTGAGCGGATCCGCATGTATGCGAAGACGGACGTGGCGGTTAGCTTGCGGTTGCTGCGAGCCCTTGGTAACATTGCTGCTTCGACGCCCGATCCGGAGTTCCGCCGGATACTTGTCGAGCACGGAATGCGGACGATGGCAGGCTGCGCCGAAAAGCTCGGAGAAGAAGAGGTGAGAGAGTTGCGCGCGCGCCAGGCAGCCCTGGAAACCTTAATCGCCGCTCTCGCTGCCGTAGACTAGAACTGCGGCGTCGCCGGTATTAGACTCTTTAGCCGCGTGATCCACCTCAAACTGGTGTTCTTTTGTGGGACGCTTGAGAACGATGGGGCCAGAGCGGCGGCCAGACAAATCATTTGGGGTAGACGTTTAATTGGGACCGTTAGCACTATTGGCAGGCCGGAAGCCGACTCTGTGTCCAAGATGCGGCAATTGGTGGCACGGGTAGGGCGAGTCATACTTTCTGCCCGTTTGAGACGGGCCACACTTTTCGTACAACTGCCTGCTTTCGGCCTAGTAATTCCTGATTGTCACCAATGTGCCGTCTAGTTTTGTCAGGCTTACCGCAAAATCCTCTTGATAAGTGAATGCCTGGTCTTGCAGGAAACGTAGCGCCACAGACTCGCCTAACAGGATGGAATAATCGGTGTCGCTGCGCCAGTGGATGCCAGCATGAACCCCATGGCCGAAGGATATGTTGTGCGCAAGCTTATGCAACTCTCCATTCACCGTCATCTGGCCGCTATCCGCACCATTGTACGGCTCGAGAGATAGTCCGTCCCCAGAAGCGACCATCGGATTTGGAATGGTCGCTTCGCCATTAAAAAAGAATTTCAGGAGCGTGATGCAGGCACCGGCCACCGTACCGTGACCTGTCGGGTAGGCAGGATGGGCGGGCGATCCTTCAGGAAAAGCCTGTGAAAGGAAAAAGCTGCCGTTGCGCAAGTGACTGAGATGCAATGCAACTGAGTTCAGCACGAGCGGGTCAACTTTCCCATCGGTTGCTCCCAAGCTAGTCTTCATGAGATGCACGATGCCGCCACCGGACTCGGGGCGATGACGCAGATGGACGATCCATTTCTGGTACCAAACCGCATTGATTGCGGCTCGTGCAACTGCACCAAGGGTGGCGACGATGTCAGGCCCGCCAAAAGTACCGAAGGGCTGCTGGTTTTTGTAGCTATTGTAGGGACTGGTATTGTTCGCCTCGATATTAAGTGTGTTAAGCACGAGATATGCCGTGAGATAGGCCTGATATAGCTCATCCACATGGGTGAAGGCAGCAAGCGCCCGGCCATTATGCAGGTAGCGGCGTTTCTCGTCCGGTATGTTCGTGGCTGTGGGTGTAACGCCATTTTGGACAGCCTGCCATGCACTTAAATCAACCAGGTAATCGATGCCCGGAACGTAGGTCTGCATCCTCTGGTCGAGAGTTTGAACACCGAGGTTTGTCGGACGGATGCAAAGCTGCGAGATGTAGGGGCCAATATTCTCACCGGCGAAATACGTCGTCGGCTCTTTGCCCTTCTTGCCGGGTAAAGTCAGGCCGCCTCGAAAGAGCAGGCGGGGCGTCACTTTACCATTGTCTGTCGGCCCCGCATAGGTGGCGGCCAGCTGCGTTAACTCGTTGGCCGCTGCAATGGCGGTTGCATTGGTCTCGTAATCCGTGAAGGGAACATCTCGGAGCAGCGACGCCCAATACAACTCGACGAGTTCAGTGGCATACTCAGGGCTCGCCAACTTGGGAGCCGGAGGAATGAGTGGGGTTCCAAAGCGCTGCGAATCGGCACCATCTAACGTGAGGGCAAAGGCACCCAACGGACCGTTCAGCTTCCGGCCTGCTCCCAACAAACCAGCAACCTCGAAATCGGCGGTGCCTAGAGTCGTTCCATCGGCGGTGCCTAGGGCAGTTCTGAACAACTTAAAAGCGTTCGGGTCAACAACGCCGTATCCCTTCTGCTTCAGGCACTTTGTGTAAGTGCCGGATTTGTCGGCATAACGCTCCTCGTCACCATTGGTTGTGTGCTTCACGCTGCCGGTGGGTGTCGCTTCCAGTGTCGCCGTGCCGAAGCGAACCTCGAACGCATCTTTCCCATGGTGGTCGGTGACGCCCGATGGCAGGCAGAGTTTGGCCGCTTGCGGAAGCTTTGTCAGATCAGACATTGAATCACCCCTTTACCTGTTAACGACGATGTAAAACGAGCCTTGACATGCAGCGCAGCGAGCGATCAGCAGTTTGCAAAAAGCTGAATTCCAACAACTCAACATTGTGCCCTCAATCACGACCGGAGGGCAACCCTAAGATGTGGGAATGGTGCTTGCTTGTTGCGATTTAGATGTCTTGCCTATTGCTTTGCTAGTCAACCAGAAGCCAACTCCATGTCCAAAGTGTGGCCATTGGTGGCAGGCGTAGCCGGCGGGGGCTGAGTTTGGAATCCCTCGATGGATACATGGCCTGGGACTGTTGGAAGGCAAAAGGGAAATTCCTGTTGAAACGCCTCACCCTAGCATACGATTAAAGTCACTTGCTGCATGTACGTGAGCAAGGACAAAATAGCGGAGGTATTCGATGGGTTTGCTGCTCTCCCCAAGCATTTCGCTCCGCAACATTCTGTTCGCGACCGATTTTTCGTCGTGCTCAGAGGCTGCGCTGACGTACGCCATCGGCCTGTCCCGCCAGTACGACAGCTTGCTGAATATCGTCAGCGTTGTCCCTGCGGAGATATGCGACAACGCTCAGCCGCCGGACCCGTTCTACTTTAGACATTCTGCCGAGAACAAAATGGCGAACCTTGTGGCGTCCGAGCTGTTTCATGGAATCAAGCATCAAGAACTGGTCACAGAGGGAGAGGGAGGAGTTTCTCAGGTTTTGTCCAAATTGATGCAGAAGCTGGAAACTGATCTGGTAGTCCTGGGAACGCATGGACGAGGCGGCGTGAAGAAGCTTCTGCTTGGTTCGGTAGCAGAAGAGATTGTTTATTCCGCGCCCTGCCCCGTGCTCACGGCCGGGCCATGCGCCTCCCCTAAACCTATACCGGAACTGAAGCTAGGGAGAATTCTCTACGCGACCGACTTGCTGCCTGGTTCGGCAAAGGCCCTTGCGTATGCGCTCTGGTTGGCGGAACACGAGCACGCCCACTTGACTTTGCTGCATATTCTCAAGATGCCCGCCGATGTTCCGCTGGAATACCCCGAGGCGGAGAGGGACATTGCGATGAAGCGGCTTCAGCAACTTCTTTCATCCGAAGCGAGCCTCTCCGAGGAAAGCGAATTCATCGTCGAAGTCGGTGCACCGGCGGAACACATCTTGAAGGTGGCTAAAGGCCAGGGTGCAGACTTGATTGTGATGGGACCGCACCACACCTTCCATCCCAGCATATCCGTACACCTCCCGTGGGTTACACCTCACCAGGTGCTGTGCCACGCCCGGTGCCCTGTTTTGACAGTGCGAGGCTGATATCCTTGATTCCTTCCTCGCTCCAAATGGCTGCCCTCATTGCCGGAGCCAGCTTCCTACCTTCGACTCAAGCCGCCGCTTTAACTATAGTGAGACCACGCCCATCAGACGCAAGATGTGCCCGTCTGTCGCCTCTGAAACGGATTATTATTTCCCCATAAACCGTGGAAAAGCGTGGATCCTGATTCCACCACGCACCAGAGCGTTGTCGAGACACTCCCCTCCGTGGTCGTCAGTTGGTGGTGGCGTACCGAAGAGTGGATGTTTTGAATCGGGCCGGCAGCCTGGAGTGTGTAGAATCCCAATCGGAGTTGCTATGAGTTGGTTTCGAGCCGGAGACGAATGTAAGGTCGCGGACTCTGCCGGACCTGGAGTAATGGGCTATCTTCCGGAGAGTGCTTTTCGTGGATGAAGGAGGGACATATCGCGTCCTGAACCGACAGATCTTCCTGTTGATCGCTCTCGCGGTTATTGCCATCGGGGTATTCGCTTTTACCAGGAGGGTAGCGGCGAAGGAACAACAACTGGACGCTCGAATAGCTGCCATTTGGTACAAAGAAGGCGAGCGTCAGCTCGGTTCAGGGCAGATCGAAAAGGCAATTGAGTCCTTTCGCAAAGCGACGACTGACGCTCTCGGAGACCGGACGTACACGCTCGCATTGGCCAACGCTTTGGCAGCGGGCGATCACGATGCAGAGGCTGAGCAGACTTTGCTTCGGTTGCGGGAATCCGATCCCGAAGATGCCGGGATCAACCTCCAACTGGCCCGGCTGGCTGCCAAGCGCGGAGACGTTTCTGACGCCGTGCGTTACTACCAAAATGCGCTCTACGGCCGCTGGGCCGGAAGCCAGGTGGATGAGCGCGAACGGCAACTGCGAATTGAGCTGATCCGCTTCTTGCTGGGGCACCAGCAACGCACCATGGCACTTTCAGAGCTGCTCATTTTGGAAACTGAGCTCCCGCCATCGGCTGCGGCACATGTGGAGGCGGCACGCTTTTTCCTGGAGGTCGGGGATACGCAGCATGCTTTGAAGAATTACGCTGAAGCGGTTGAACTGGACAAGAACAATGTGGACGCGCTAACCGAAGCGGGCGAAGCAGCGTTCCGTCTGAGGGATTACCAAAAGGCTGATCAGTATCTGAAAGCCGCGCTGGAGCTAAATCCGGCGGCCCAGAAGACGCGCCAGCTCTTGTCGGTCACTGAAATGGTCCTATCGGACGATCCTCTGGACCGGCATCTTACAGATCGGGAGAGGCAAGAACGCCTGCTTCTGGGCTTCGAGCAAGCTCGGCAGCGGTTGGAAAGCTGCCTCAGTCAGACGTCAGATGGCCATGGGACGGCTGAGTTGGTCGGTCTTGAGGATCAGGCTCTCGGGCTTGAACCCGAACTTCATTCCAAACGTCCTCCTGATTCCGAGTTGATCAGGTCCGGGACTGAACTTATCTACGCCATTGAAAAAGCAACGTCGGCCGCTTGCGGAGAACCACAGGGGCTGGATCAGGCGCTTCTCCTGATTGGCCAGAAGCACAGCGGTACGCAACAATGAGCACCTCTAACCTGCTGTTCATAAAGAGATTGCGGCTGCGCGAGAACCACATTTTCCTGGCGTTGACCATAATCATCGGGGTTCTCGCCGGTCTGGCCGCGGTGCTGTTTACTCTGGCAATCAAGGGCACGACGTATCTGCTTTTCGGAATAGCGCCTTCCTATTTGCGCTACATCCTAGTTCCCACGTTAATGAGCCTGGTTACGGGCTTTTTGCTGGCAAAGTTTTTCCCAGACGCCCGTGGCAGTGGAGTACCCCAAACCGAGGCCGCCTATCATCTCAATCAAGGAAATATTCCGGCACGTGTCGCGTTTGGGAAGTTCCTGACGGGCGCGCTCTGCATCGGATCGGGCCATTCGATGGGAAGGGAAGGTCCATCGGTACAGATAGGCGCAGGTATCGGTTCCTCGATCGGGAAGTGGTTTCATTTATCGCCGGCACGCTTGCAAAGCCTGGTGCCGGTCGCGGCCGCCGCAGCTCTATCGGCAGCGTTTAATACTCCTGTCGCAGCGGTTATCTTTGCGCTCGAGGAAATCATCGGAGACATGAACGCGGCCTTGCTGGGCTCCACGGTCGTGGCCTCCGTCGCAGCGGTCATGGTCGAACGCTCCATTCTCGGGAACAGCCCCATCTTTCATGTGCCCGCGTATCACCTGGTCCATCCCGCCGAACTGCTTGCCTACGTGGTCCTTGGGATTGCGGGTGGCATTGTTTCACTGGCTTTCTGTAAGGGTCTGCTTCGGGCCCGAGAGTTCTTCCGGAGAATGCCGAAGTGGACCAGGATCCTTCAGCCTGCGATGGGGGGCCTAATCATTGGCGTAATCCTGATCTTCTTCCCCCAAGTAATGGGCGTGGGCTACCAGTACGTTGACCAGGCGATGAATGGCGGCCTTCTGCTCAAAACCATGCTGCTGCTGTGTCTAGTGAAATTGGTGGCTACCATCGTTTCCTACTCCTCAGGAAACGCCGGCGGCATTTTCGCACCGAGCCTATACCTTGGGGCGATGGCGGGCGGAACCGTCGGGGTACTGATGCACCGCTTTGCTCCGTTTCCGACAGGTGATCCCGGGGGCTACGCGCTCGTTGGGATGGGCACGCTATTTGCGGGCATCATTCGCGCCCCCATGACTTCGGTGTTCATGATCTTTGAGCTCACGCAGGATTACCAGGTCTTGGTGCCGCTGATGATCGCCAACATGATCAGCTTCCTCATCTCAAAGCGATACCAACCGGTTCCTCTGTATCATGCGTTGCTGGAGCAGGACGACGTACATATGCCTCAACCGGGCACTCGACAGGTGACCGGCGCCTGGAGCGCCCGCGACATCATGACGCGAGACTTTAGTTTGGTCCCGCCCCACAGTTCAATCCAACAGGCGTCGGTGATTGCGGCACAAACCGATGCGCAGAGCGTTCTCGTAGGCAGTAACGGGCTCTATTCCGGCCTTGTGACACGCGATAACATCGAGAGCGCGCTCCACTCCGGCGCCGCTGAAGCTCCCATCACAACGATCGCCACCGACAGCTGCGCGCATGCTCACCCTGACCAACCGCTTGAACTTTTGCTAGACCGGCTGGCCAAGAATCCCGGTCTGCTGCCGGTCGTGAGCCGTAGCCAGGTGAATCGTGTTGAGGGCGTGATTACACCGCAGACGCTGGTCCAATTTGTGCGAGAAAAAATGGGAGGACCAAAGGACAGTGGCGAGTAATACCACTTTCGGCCCCGATAAGCTCACCCACAAATGTCGCGTTTTTCGGTTCGAGTCCGATTGCCGGCTCGGGACAGTCTACCCAAATGATTTACCTGGTCGCCACTCTCGCCCATCGTTCTTAAGCGTGTTTCAGATCGTGTCGTCATTTTCCATCACATAACTCAATGCTTGCGACTGCCCATCGCGAAAATGATGTCCGGCTTGAACCTGTCAGGATTGTCTCAATTGAGAAGCCGCGCCTTCAGGCGCGGTGGTCAGCAAACTGCTGTGAATCCGAGTGCTACAATTCGCGCCATGCCGTTCAGCCCGTCAGCTCTGCCGTGGTGGGGGTGGTTATTCTGCACGTTCGGGGGCTTGGGTCGTTTGCGCGATAGCCTTCGCTGCTAGCGATGCAGCGAAGGGCACATATCGTGCTGTCGCTGTTCTTATAGCCGTCGTGTCGGGATTGTCTGGATTCGTTACCGCAGTCATGGCGGTCAGAGGATCAGGCACTGGGGAAGAGACCCGGCAATTCGGCGACCGCGCATGAAGGTACCAAGTCGGGGCATCACAATGTGAAGTGATGGTTGGGCTTGTGCGGTTAACCTTCCCCGATGGAAACTATAAGTGACCAATGACGCAGGCGAGGTCAATTGGTCTCCCTCCGCTCCCTTCGAGTGCCAGCGATTTCGAGACCCTCGTTTGACCCCGTCCTTTTCTTGCCGCCCAAATCATGAAGGAGGTTTGCTGTGAAAAAGTCTGAGAAACCAGCGGGTGGAGTTTTGACTTCGGAGCCAGCAGTTACCTCCGTGACCGAAGAAGCCATTCGCGAGCGTGCGTACGAGCTTTACGAGCAGCGCGGACGGCTGGACGGACACGCGCTAGACGATTGGCTGACCGCCGAAGCCGAGATGCAGCTCAAGAGCAAAGGTGCGGCGGCTTAACCCATCTGCACCCCGTTGGGCACCCGTACCATTTCCTTCCCTGTTCGGGACTGGAAGAGTTACGTGGTGCTCGACATTCTAGTGGAAGATTCCCCCTTCTCGGTGGAACTTGCCCGATTCCCCTTTATCCGACCGCATCAGTTCGGCCTTGCATTTGCGCTGGCATTCTTCTGAGCAAACTGCCCAATGCGATTTTAGAAATTCAATTGTTCAATTGCTGCTGGCCGAGATGTCCTGTCTGAAGGAAGTTGATGTGGGGCGTGCTTGGTACCTTTTCTCCCACAATCGCTCGTGCCAACGGCTCAGGCGCTTACGAGTCGGCCATTGACGTTCAGGGCGGCAAGTGTACGAGGGGATGCCTCGCGAACCGGTTGCCGGTGACCGGCGCCGGCACGTGCGAAAGATTGCATGTAAGACCGTGCTACTTGATCCCAGATCATGTGCCGGGCATAGAGGTAAGCACGTTTGCGCATCGCCTGGAGGGCACTCTCGTTGTCCAGAAGCTTAGTTGCAGTATCTGCAATGGCGGCCGAGTCATCGAAGGGAATGAGGGCTCCGCGACCGTCCGCCAAGACTTCGGTGGCGTACCAGTACGGCGTCGAGATGATCGCTTTTCCCTTGCCCATGGCATACGCGAGCGTGCCTGACACGGCCTGTGCCTCGTATCGGTACGGGGTAATGTAGATATCAGCCGAACCAACTAGCGATGCCATTTCTTGAGGGCTGACGAACCGATTGACGAAGACGACGTGCTCTTTGACGCCAAGGCTCTCAGCTAACGCCTGCAACTCGATCCGATACCGATCGCCCTCGCGGCGCCTGACATGGGGATGAGTGGCACCAGCGATCACGTAGACGACCTTCTTGTGCCGGGACAAAATGCGAGGCAACGCGCGAATCACACTTTCGAACCCTTTGTTCGGAGATAACAAGCCAAACGTGAGCAATACGGACTTGCCCTCGATTGAGGAATCCTTGTGAGAAGCCGGATCGACAAAGGGCATATCAGGAATGCCATGGGGAATCAGATCAATCTTGTCGCGGGAAACTCCAAATACGTTCTGTAAGAATCGAGAGGAGTGCTCGCTCATGACAATAAGACGATCAGAGCGTGCGGCGATTTCTTGCATCACGATAAGTTGATCGAGGTCGGGCTCACGAAGAACTGTATGAAGAGTCGTCACCACAGGCGATTTCAAGTGGTGCAGTAGGCGCAAGATATGCCCGCCGGCCTTTCCTCCGAAAATCCCGTACTCGTGCTGCAAGCAGACGAGGTCAACATTGCTGGAATTCAGAAAGTCGGCCGCTCCTTTGTAGGATGAAGGGTCGTTCTCGGTTATCTCGAAGTGCACGCGCGCAGGATAGCTGTATGACGATTGTGGGTCATTCACGGCGAGCACCATCAGCCCAGCTGCTCCGTAGGCAGCCGCAAAAGCATCACACAAATCTGTCGTAAAGGTCGCAATTCCACACTGTCTGGGAAGGTGGTTTCCAATAAAGGCTACCCGCACCGGATCCGGCCGGCTACGCGTGGCCAGCAGGGCTGGTGGCGCCATCTTTTGGAACACCAGGGGACTCGTCTCGTACCGCATGAGAGCGTCAGGTTTCAAATTCACGGATAAGGAACGCGCGGACATTGCAGCCTCCTGAGGTCACATATCTGGTTGCGGGGAAGTGGACCCAGGGTAAAGCAGAAGTGGAGGACGCTACACCAGGTCTCCCTGTTGGTCGCACCACCTGCCGCAGAACACACACAGCGTGCCTAGACTCCACATTCCAAGTAAGAACAGCACTTTACTCATGTGAGCTCCTCCTGATTTGCTAATGTCGAGATTTCACGTGATTCGCCGGCCTCGTCTGACAACCTCTGAGCCTCTTGGAAGGCTGTAATCTTTGTAGTCTCGCGACTTTCCGAGGTCTGAGCAGAATTGAACATCTCTCGAACGCCCTGCTCCTCCCGTTCCGAAACGGGCAAAGGTGCAGGCAAAGGCGTGATGGCGCAACGAAGGGTCGAGGGTTCGAACGCGCGCCAACGATTTTTGTGAAGGAGCTTGTATAGCTAATTGTTCATCCGGTGTGACGGTTCAATGCACTGGAAATAGATCCTGAACTGTACCGTCAAGAAGGATGGAAGAAGACTATTTGTCTACGGCATGGAGGCAGATTAGGGCATTTTTGCAGGACGTTTCCTGCCAGCGATCACAGCCTTCCAAATGAGTGGGCCGTTCGCGATTGTTGAGCAAAACTGCACAGCTTCCGTATCTCCTCAGCAAGATACTGTCTGTAAGTGTCCCGATGACATTGGCGGCCGCGATGGCCGCGATCGACTGGATGACTGTTGAGGTGCAACGCGCCCGATTTCCGGGAATTCAGAACCTCGAATGAGACTTCGTCGACAGTGCCTGTCCGTCGATTTTCCCAGCCGGCTCTCGACCAAGACCCGGTGGAGAGATCAAGAACAGGAAGACAGTCATGGTGAAAACGGAGACAGATAAGCCCGAGTCCAAGCTGGAGGCAAAACTGGAGTCGAAGCCTGACTCAACGCCCGTGGCGAAGCCTGAGTTCAAGGGCGGCTCGAAGCCCGAGTCGAAGGACGATCTGAAGTCCGTTTCCATGCCGGAACTGCAGAAGAAGTTGAGTTCGTCGCCGGACGGCCTCAGTCAAGCCGAAGCGCAAAAACGGCTGACACAATATGGCCCTAACGAGATCGCGGAAAAGAAAACCAATCCTTTCCTGAAGTTCCTCACCTATTTCTGGGGCCCCATTCCGTGGATGATTGAAGGGGCAGTAATTCTGTCGGGAATTGTCCGGCACTGGCTGGATTTTTGCATCATTCTTGTTCTGCTTGGTTCTAACGCCGTGGTCGGCTTTTGGGAAGAACATCAGGCGGGCAACGCCATCGCTGCCCTGAAAGCCAAGCTGGCGATCAAGGCCCGGGTAAAACGTGATGGGAAGTGGGCCACCCCGGCGGCGCGTGAGGTGGTGCCGGGCGACGTCATCCGCTTGCGCCTGGGCGACATCGTTCCGGCGGATGCGCGCCTGCTGGCGGGCGACCCGGTGGAGGTTGATCAGTCGGCGTTGACAGGCGAATCTTTGCCCGCCACGCGCAAACCTGGCGAGGCGGTTTTTTCGGGTTCGATTATCCGCCAGGGCGAAATCGACGCGATGGTGTACGCCACCGGTGCGAACACCTACTTTGGCAAGACCGCGCAACTGGTGCAGGAGGCTCATACCGTCAGCCATTTCCAGCGTGCCGTGCTGAAGATTGGGGATTACCTGATCATTCTTGCAGTGGCCCTGGTGGCGGTGATTATTAGCGTCGCGCTCTTCCGTGGCGACCCCGTCCTCACTACGTTGCTGTTCGCCTTGGTGCTTCTGGTAGCCGCGATCCCCGTGGCGATGCCCACGGTGCTGTCATTGACCATGGCGGTCGGCGCACGTCTGCTGGAGAAAAAAGAAGCGATTGTGACCAGGCTGCCGGCAA
>JBEKTC010000089.1:0-13885 GCA_049516475.1 Candidatus Korobacteraceae bacterium | reverse complement strand
GTTCTCGATGAGACGCAAGATGGCGATGTTCTTCAGCGCCGCCTCGCGGAAGAACTGCTTTTGCTTCTGGATGTCGGCTGCGCCAAAAGTCCGGCCTACAGGCGTGATCTCCACATCGCCCTCGTGCAGCGCGGCAAAGCCCAGCATCACCGAAGCGTCCACGATGGGGAGAAGATCGTCGACGTCCATGGACAGCTCGTCGGCCAGCTTGTAGAGATCGTCGCGGCCGCCGCGGTCCGTCAGCAATTCCATGAAGCCGGCAATGCCTCCTGGCCGGGCGTGAGGGAGCATCTGGAACTTGCTGCGCTCGCGGGCCTGCCCGTTTCCCGCAGCCACAACCGCTTTGCCCGGCGCAGGAGCTTCCTCCTCCGGACGGGTGAGGATCTTGTAGATGTAATCGACATAGGCGAGAAATCGCGGCGACTTGCGATCGCGATACTGCGGGATGTCGATTTCGAAGTCGGAGCGGATGCGCGCCGGATTGCGGCCCAACACGATCACGCGATCGGCCAGCAGTACTGCCTCCTCGATGTTGTGCGTGACCATGAAGATGGCTTTCGTCGGCATTTTCTTGCTGAGCCAAAGCTCCAGCAGTTCGGAGCGCAGGTTCTCGGCGGTGAGGACGTCGAGCGCGGAGAAAGGCTCGTCCATGAAGAGAACTTCGGGCTCAACCACCAGTGCCCGCGCGAAGCCCACGCGCTGCTTCATACCGCCGGAAAGCTCCTTGGGGTAAGCCGTCTCAAAGCCGTCGAGTCCGACCGTGTCGATCATCTTTAAGGCTCGCTTGTGGCGCTCAATTGCCCCGACGCCGCGCGCAACCAGCGGCGCTTCCACGTTTTCCAGAACCGTCAGCCAGGGAAACAGGGCAAAGCTTTGGAAGACAATGGCGACGTTGGGAATCTGCCCGTCCATCTGTTTGCCGTGCCACAGCACGTGCCCTGAGGAAGGCTTGGAAAGGCCGGTCAACATGCGCAGCAGAGTCGATTTGCCCGAGCCCGAGGGTCCCAGGAGGCCAACGATTTTCCCCGGACACACTTCGAGGTCGGTGGGAGCAATCACTTCGATGCGATTGCCGTCGGGGTGCGGGTAATACTTCTCCACCGCCTGGGCTTGAATGATTGCCTCGGCCAACG
The DNA here is from genome assembly GCA_049516475.1 of Candidatus Korobacteraceae bacterium. Classification (GTDB taxonomy): domain Bacteria; phylum Acidobacteriota; class Terriglobia; order Terriglobales; family Acidobacteriaceae; genus Bog-257. The sequence continues at coordinate 12,752 of JBEKTC010000089.1, read as the reverse complement.
TTCTCTCCTCTAGTTGAGCTCTTCCAGTCTAGGTGTACCTTAAGCTGCAGACAACGCGCAAGACGGCGAGAATTGTGAAAGGATGGTGAATATTGGGATCGCGCGTCGAAGGAGGAGCAGGCCTTTCACCGGCTGCGAAGAAAATCCTCGAAAGCGGCTGTCTCGGGTAGTGCGGCGCTTCGGCGCCGCGTAATAAGTCAACCATAAGTCGGCCTTTAGGCCCTGAGGTACATCCCTGAAATCGAGGAGAGTCGCCAAACTGTTGGCTTCTGGCGAAGTACCCGGGGCTGAAGCCCGGCTTTTCAACCCGTCCTTGACGCTGGCCTAAAGGCCAGCACTACCCGAACTATTTCGCGGGCAGCCGGTTCACGTCGTCAAGCGCGAGGTTTACCTCCAACACGTTGACCCGAGGTTCTCCCAGAAATCCCCACTGACGTCCCAGCGTGTGCCTGCGAATGATCTCTCGCACCTGATCCTCGCTCAATCCCCGTTCGCGCGCGACGCGCGGCACCTGAAACTCTGCTGCCGCAGGAGTGATGTCCGGATCCAAGCCCGAAGCCGAGGTGGTCACCAGGTCGATGGGAATCAGCTTCCCGGGATTTTCTGCCTGCAAATGCGCCACGTCGCCGTTTACGCGGTCAATCAACTTCTGATTTGTAGGGGCATAGTTGGAGCCGCCGGAATTCGCCCCGTCGTAGCCGTTGCCCGCCGCCGAAGGCCGCGAGTGCAGATTTCCCTTGCCCGCGAACGTCTGTCCGATAATCCTCGACCCGACGATTTCCCCGCGGTGATTGATGAGTTGACCATTGGCCTGGTCATGGAACAGTCCCTGCGCCAGGCCGGTAACAATGAGCGGGTAGATGACCCCCAACAACACGGTTGTGACCAAGGTCATCAGGATTGCGATCTTCAGATTCTGCTTCACAGGTCCCTCAAATTCTTTTCACCACGGAAGCACGGAGAACACGGAGTTCGAATCACTTAGAAACTGTAGTTAAAAGCGCCGGACGTTGGCGCGAGGAATCTCCTGTTTGCGTGAACATCCCAACAGCAGATCCCTCGCTGCGCTCGTGATGACAATTCAAGGGGTTTGCGGCCTTCTCAAGGCGTCGGCGTGCCTCTGTGTTTTGCTCCCCCATCAAAGAAAACTCCGTGTTCTCCGTGCTTCCGTGGTGAATAAGCCTTTACGCCAGCCCAACCCGCGTGATGATCATGTCGATCAACTTAATGCCGAAGAACGGCACGATGATGCCGCCCACGCCGTAAACCCAGAGATTGCGGCGCAGCAATGCCGCGGCGCCCATCGGTCTGTACTTCACGCCGCGCAGCGCCAGCGGAATCAGAGCGATGATAATCAGCGCGTTAAAGATCACGGCTGACAGAATCGCCGACTGCGGCGTCTTCAGATGCATGATGTTCAGCGCGTTCAGCACCGGAAACGTTCCGGCAAACATCGCAGGAATGATCGCGAAGTATTTCGCGACGTCGTTGGCGATGGAGAACGTCGTCAGCGAGCCGCGCGTCATCAGCAACTGCTTGCCGATGGCAACCACCTCGATCAGCTTGGTCGGATTGGAATCCAGGTCGACCATGTTGCCGGCTTCCTTGGCCGCCTGGGTTCCGGTATTCATCGCGACGCCGACATCGGCTTGCGCCAGTGCGGGAGCGTCGTTGGTACCGTCGCCGGTCATCGCAACCAGCTTGCCCTGCGCCTGCTCGCGACGGATCAAGTCCATCTTGTCCTTGGGAGTCGCTTCGGCGAGGAAGTCATCGACTCCCGCCTCGCGCGCGATTGCGGCAGCGGTCAGAGGATTGTCACCGGTAATCATCACCGTCTTGATGCCGATGGCGCGCAGTTGATCGAAACGCTCGCGCATCCCGCCCTTCACGATGTCCTTAAGGTGAATCACGCCCAGGGCGCGCCCCATCTCGGCAACCACCAGCGGCGTGCCACCGGAACGGGCGATCTGCTCCACGGCGGCCTGCACTTCAGGCGGCATCGCCGAACCATTCAAAGCGAGGTACTTCGTGATGGCGTCGACGGCGCCCTTGCGAATCTGGTTGCCGTTCATGTTGACGCCCGACATGCGTGTCTGCGCGGTGAAGGGAACGAATTCCATCTCGTGCGAGCTCAGTTCCCTGCCCCGCAGACCATATCGCTCCTTGGCCAGCACAACGATCGAGCGGCCTTCAGGAGTTTCGTCCGCCAGCGAGGATAGCTGCGCGGCATCGGCCATTTCGCTTTCGCTTACACCTGGGGCGGGAATGAATTCCGATGCCTGGCGATTACCGAGCGTGATGGTCCCGGTTTTGTCGAGCAGCAGTGTATCCACATCGCCTGCAGCTTCGACCGCGCGGCCAGACATGGCCAGCACATTGTGCTGGATCAGGCGATCCATACCGGCGATTCCGATGGCCGAGAGCAAACCGCCGATGGTCGTGGGAATCAGGCACACCAGCAACGAGACCAGCACGAACACCGTCTGCGGCGCACCCGAGTAAATTGCGAAGGGCTGCAAGGTGACCACGGCCAGCAGGAAGATGATGGTCAAGCCTGCGAGCAGGATGTTGAGCGCGATCTCGTTGGGCGTCTTCTGCCGCTCCGCGCCCTCGACCAGCGCGATCATGCGATCGAGAAATGTCTCGCCCGGATTCGACGTTACCTTCACGCGGATCTGGTCGGAGAGCACGCGCGTTCCGCCGGTAACAGCCGAGCGATCGCCACCGGCTTCGCGAATCACAGGCGCGGATTCGCCGGTGATGGCAGACTCATCGACTGAAGCGACGCCTTCGATGATCTCGCCATCGGAGGGGACAAACTCGCTCGCAGAGACAATCACGATATCGCCGGCCCGCAAGTTCGAGCTAGGAATCTTCTCGAGCTCGCCATCTTCGCCAACCCGATTGGCAATGGTCTCCGAGCGCGCCTTCCGCAGGGTGTCGGCTTGCGCCTTGCCGCGGCCCTCCGCCATGGCTTCCGCGAAGTTGGCAAACAGCACGGTGAACCACAGCCACAGCGTGATCTGCAGGTTGAAACCAAAATTTTTCTTATCGCCGATAAGCAACACGGTGGTGATGACGCTGCCGACCTCGACAACGAACATCACCGGATTGCCCATCATGTGACGAGGATCCAGCTTGATGAACGAGTCCATGATGGCGCGTCCAACAATCTTGCCTTCCCAGATAGCTCTTTTGGAACTCTTGCTTGCCATTGTCTATCGCCTCAGAATGTCTTACCCGCCGCCAGCAGCAGGTGCTCAAGGATGGGACCCAGGCTAAGCGCCGGGAAGAAGGTCAGCGCGCCGACGATGATGATCACTCCTATCAGCAACGCCGAGAACAGCGGCGTGGTGACGGGGAACGTGCCCAGCGAAGGCGGAACATATTTCTTTTGCGCCAGATTGCCGGCGATCGCGAGCATGGGAATGATCATGAAGAAGCGGCCGATCAGCATGTCGAAGCCGATGCTGTTGTCGTACCAGGGCGTGTTGACCGTCAGGCCGCCGAAAGCAGAACCGTTGTTGCCGGCGCCGGAAACATAGGCGTACAGCATTTGCGAGAATCCGTGCGGTCCGGGATTGCTGATGCCCGCAGTGCCAAAGTCGTGCACCGAAGAGATTCCGGTGAAGACCAGGATCACCAGCGGGAAGACCAGTGCCACCAGCATGGCCATCTTCACGTCATAGGCCTCGATCTTCTTGCCCAGATATTCCGGCGTGCGGCCCACCATCAGGCCGGCGATAAAGACGGCGAGCACGACGTAGATCAGAACGCCGTACAAGCCTGCGCCGACTCCGCCGAAGATCACCTCGCTGAGCATGATGTTGACCAGCGGAATCATTCCTCCCAGGGGCATGAAGGAATCGTGCCAGCTATTGATTGCGCCGCAACTCGCGTCCGTGGTCACGGTGGCGAACAGCGCCGAGTTGGTGATGCCGAAGCGCACCTCTTTGCCTTCCATGTTGCCGCCGGGCTGCGACGCGGTGGCTTGCGTGGTGACGCCATGGAGCAGAGGATTGCCGCGAGCTTCCGCCCAGTAAGCGACCGTGACCCCGGCGAGGAAGAGAATCGCCATCGCTCCCCACACTGCCCAACCGTGGGCCTGTGATCCCGTCATGCGTCCCAGGGTGTAGGTCAAGCCAGCGCTGATCGCGAAGATGGCAAACAACTCGATGAGATTCGTGAGCGGAGTTGGATTTTCGAACGGATGCGAGCTGTTGGCATTGAAGAAGCCGCCGCCGTTGGTGCCCCACTCCTTGATGATCTCCTGCGATGCCACCGGACCTTGCGCGATGGTCTGGGTAGTCACGGTGTCCATTACCGGCTTGCCCTGGGCATCAACGGCGAGCTTGCCATCAGCGTTCACGTGCGGCACCTGTTGCGGCTCCATCAGCTTGACGGTGTCATAGGGCTTCAGGTTCTGGACTACGCCCTGCGAGACCAGCAGCAATGCGCCGACAATCGAAAAGGGCAGCAGCACCCACAGGCAGGAGCGGACCATGTCCACCCAGAAGTTCCCGATGGTCTGCATCTGCCGGCGCGCGATGCCGCGAATAAAGGCGATCGCCAGCGCGATGCCGGTCGCCGCCGAAATAAAGTTGTGGTAGGCCAGGCCGGCCATCTGGGTGAAGTAACTCATCGTGGACTCACCCGAGTAGGCTTGCCAGTTCGTATTTGTGGTGAAAGAGGCTGCCGTGTTCCACGCCACGTGCTCAGGCAGGACAGCGGCGAATTTCTGCGGATTGAACGGCAGATGAAGCTGGAGTCGCTCTATCAGATAGAGCAACAGCATCGACACGACGCTGAACAGCAGCATCGCGGCGGCATATTCGGTCCAGCGCATCTCGTGGGTTTCGTCCACGCCGGTCAGGCGATAGAGCAGGCGCTCCACCGGCCGCAGGACCGGATCCAGAAAGGTCCGCTCGCGATTGAAGACCCGCGCCATGAAGACGCCCATCGGCTTCGTGACTGCCAGGATCAACGCGAGAAAGATCGCGATTTGTAACCAACCATTGGCAGTCATGTCAGAACTTCTCCGGCCGCAGCAGCGCGTAGAAGAGATAGATCAACATCAACGCGCAGATTACGAGCATGATGCTTGACTCGGTGTGCATGGTTCCCCTTTTACTTAATGCGGTCGCAGAAGGTTACATACCCCAGCGACAGCGCGAAGAAAGCAATCGTGACGGCGACGAATAGAAGGTCTTGCATATGCGACTCCTCAATTTCCTAAAGCGTATTCACCACGGAAACACGGAGGTCACGGAGGACAACGTAACCATAAAAGCAAGAAACAGTCATAAACTTACGTCCGTACTCCGTACTCTCTGCGTGCCCCGTTGATGAGTCGCCCAAATTTCACAATACAGATTCACCACGGAGGGGATTAGAAAGTATGCAGTTGCCTTTCATTTTGTTGATCCTCTTTTTTTGACTTCCTCTTTGACTTCTTTCTTGATTTCTCGTTTGCTTTTTTTCCGTGTCCTCTGTGTTTCCGTGGTGAACACTTCCTACCACGGTCCCGGTTTGCGGCCGAACCACCAGATCATTCCCATAGTTGCAGTGTTCTGGTCCGTGCTATACACGCCCTGGCTACCGGTCAAAAAGATTGGCCGGTTGGAAAAATCGCGCCGGTATTCCCACCGCATGTCAAATCCATTTGCCAGAGTGAAGTCATAGGTTGCGGTAACCTCTTTTAGCGCTTCGATGTAGCTGGTAATTCCTGTGAACAGGCCACCGTGATCGTTGAGGTATTCCGTGCGACCAGCCAGATAGGTTCGCGGGGTCAACTGATACTTGGCGTAGGCGGCTCCGCCCCAAACATCGGATGGAGCTGAGGACTGGCCGGGCTCCGTGTTGGCCCACAAACGCTCGACTTCGTAGTCGCCTTCCAGTGCCAGATAAAGCTTCGGCGTAGTCTGCCAGGTAACGTAGCTATCAAAGATGTTCGTCTTCCCGTCAGGTGCAGGGCTGACCTGCTGGAAGCACAGCCCAGGCTGCACCGGTACCGGCCCGCAGGTGGGAACCGCGATCGCGTCGGGATGCTCCTGGCCAAGATAGTAGTTCACCGTCCAGCTGATCTTCTTGTTAGGAGTTACTACCAGCCCAAATAGTTCGTCCTTGAAACCGTTCGTAGGTTCGGTCTGGTTTGTGCCATTCACGATCCAGTAGTTCAGCGCGAGCTTCTTATTGACCGGGTAGTTTAGCCTTCCCCCCATGTGATAGAAGGGCAGGAAGTTGAACCAGTAGGAACGAGAATAGTTAATCTGATACTGGGTGTAGTTGCCCTCGGCTCCCAGAGAGCTGGCCCACTTGCCGAAATCCACCGTAAGACCATTGCCTAGTGGAACAACATAAGTTCCGTACGCCTGGAAGATGTTGCGATAGATGTCCGGACGCGGCTCGTTCAAAGGGTTTCCCTGGGAACTTGCGGTTGCCTGCCCCCACTGCAAGTCGATACGAGCACCATAGCGGCGGCCGGCGGCCACATCCGGCGCGCGTTCCACGATCAGGTCTGCCTGGTTCAAGCTGAAGACGTTGCTGAGGACATCATAGGCCCGCAGCAGATTGACTCTTCCAACCGGGTCGTTGAAGTTGTATTCGTAGTAGCCATCGAACATCGCATTGATGGTGGTGCCCTTCAGGTAGTCGAGCACGCTGCGGTCCTCGGCAGCCAGCGTGAAAGCCGCGGGAGCAATGCCGGGGGCCTGCGCGTCAACCGTGCTGTGCTCAGCAGGGTCGCCGTCTGGCGTTACCGATTTGCCCGCCATCACCGCTTTCATCTCTTTCACCTGTTCTCGCAACTCTTCAACCTCTGACTCCAGTTGCTCAACATGCTGTTGAAGCTTCTGGGTCGTCTCCCCCGCTTGTGACTCCGGCGCCGCGGATGTATCCCCCGTATTCCGCTGTTGCGCCGTCGCCGGCGCTATGCACGCCAGAGCCAAAAGCAGAGACACCAACGCCTTTCCAATCCAGCTGCCACAACGTGCACTTGAAATCATCTGACCACCTCCTCGGCGACATCCGTGCTGGTCGAGCCTCGGATGCCGTGCAGGTCCCATAGGAGCCTACTACGGGCAGGTGTGCGGTTACTGGGGTGCGCGTCACATATCTCGTGTTCGTCAGAACATGACCAGAATCGCCATGTCCAGAGTGTTTTGTGTGTTGACCAGGCTCGGTACAAAGCCAGGAACCAACGACCCAGGCGCGCCAGTGTTGCCTCCCGAAGGCGTAATTCCTCCCGGTCCGGTGAAGTAGGGAACGTTCGCGGCGCGATGGTCATACTCGAACCGGAACGTAATGTACTGGCTGGGCATGTAGTCGAAGGTTGCCGACGTATCCCATGCCTTGAAGGGCTGCCCGGGGTTCTCGGTGAAATACGGCGTCCCCGAGATTGCGGTTGCGCCATTGATTGGTGGCAACAGCACTAAGTAACGGCCAGGGTTGTTGATCTGGCCTCCACCGAGAGTCACCCCGTACAGGTCTTTGTGGAACCAGAAGCGGTTGTAGAACATGTAACCGATAAAGCTCTGCTTCGGGCCTTTTATGGAATCGCCGGCACAACTGACGCCGCCGCCATGCTCGCAGCCCATGTCGCCGGTCAGCGAAAATGCCATCTTGTCGAGAGTGCCGTCAGGATGGTCGTAATACTTCCATTGAATGCTGTCGTCGGTGTGATAACGCACACGGCCAGGAACACCTAGCGTGTCCTCGCCAAGTGCGTACTGGTTGCCCACAAATTCAAACGAACCGCTCGGCCGCCACAGGATCTGCGCTCCAATGCCGGGACGATTGTTGAATCGCCCATAGGACTGCCATCCGTTGATGATCCAGGGTTCAATCTTCAGGTGCTGGTTGGGATAAATCTGTATGCGCATGCCATTAAAAAACCACGGCGTGTTGGACGACACATAGGACGGCTGATAGGCCCAGTTATCGAAGTTGTAGTAGCTGAACAGGCCGATATAGGACATGAAAATACCGGCTTGCACATTGATTCCGTCCCACACATTGAAGTGATATCCGCCATAAGCTTCCGAGACGTAGCGGTAGGCATCGGCAAGCTGCCATTGACCACGCGCCGGGCTGGCGTCGTTACGGGGCGTGGTTTGGGAGTACATGCCAAACTGCGTCATTACCCTCGCCTGGACGTTGTCCCAGTGAAAGTCCCCGCCGACACCCAGTTGTGTTACCTGGAATTCGCTGCTTCGGAAAATCTCGCTCGAACCGCCGATGGTGTCATCCGCGGGATGAGCGAAGTCGTAGATGTAGTCGACGTCCGAGCGAATTTCCGGCGTGAAAAATTTGGTGTCAAACGGAACCTCTTTGATGCGGCTGTTGCCGTTGAGCCAACTGAAGTCGGCGAAGGAAAACGGCGCCGGCGGTCCCGGATTCTCAGGCGGAGTAGCCAAAGCGGACTCGGCAGCCGGGGCCGCTTGCTCGCCGATCTCATGGACCGGGGCGGTAGCTTTCGAGCTCATAGGAGCGCCTTCCGGAGCCCGCGTAGCGAGTTCTGCCTCCAACTGTGCGATGCGCTTTTGCATGGCATCAAGCTGCTTCTGAACCGCGGACGGAATTTGCTGGTCGGCGCTGGCTTGCTGGCCGGCGCCGGGGGACGGCTGGTCAGGCGATGGACCGCTTGGCGACTGCGCCCGCAGCATCAGGGGCAGCGCGACCATGACCAGCAGCATTGCGGCGGTCCGGCCGTGCGCCGACAGAAACTCCGACATCTGCTCTTCAAGATGAACAAAGAATCGCCGTCCGCCGACGGCATAGATCGATTGCGGCTCCGCTACCTTGCGGACCGCGAGCCTGGCGTTGGACTTCTGACGGAATGTCGTGGACTTCCGCGTCGGGCGTGAGCATTGCACTAGAAAAATCAGGAAGAAGACAACACTCACCGCGCAGATAATGAGAAATAAATCTGTCATGATCTCCTCTTGCACACGTCAGCGCCTTCGCTGCCCGCATTTGGATTTGAGCATTCGGCCAGTAAGGGCGGGCTAAAAAAGTCGTAAGTTTTTCGTAAATGTTTAGCGATGAGACGTGGCAGAAAAAGGGCGGATCGGCTCGATTGACATCGCGCCGGAAAGAAATGGCTTGCAGGGTCGGACGAAAAGCAGATCCTTCGTCGGGCTGAAGCCCTCCTCGTGATGACAAAATGACTAATGGGGTTGCAACGGCGCGGCTGAGGCCGCGCCACCTTCCGCACCGATTCTCGCTATTCTCGTCTCGCCCGCGGGCTTACGATTTCACCACGCGAAGGTTGTTGGTTACCGACAGGACCGAAGAGATCTGATTAACGCGCATGGTACACAGATTTTTATCGCCCTCGCTATCAACCACGCCTTCCAGCGTCACCCGGGCGTTCTTCACGATGATGCGGATAGGCGCATTCGGATTGTGGCTGTACTTGAAGAGTGGGCCATAGCCGCCGTAAATCGCTTGCTTTACCCGCTCCCGGATCTGCTGGTCCATGGGGCTGGGCGGAAGGATTTCGATGTTGTTGACCACCTTGTCGACGCCCTCAACCTTTTTCACGGCCCTTTCGGCGTCCGGTTTCAGGCTGGGGTTCGTAACCTGTCCGGTAAGAATCACGGTACGTCCCTGAAGCAGGTAGACAAGATTGTCGAATACGCCGTAGTAGGGGAGCATAATCAGCGCATGGTTGATCGCCTTCATGATCTTCGCCTGGGTCTCCGGCGACATCGTCCCCTCCGGCGCCTGACCCTGGGCGGGTTGACTGGATATCGACTGGTTTGACATCGGCTGTGACGACTGCGCATCGGCTGCGGCCGCCAGGAACGTCACTATCAGGACAACCGCTACGATTCCGTGTGTTTTGCCCATGCCGTGCCTCCTGCTGTCACAGAGTCTAATTGCCTGCCGTGGGATGCGCAAAGGAGAGCCCAACCAGTGATCAGTCGCTTAGGAACAAGGGGCTAAGGAGACTGTGTCGCAACCCATGCCGCCTGCGGCTCAGGTCAACATCCCCCACTCGACCGGAGGCTCACGCCCCCGTCTAACCCCATTCCGCCGCGGTGCGGCTCGTTTTGCTGGTTACACGCCGACTTTCGTCCCATTAGAAAAGTTCAGCCGAGGCTGCGACACAGTCTCTTCTAACCTCGCTTCGATTTCAGACACCAACGACGTCTTGAAACCATTTGACCAGCACGGGTGCCACGGTATACGCTCGTTCGCATTGTTTGGGTCTAGCCCAGATTCTCCGACGTAGTCGCGATGGACTGGTGAAGGTTTGGACCACACTGAACATACTTCTCGATGCTTAGACTCAGCGCTTCTCCAGCGCTTCTTTTTGTCTCCTGTACGCATTCACAATTTCGACTTTCTTGTTCTGGAAGGCGGCAATGGAGCTATCTAGACGAGCATTTTTCAAGACTGGAATCGCGGGCGCGGTCGGCGTTTCGGTGTTTGGCTTCGATGCGCAGCCGCTGCTTGCCCAAGCCCAGGCGCTGAAGATTTCGCGCACCACGGAGACGCGCAGCACTTGCCCCTATTGCGCGGTGAGCTGCGGCGTCATCATCCACACCATCGGCGACAAGGCCAAGAACGTGACGCCGCAAGTCGTCCACGTCGAGGGCGACCCCGATCACCCGATCAACCGTGGCACGCTATGTCCCAAGGGCTCGTCGCTTCAGCAGGACATCCAGAACGACCGTCGCATCTTGTACCCAAGGGTGCGACGCCCGGGATCGGACCACTGGGAGGACATCCCGTGGGACCAGGCCATCGAAGAGATCGCGGTCTGGACCAAGAAGACCCGCGACGCCGGCTTTGTGGAGACGGACGCGAAGGGCAATACCGTCAACCGCTGCGAATCGCTGTTCTGGAGCGGCGGCTGCACCGATACCAATGAATTCAATTACCTGGTCGTGAAAGCGATGCGGGCTATGGGGGTGGTGCGCCTGGAAAACCAGGCGCGGGTTTGACACGGCCCCACGGTCTCAAGTTTGGGACCAACTTTCGGGCGCGGGGCCATGACCAATGGCTGGATCGACATGAAGAACACCGACATGATGTTGATCATGGGCGGTAATCCAGCCGAGAACCATCCCTGCGGATTCAAGTGGCCGGTCGAGGCCAAGCGCAATCGCAACGCCAAGATGATCGTGGTCGATCCGCGCTTCACGCGCACCGCGTCGCAGGCCGATGTCTTCTGTCAAATTCGCGCCGGCAGCGACCTCGCGTTTCTCGGCGGCCTCATCAGTTACGCCATCCGGCACAACCGCGTCGCGCACGAGTATCTGGTCAACTACACCAACGCGGCATTCGTCGTCAAAGACGGATTCAAGCTGCCGGAAGATGGGTTGTTCTCCGGCTTCGACCCGGCGACCAAGAGCTACGACAAGGCAACCTGGAATTATGAAGAGGGCGGCAACGAGACGCCCAAGGTTGTGCCCACGGCACTGCCTATAAGTAATGCCGAACTGGATAAGGCGATCGACAAGGCATTCGGACCTGCGCCCGGAGCAAACCACCAACCGGCGAAGCCGAACGCGCCGCAGAACGGCACCTCCGCCGTACAGGGCAGCAAGGCGCACAGTTCCGCTGAAGGGCAGGGTCACCAGACCGGAGGACCGGCGGGCGCGAAGGCCGTGGCCGGCGCCGCACCTCCTCCGCCATCGCTGCCGCCGAATGTTGCCTACGATCTCTCGCTGCAAGATCCGCGCTGCGTCTTTCAGTTATTAAAGCAGCAGTACTCGCGCTACACGCCGGAGATGGTATCGAACATCACCGGCATCCCGCAGGAGCAGTTGCTGAAAGCGTGGGACATGTACACCTCCGTCCGCAAAGGCGGAGACATGAAGAAGGTTGCGACCGTGATTTATGCGGTGGGCTGGACGCAGCACAGTAACGGAACGCAGGTAATTCGCACCGCAGCCATGCTGCAGCTGCTGATGGGCAACGTGGGACGCGCCGGCGGGGGCGTCAATGCGCTGCGCGGTCACTCCAACATTCAGGGCGCAACCGATATGGCGGGGATTTTCGACATTCTGCCCGGCTATCTGAAGATGCCCACTCCGGCGGACAAGGACCTGAAAACCTATCTGGATCGCGTGACCCCGACTCCATCCAAGCCGGGCGAGTGGGAGTCGTTTAATTACTGGTCGAACACACCTAAGTTCACGGTGTCGTTCCTGAAGGCAATGTATGGGCCGGCGGCGACGAAGGACAACGATTTTGCCTTTGCGTGGCTGCCGAAGATGGACCGCAACTATTCCTGGGTCCAAAACTGGAACGACATGTACGAAGGCAAAGTGAAAGGCGTCTTCGCCTTCGGCATGAACGGAGTGATGATCGGTCCGGATTCGAAGAAGAACATCGACGCGCTGGATGAAGCAGATCAACACCACGGTGTATCAGCTGCCGGGCGCGGGATTCGCGGAGAAGGATGGGACGTTTGTGAATTCGGCGCGCTGGCTGCAATGGAAGTATGCAGCGCTGCCCACTCCGGGCGAGTGCCGTCTGGATCAGGACATCCTGGCGCAAATCTTCCTGCGGGTCCGCGAGCTCTACAAGAAAGACGGCGGTAGGTTCCCCGACGCCATCGTGAACGCGACGTGGAGCTACACGATTCCAACCAGTCCGTCGCTGGCCGAGGTGGCAAAGGAGATTAACGGCAAGGCACTGACCGATATCAGCGACGAGAAGACCAATCTTTCCCTGAAAGCCGGACAGCAATTGCCGGGCTTCGCCGCGTTGCGCGACGACGGTACGACTTCGTCGGG
>JBEKTC010000088.1:0-13715 GCA_049516475.1 Candidatus Korobacteraceae bacterium | reverse complement strand
CGTCCTTGCCTTTGATAAAGCTTCGCCAAGTGAGACCACGCATCCGCAGCTTCCGGATCGAGTTGTACCGCCTGTTCCTGGAACGAAACCGCCTGATTCATGTCGCCCATAGCTCGCCAGATGGCCGCACGCCCCTGGGCGACGTCAAACTTGAAACTGCGCCCCTCGGTGACGGCCGTCATCTGCGACGGCGCGCTGCGTTCCGCTTCATCCAGCGCTTGCAATGCCTGCTTGGGCTGCCGCGTCACCAGGTACAGTCGCGCCAGCTTCACCAGTGCCCTTGTCTTCACCGTCGGATCGCTCGTCAGCTCCACCGTTTCCTGCCACGCATGCAGCGCGTCGGGGATGCGTTCTTGTTGATCGTAGAGTTCACCCAGTCGCGACCACACCGTTGCTGCGTCCGAGCCATTCAGGCCGAGAGCGATGGCCGCCAGCCATTCCTGTTCAGCCTCCACACGACGGTCCGAAGCATAGAGTGCATTGCCCCTCACCCAACGCAATGGGGCGCTGCCGGGAAAGATCTGGAACGCATTATCCGCCGCCGTCAGCGCTTCGTTGGTACGCCGCAGCCCAGCCAGGACATTCGCCGCATTGGCCCACAGGTGAAACGACCTGGCGCTATGATCCAGCGGTCCTGCCGGCAAAGGCGCGGTGGCGCAATTGATCTGTAAGCGATTGATCAGCTCTTCCGTCTCCGGCTTCTGGCGCACCAGAACCACGGAGACCTCGTCCAGATAAACCGGCCGCCAGTTCTTGCTGTAGCACAGGTCTTGCAACTGAGCGAACTCGATCTCCGTAGTGTCGAGTTGAAGGATCATGGTATTGATGTTGTAGCGGTCCGCCGCCTGCTGCCACGTAGAGGAATCGACCGGCGCTGTCACCAGTTCATGTTCCCGCAGCAATCCTTGCTCGCCAAAAGGAATCGACCTGCCGTCGATATAGTCCTGGTATCGCTGGCCTAGTTGCCACACCACAAAGCCGCCTTCATCAAAATTATTGAAGACCTGCACAGGAAGATTTTCTCGCTCGATGAATGCGGCTGCCCTTTGCGGGAACCACCATGACAGGCCGGCGCCGAAGTTCGCTTTGGCGCCGCTTTCGAGATAAACGCGATCGGTTGCGAAGTCGGCGCCGCGCACGCTAGCCACGGCTGCGACCATGGCGACCGCGACCATCGCGCCGGCGAAGCGCAGTCTTCCACTGGGAATACGACTCCACACCAACGGAATCATGTCCCTCAGGATGGAACCGCCTACTACGATCACGACACACGCAGTAAGAGCCTCCATTCGCACATGTCGCATGGTCGCGTACATGGCTCCTACCAGCAGAATCGCCGCCCCCAGCCTGCGTTGCAGAAGCGCAATCGCAACGGTGAGCAACACGATCACCGCGACTAAATCGAGAGAATTCTGCATCGGCTGCTGCGAAAAAGCGCCCAAAGCGCTCCAATGGAATCGAGCTTTGCCCCACTCAGCGAAGACCTGCGAGTGCAAAGCCATGGCGCGATTTTGCCGGACAAGTGCCCGGTAGAGTCCCCATCCCCACGGGTTCACCAGAGTCGCGGCCGCCGTAGCAACAAACCATGGAGACGCTTGCCTCAGCCTGCGGAAAGCGGCACTCCGTCGTTCCGCTGAAGACAAAATCTCCAGCAACTCCAGGCCTATGAATCCGACGATCAGCGCTATGCCCGCGATGAATCCCAGGTGCAGATTGACCCAGGCAATCATCAGCAGCGGCAGCAGCCACAGGCGCGCTCGTCCGCTCTGATAGTTTTCCCAAAGGATGGTGAGATACGCCGCAAACAAAATGACGGTGAACATCTCAGCTCGTGGGCCGGTGCGCTCAGCGATGAGGGGAATCGCGACAATGGCAATCGCGGCGGTGAAGGCCGAGCCGCGCCGCAGCAACAAAGCGACTGTTGCTACACACGCCCCCGCTCCAAACCATGAAAGCAGAACATAGCCCCCGAGCCGGTAAATGGCGTACAGCAGGAGTTGCGAGCCGACAGGGTAGATCCAGGGCTGGCCGGCTGCGGTATACGAAAAGACGTCGGTGGAAAAAACCCGATGATGCTCTGCTACCCAGCGCCCGCCTGCCAATTGCCAGCCCAGGTCCGGGTCGTGGACGGTCCGCAGACCGGCCAAGGCTGCATACACCAAAGCCACGGCCCCAAGCACCAGGAACAGACGCCGGGCGAGTAGAGACTCCTCCATCGTCGACGCGTCTTCCGGTGCCCGGTTATCCTGCAGAATTCGGGCCTTGAACCATGACATAGTACGCAAGCGAACTTCGTCCTCCCTGACAGGCTGCTGAAAAACTCCTGGCGAAGGAGAATTCAGGTAGAGCTGGCCTTCAGGCCAGCGTCTAAGCCCTTTGTCTTTCATCCTGAGCCGGCTTCACAGGCTGCGGAAAAAGTCGCTTTTGGAGTGCCTTGTGTCAGGGCACCACTTCACAGCCTGCGGAAAAACTCTCCTCTGTGCCCTGCTCGGGTAGTGCGGCGCTTCAGCGCCGCGTTCAAGCCTTTGTTTCTCGTCCTGAGCCGGCTTCAGCCGGCGGCACCAAGCCCTTCTTCGACCTTTTCCACAGCCTTTTCAGCCGACGGCACCACGCCCTGCTTTCGACTTTTTTCAGCAGCTTCCTAACGAACCAGCAGTCCATCGATGCGACTTCGACTGAACACTATGACCGTGCGAAACGCCGCAACGATTATCGCAGCCTACAGACCGGAACTCTATTTTGGCATTGTTGAGGTTTGTGTGGTCGATTCTGCATTAGACACGAAGTCCTGCTGGGCCCCATAAGCGCTAATTTAAGCAGGCGGCCTGGAGGTCGGCCCTGTTGGCTGGTTTGGAGTAACTTCCGGTTAGCTGACCATTCGGGAGCTAGCCTCAATCCGACGATCTGGGCGGGCAAAGTAAAGTCGCGCCTATCGCAGCGGTAAACGCCAACTGAGCTCGTTTGCCTACGGAGCGCTATGACCAGTACACTGCAGCACGCCTAGGTAGGCGCTCCAGGGACCGACTGCGTCACGATACTGGTGCGCCATCACTCGGGATAGTTGATGCACATGAGTGAGGTCGTGAACGGCCCATGTCGCCAGAAGTTCCGATAGCGTTACCACTCCCAGCGTTGGATGCCTTCCGCGCCGGGTCAAGTCCTCGGGCTGTAAGTTCAGGGCCTGCAGCGCAGCCAGGTTCTCCCTTCGCAAGCGGGCGAAGTCGTCCAAGAGCTGCTCCAGAGACTTGTCCTGACTCTCTTTCAACTGTGCAAGGCGGTCAAGAGGATCAAACGGCCGCGCTTCGCCGTTCTCCAGGATGATCCGCACCCGCGGCATCCAGTCGGTGCGCTCCGCGACGATGAGGTGGCCCAGGATGTCGAACGCGTTCCAGGTATCCTTTCCTTCGTTTCGGCGCACCCACGCGTTGGGCAACCCGCGCAATAGCGCATTTAGAGTTGCAGGAGTGCGGCTGAGAACAGCGATGGCCTCGGCCACGCTGAATTCCGTCAAATTTGCCATACCTACCTGGATGCATGCCCAGCCCTTTGGACTCAAGCGACGGAGCGGAGGCGCACAAAATCCCTAATCACCCGCATCGCCGTCCCCAAGGCCTGACGATAGTTCCCGAGGAGACGGCCAACTCTTCTCCCAATCTGGGTTAGGGAAGGTTTGCCGACCAACCAGAAGTAACTCCAATATGTAACATCGAAACCGAGCCATCCTGACCAGTGCCCGGGCCTCAGCTCACCCTTTACACACAACGCTTATCGGCGCAGAATCGGACGGACTCGAAATTTGCTTACAGAGCGTGTCAGTGATTCGCTGCCGGATTTGCCAATCCCAGAACCCCGAACCAGCCCAGGTGTGCCAGCAGTGTGGCGCTGCACTGGACGCATCTCCCCCCACAGTCGCTAATCCCAATGGCGAATGGGCGCGTGGTGACCTTGCGGCGGCAACCGCAGCTGCTCCCCGCGAATCGTCTCCATCCTGCGGATTTGCTCCCGGCAGGGTGATCGCGGACCGCTACCGCGTGGTGTTGCTGCTGGGGCGCGGCGGCATGGGCGAGGTCTACGGCGCTGACGATCTCAAGCTCGGTCAGCGGGTCGCCCTCAAGTTTCTCCCCTCCGAGCATGGCAAGAGCGCCAGTTGGCGTGATCAGTTCTATGCGGAAGTGCGCATGGCACGGCAAGTCTCGCATCCCAACGTGTGTCGCGTGTACGACGTTGGCGAGAGCGAAGGCCGGCTTTTTCTCTCCATGGAATTCGTCGACGGTGAGGACCTGGAGTCGCTGTTGCGACGCATCGGACGCCTGCCAGAAGACAAAGCAGTTGAGGTCGCGCAGCAGTTGTGTGCAGGGCTCGCCGCCGCTCATCGCAGTGGAGTGCTGCATCGCGATCTGAAGCCTTCGAACGTGATGATTGATGGCAAAGGTCGCGCCCGCATCACCGATTTTGGGCTGGCCATCGCGGCGACCGACGCCAACCAGGGGGCAGGCCCTGCCGGAACTCCTGGATATCTTGCGCCGGAATTGTTGGAAGGCGCCGGGCCATCGGTGCAGAGCGACTTGTACGCTCTCGGACTGGTGCTTTACGAACTCTTTACCGGCAAGCGAGCATTCCAGGCTTCCACCCTGGGCGAGTTTCACCGCAAGCAAACCGAAACCAATCCCACTCCGCCCTCCAGCGTGGTCAAGAATTTCGACCCCGCGGTCGAGCGGGCAATCCTGCGTTGTCTTGATCGTGATCCGTCGCAGCGTCCCCGCTCTGCCTTGAGTGTCGCAGCCGCACTGCCGGGCGGTGATCCTCTGGCTGCCGCCCTCGCGGCCGGGGAGACGCCTTCGCCGGAAATGGTGGCAGCCGCCGGGCCCGAGGGCTCGATCCGGCCGGCGGTTGCTTGGGCTTATCTTATGGCCGCCGTCGTTTTGATATTGGGCACCTCCATATTTCTCGCTCCTCGCGCCACCGATTGGGGTCTTGCCCTCATGAACAAATCGCCGGAAGTGCTGGCGGATCGCGCACAGGAACTGGCAAGGAAACTGGGATATCCGGTGGTGGTGGATCGAGCGTTTTGGGTAGGCTCGGATTATGACTACCTCAATTATGCTGCGCACCATCCATCTGGCAAGGGGTATTCCTCATCGCGGCAAGCATGGCCGTCGCCGGTCACCTTCTGGTATCGGCAGAGTCCTCAATGGATGACGCCGCGTGTGCTTAGCGATAATCTTCCCCAACCCCCAACTGTCACTCAGTGGGACCCGCCCTACGAGACCTCAGGCATGCTCACTCTCAAGCTTGATGTGCAAGGCAAGCTACTTTTCTTGCGTGCCGTGCCGCCAGAGATTGACGCTGGAGGTCCCCGGACCGAACCGGATTGGGACCTGCTTTTTGCCGAAGCCGGACTGGACAAGACTCATTTTGCTCCCGCCAGCTCAAAGTGGGTTCCACCAGAACCCTTCGACAGCCAACAGGATTGGGAGGGCCAGTTGGTTGAGCTACCGGAGTTGCCTCTTCACGTTAGCGCCGCCGCATATCACGGCGTACCCGTCTACTTCCAGGTGATCGCTCCCTGGGACAAGCCTTGGCGGGCGAGTGCTGCCAACTCATCGAGCACCAATGCGGAAATCGCCGATGCACTTGCAGCGTCTTTGTTCATTGGGATGCTAGTGATCGGGGGCTTGTTCGCCCGGCGGAATCTTCGCAGGGATCGCGGGGATGTCAAAGGAGCACTGCGGCTGGCCGGTTTTATCTTTCTAGTGACCGGCTCAGTCGATCTTTTGAATCTCCATCTTGTACCTAGACCGGGATACTTCATTGTGCAATTCCTTACCCTTGGCGTTCCGGTACTCCTGGGACTGCTCGTGTGGATTGGATACATGGCGGTGGAACCGTACGCGCGACGAACCTGGCCGAAGCTGATGGTCTCTTGGCAACGGCTTCTTAGTGGACGTTTCCGAGATCCTCTAGTGGGCCGCGACGTACTCTTGGGAGGTTTGGCCGGCGCTGCAATCGCTGCAGTCCTTGTGGGCGCCAGTGCACTGAACGGCATATCAGAAGCAAACCCCGTAGATCCCAGTTTCGGGAAGAGTCTTTGGTCGTCGGTCAGCTTCAGCATCGGTACACCAGCTAACGCTTGCGGCATTCTGTTGGCTTATCTCGGTGTTTTGTCCGTTTTGACGGGCATCTTGCGGTGGCGATGGCTAGGACTGGCGGCGACGGGGCTCTTCCTTGTGGCGTCCGCTGGGCCACGTGACTTCCAGGAGTTCTCCCTCTCGGTCTTGTACGCGCTGATATTCCTGGCGGTTCTCACCCGAGTTGGCCTGGTGGCCGCAGTGAGTTTCTACATCGTCCAGATCACACTAGGCACATCTCCGCCGTTTGACTTTACGCAGTGGTACGCGGGCCGCGCCCTGATCGCACTACTCGTTCCCATTGCTCTGCTGGTCTGCGGCTTCTATGTCTCGCTCGGAGGCCAGCCGATTTTCGGAAGTGCCCTGAAGGAAGACTGAACTGGCAGGTTGGGGATTTTGCAACCGACAGCTACCCGTCGAGTATGTCCCGAATGGCGGGCGCCCCGGACGGAATTCTGCTTAAGTTAGCACTTATGCCGCCGGACCCCCATTTACTGCGCCCTTGGGGCCAGCTTCAAAGTCCAACGCCAGATTCCCCTTTTCAACTAAACAATTACCGCTTGCGAACGGGCTTTGCGGCTTTCTTAGGAGCGGATTTCTTCGTGACTTTCTTAGGAGCGACCTTCTTCGCAGCCGCTTTCGGAGCAGCAGCCTTCGGAGCAGCCTTCATGGCTGGAGCTTTCGGTTCCTCGGTAGCTTCTTCCGCCGCCTGCCGCTCCAGCGCTTTGGTAACTACATAGGCCATTTCGGCAACGGGAGCGGGTTTGCCCGTCCAAATCTCAAACTGGCGGGCGCCCTGCTGGACGAACATCTCCAGGCCCGGAATTACCTGAATGTTCTTGGCGCGGGCCATCTTGACCAGCCTGGTCTCGGCGGGGTTGTACACCAGATCGAAAACGAACTTGGTATTCAGTTCCTTTTCTTCCAGCGGCGACTGCTTGCTGCCATTCATGCCGACCGGCGTCGCATTGATGATGACATCGAACTCCTGTTTGGCGACGTCGGCGCGCTTCATGTATTTCACCTTCGCCTGCCGCGCCAGCGTCTGGCCTTTTAGCGGCGTGCGATTGACGATGAAGACCTCCGCGCCTTTGGCCTTCAGTCCAAAGGCAGCCGCCCGCGCCGCGCCACCGGCTCCGACAACGAGTACCCGGGCGCCAGCCACGCTCAAGCGCTGCTGCAAAGGCACCACAATGCCGGCCACGTCCGTGTTGAAACCGTATAGCTTGCCGTCGGCGCCGCGCACTACGGTGTTGCACGCGCCAATCTGCCGGGTCAGCGGATCGGAGTTCTCCAGCGCCGCAATAATCTCCTGCTTGTATGGCATGGTCACGCTGAGGCCGCGGATGGGGATCTCCCGGACACAGGCCATCAGGTCTTTCATGCTCTTGGCGTGCAGCGCCAGGTAAACGGCGTTCACCGCCTCGCGCCGGAACGCCGAGTTCATCATCACCGGCGAAAGCGTGTGGGACAGGGGATCTCCCACGACGCCATACACTTGCGTGGCCTGGTCCACCATCTCGATGCGATAGATGTCGCGCACTTCACTGGCCAGGGCCTGACCGGGAGCCGTTTCCTCGCCCTTGGTCGCCGCGCCAAAGGTGAACACGCTTCCTGCCCTCACCCCTAGAACGCGGCTGATAATGCCTTGCTCTCCCATGCACACCCCGACCATCTCGTGCTTGGCAGAGTTTGCTTCCAGAAACTTCATCATCACCACGTTGTCATGCAGACTGGTGGCCGTAGAAACCAACTTGTAGAAGTCCGCCGGATACTTGGTCATCGCCGCAAACTGATCGTCCAAGCCCTTGGTGGAACGGAAGTTGTGGTGGGAGATGATCATGCCGACGCGATCGTAAAGGTCGCTCAACTCAGCCGTTTTCAATGCCTGCGCGCTTTGGAGTTCCAAATCCACCAGAGGAAAGCCGCAATCCGCGGCCTTGCGTAGCACAGCCAGCTCAGCGGCAACGGAACCCTTGAACTTGCCGCCATTTACGGCGCGGCGACAGGTGCCAATGAAGGTCACCTCGGGATGAACTTCGAGCAGACTTTTCAGCTTGGGAAGGGCGGCGAGAGGTTGCGAAAGATAATCTAACCTCAACTCCAGAAAGGGGTTATCCCGCATCAGGGGCTCGGCGCGCTCGGCCATCGTAGCGGCATCGGGGCCGACCACCGCTATGCAGAGGCGGGGCAGCCTGAAACGACGAATCCGGGATGCGTAAGTACTTGAAGACTCGCGCATGTAGCAGCCCGATGGTAACTATGCACCGGGAAAGATGCAACCCATTTGTTACATTATTTGAAATTGAAGGCTCAGACGCCCATCCAAGGGTACGAATCAGGAGTGCTACTGCTCCGGGCGGGAGATTACTCTTCGCTGAAGACTTCTGCCGTAAATGCTTGCAGCTCAGCGCCATAGCGCCACGCATCTGCCGCCAATCCGGCTTTAAGGCAGGTCTGGGCCAGAAATGTCTGGGCCTCCCAATTCCATTCCACCGGGACTTGGGGCAGAAGAAGTCCGCGGCGGCTGCCTTGACTTACCACCAGGCCATGCTTCCCTATCACGATTTCCTCGGGAGCAATCGGCCGCAACGGCGAAAGCACGCTGATCTCTACCTTCAGCACCATTACCTCCTCTGCGGCGACCGGGTGGAATCGCGGGTCGTCGAGGGCAGCGGCACGGGCCGTTTCGGCGACGGTTCGATAGAGTGGGCTGGTGGGAAACACATATCCGATGCACCCGCGCAATTTGCCGCGCAGGTGCAGTGTGGTAAACGCTCCACGGCATTGCGCTAAGTGATCGCTCGGGGATGGCAGTTCCAGTTGGCGCTCCTCTACTGCGGCTTCAATGGACCGGTGCGCCAGGCTCAGCAACAGCCCTCTCTCTGACGGAGAATATTCGGGAGCTTCCCCAGTCACCACCGGGCGAGTTTTTTCAGACGACGGGAACATCGTTACGCTTCCTTCGCCGGCTAAGCACAAAGGAACGTTTGCGCCGGCGCTTCACCGCCGTCTGGTCGATCCGCTTCCAGAAGCCAATGAAGTAATCGGCGGCCGACCACAGCGATAGCGCCACCATCACCCAGATCGAAGCCAGCGCTATGGGATGCACCGGCAAGCTGAGGAAGTACCACGGCAAATACGTCCAGTGATGATCGATGATCGCTGCCACCACGGAGAAAATCTGCACGAACATCTTCAGTTTTCCCAGCTCGCTGGCCTGGATGGTGAATCCTTCGGAGGCGGCGATGGAGCGCAGGCCGCTCACCAGAAACTCGCGGCCGATGATGATCACGGCCATCCATGCCGGAACCGTCCGCGGATTGAACTGGACAAGTGTGATGAACGCCGCGGCAATCAGCAGCTTGTCGGCCACCGGATCCAGCAGCATGCCCATGGTGGTGACTTGCGCGCGCCGCCGCGCCAGATAGCCGTCGATGGCGTCGGTAAGCGAGGCCGCGATGAAGATGAAAGAAGCCAGCAGCTCGCGGTCGCCGTTGGTAGAGCTGAAGCGGTTGCTCGATAGCACCCAGATCAGCACCGGAATGCTGAAGATGCGAGTAAGCGTGATGTAGGTCGGGAGATTCACAAAAACCAGACAGGCACACCATCGCGACCGAATCGCGGCTCTAACAGCCGATTATCCTCTACCCGTTAGATTGAAAGCAATCGCAGAAAAGAGGCGAGGTCTGCGGAAATGCAGTCGCCCTTCCCAAGAGGACGCAGGATCTCCCCTGTTACATTCCGTCAATGAAGCCGGAAGTTCACTTCCACGTTGATCATCACGGGCACGGGAGTTCCGTCCTTCATGGCGGGGTCGAACTTCCATGTCGCCACGGTGCGAACCGCCTCATCATCCAAGCCCATGCCGAGCGGCTTGGCAATCCGGATGTCCCTGGGCGCTCCATCCTCACCCACGATCAGCCACAACACGCTGGTTCCCTGATATTTTGCCTCGCGGCCCACGCCCGAGTACTGCGGGTCCGGGTCGTACTTGAGGTGCGGAGCTGTGACTCCATGGCCGACCTTCGAGACGGTTCTCTCGGCAGCACCGCCGTTTGCAGCTGCTTTGGAAGGCTCGGTTCTCGGTTCCAGCCACTTTTTCCAGAAAACCGGTACGGCATCCGTTAGCAGTTCTCCGGGAGAGAGAAACACCGCGTTCATCGACCTTGCGACGTCAGCCATGGTCGGCTCTGGCTCTCCGGTCTCCACCTCAATTTCGACCTTTCCTACGCTGGCGACCCAGTCGCTGATCTTGTCGCGAAAATATTTGCCCGCCGGATCGCCTTTGGCTAAGCTGCCCGCGTCGCGCAGGCTCTTGCTCCCCGGATCGTAGAACAGGAATAACCGCTGCCCGCGTATGCGCAACACGCCATTCTTAACGTCAACCCCTCGGACACGCACTTGCCCTGCAATCGTCCACGAGCCGATGGATGTCTCGCCAGATGGATCGCCCGCAGAATTGAAGTGCAATCGCGGACCCCAGTAAGGCCGGCGCAAGGTTAGCACCTTGCCCTCATACTCGTTGCGCAGATCTTGATCGCTGATCTTTCCGTAAGCCGCAGCTGGCAGAATCAGCGCGATCAGCGCACAGGCATAAAGAAGCTCGCGGTGCAGCTTCACAACAGCACGCTCCTGGATTTCCTTAAGAGACGCGGGAATTCTAACACCCAGTTCATAGGTTGGCAGCATGGAGTTCGGAGGCGATGAGGGATGCAAGCAAAGCCGGGCTACTCGTCGTGATGCACTACGATCTCGTCCAGCATTACCGGGGCCTCGTAATGCTCCCAGTAGCTGTATCCCACGGGGATTCCTCTTGCCCAGTCGAGCAGACCCATCCACACTCGTAGCGGCGTGCGCAGCCCATTGCGGAAATCCCTGATCGAGCGCACCAGTGTGGCCGCCAGGATATATAGCAGAATGGCTGGAAAGGCCACCGCTACGGCGAGCAAGCGTAGACAGAAATGCAGACGTGACATGAATGACCCTGTACGGGAGGCGTTTCACACGCGCTGAAAAGTTGGACGTTATTATGCCCCAACTTGAGGTGCGATGTTGCAGCTAATGAAAAATTATTTTTGTCTTGAAACAGAAACACCTTCCGTTTCGGGAAGGTGTTCCAGAAACAGGTGTTAACCGAATTATAACTACGCGTAGATCCCGCGTTGCCGGATCGTATACGCCACCCGATCGATCGCCAGCATATAGGCGGCGATGCGGTTGTTCACCTGGTGGGTCTCGGCGTAGCGCACCACGTCCTCAAACGACGAGACCATGATGTCCTCCAGCTGCGAGTTGACCACCGACTCCTTCCAGAAGTAACCCTGCCGGTCCTGCACCCACTCGAAGTACGAGGCGGTAACGCCGCCGGCGTTTGCCAGGATGTCGGGCATGACGAAAACGTGTTTGTCTGCAAGGATGTCGTCGGCCGCAGCCGTGGTGGGACCATTCGCGCCTTCCACCAGGATCTTCGCCTTCACATGGTCGGCGTTGGCTGAGGTGATCACGCTCTCGGTCGCAGCCGGGATCAGGATTTCGCAGTCGGTAACCAGCAGGTCTGCGGTCGGCCGGCGCTCGGCGCCTTTGAAGCCGTGGATGGTCCCTTCCTTTTGCCGGTGCTCCCACAGCGCCGCAATGTCGATGCCCTTGGCGTTGTACAGGCCGCCGTCCCACTCGCCGATGCCGACAATCTTGTATCCGGCATTGTGCATCAGCAGCGCGGCGTTGGAGCCGACGTTGCCGAAGCCCTGAATGATCACGCGGCTGCCTTCGCGCGTCATATTGTTCTTCTTGATGGACTCGTCGCAGATGATCATGACGCCGCGGCCCGTGGCCTCGCGGCGCCCGCGCGATCCGCCCATGTTCAGCGGCTTGCCGGTCACAACCGCCGTCACCGTCTGCCGCATGTGCATGGAATAGGTGTCCATCATCCACGCCATGGTCTGCTCATTGGTGTTGACGTCGGGCGCGGGAACATCTTTTTCCGGGCCGATGAATTCGATCAGCTCCGAGGTGTAGCGGCGCGTCATGCGCTCCAGCTCGCCCCGCGACATGTTCTTGGGATCGCAGATGATTCCGCCCTTGGCGCCGCCAAAGGGAATGTTGACCACGGCGCACTTCCACGTCATCCAGCTGGCCAGCGCGCGCACTTCATCCAGCGTCACATCGGGCGCATAGCGCACACCGCCTTTGGCGGGGCCGCGCGCAATGGAGTGCTGCACCCGGTATCCGGTGAAGACCTCCAGTTGCCCGTTGTCCATGGCGACCGGGATGTGGACGATGATCTCGCGATTGGGCTGTTGCAGAACGCGCCACAGACCTTCATCGAGCTTCAGTTTCTCGGCGGCAAGATTGAATCGCGCCGCTTGTTGTTCCCAGGGATTGCTTTCTTGTTCCAGCGTGTGTGCGGTAGCCATAGATTCTCCGAGATGATTGCCTTGCCAACGTAATTCGACGCGATGAGAGGCGGGCGCGTCCTGTATCAGGCCAAACCTTCAAAGTATATGCAGCGGCGAGGATGCGGCGCAAGTAAAGTTGTGCGCTCGCGCCCTCAAATCGCAACTCTGAACCGGTTCACCCACTCCCGGCGCCCTCGGAGAACTCAGCCAATCCGGCGAGCAGACCTTCAAGCATTTGCAAGAGTTCGCGAGAGGCGATTGTGCAGGTCCCAGAGGGGGAGTCTATCTCACAATCGATGTGCACGAGGTTGCGGTATCGCACAACAACGTCGGGAAGGGGTACGTTGGGAACCACGTCGCTAAAGTATCTATTGAAGACTCGTACATATTTCTCCAGGGTGTGACCCGGGTTGAACTGAAACTCAACGCCCCTCCGAGTTGAGATGTATTCCTGTTGGGTCTGCAAGAAACAGTAGAGCACGGCCTCGATAAGGCTACCGGCCAGAACGACAACGGTTTTCTCGTGTCCGGCGAGAGCTGCAGCCCGCAATTCATTCAGATCTCTAAGGATTATCTCTCGATGGCTACCGAAATCTGCGGGAAGAAACTCAAGCCGCGGATTCTTGAGTTGGGCGCACTGATCGAAGAGAGACTTCAACGTACTTGTCATCGCGCGCCTTTTCCAGGACGAGGCTTGAGTATTCTGAGTTTGTCTTTGCTTCGAATCCACTCACTCGGTAAACGGAGCCACCTTCGAACAGGAAGTACCCTGAATTTTCATGTAGCCAATCGTTATAGAAAGTGTGAACAGTCAAGCCAACTGGCGACAACGGCACCCATCTTTGGTCGACTTCGACGTGAAGAATACCTTTGCAGCTTTGAAAATCGGGGGATTCCCAAGTCCTGACGATACCAATCTGCTTGTTGAATCGCCCGTAAGTTGCCGCCAAGGTCGCAAGATTTCCGGTGTAATGGTCCTGGTCGATGTACCAGCCTTCCACTAAACCAGACGGT
This sequence comes from Candidatus Korobacteraceae bacterium, assembly GCA_049516475.1. Taxonomy (GTDB): domain Bacteria; phylum Acidobacteriota; class Terriglobia; order Terriglobales; family Acidobacteriaceae; genus Bog-257. The sequence goes on along the minus strand of JBEKTC010000088.1, from coordinate 175 downwards.
GCCGTCACGATTTTGAATTCGTTTGTGATTTCCTGTGTCAAGACGTTCTTGTCAGCAAACAGGACTTCGTACTGCTCGAAAAAAGGAGAGAGCTTTTGTCTATCGGAAGCCAATAATCTGGAGAAATTTCGAACTGAAGTCGCGTAAATTTTCACATGAGGGGGGCTATCTGAGC
>JBEKTC010000087.1:0-13995 GCA_049516475.1 Candidatus Korobacteraceae bacterium | reverse complement strand
CACAGAAGTGGCAGTGAAGCATTGTTCCCGAAGACGATTGCACAAGTGGTGAAGGCTGCTTTGAAGGGGCACGCCTTCACAGGCCGCTGAAAAAGTCGATTTGACGTCTGGTTCGGGTAGTGCGGACCTTTAGGTCCGTGTTGGCGCTGTCAGCACGATTCGGCTTTAGCCGCTTAGGTACTTCGTTCCACCCCGCTAGCAGAGCGGGATTTCGTGATTTTTCGGAACGTACCTTAGAGCCTAAAGGCTGCTGGAAGGGTTAGCCCCCGACGCGGCGCTGAAGCGCCCCACTACCCGAACCGGCCCTGTGCTCGACTTTTTCAGCGGCCTGTTCAGGCGTGCCGTTAAATTCCAACCAGAGAATTCGGCTCAGCCGCTGAGGGAACACGCTCTTAGGGCCTAAAGGTCGGTTCCCTTGAGGCAACGACGACACGGCTGAAGCCGTGCCCTCTCAATGCCCACTTGGAGTTTAATCAACCGTCAACTTCACAGCGCCGCGATGACGCCGTTTTCCACGGGCTGTACCAACTGTTCGGGATTGGCGAAGTTGGCCTGCGCAATGCGGATCTGCTCTTTGAAATTGTCGACCATGTCCTCGCGCAAACGTACTTCGGTGGGCTTCTTCGCGATACTCATTTTGTCGATCTTGTCCTGCAGGCGCAGCAGTCCGTAGAAGAGATTCTCCGGTCGCGGTGGACATCCCACAATGTAAACGTCCACTGGCACGATGCGATCGACGCCCTGCAACACAGCGTAGGTATTGAACGGCCCTCCGACCGACGAGCACGCGCCCATAGAGATGCACCACTTGGGATCGGGCATCTGGTCATAGATGCGCTTCACCACCGGCGCCATCTTCAGGGTGACCGTTCCGGCGACAATCATCAGATCGCTCTGCCGCGGGCTGGGACGAAACACCTCCGAGCCAAAGCGCGCGATGTCGAAGCGCGACGTGGAAGCGGCGATCATCTCGATCGCGCAGCAGGCCAGGCCAAACGTCATGGGCCAAATCGCGGACTTCCGCGCCCAGTTAAAGACGTAATCGACCGTGGTCACCAGAAAGTTTTTCTCGAACTTGTTTTCAATCCAACCCATGCAATACCTTCTCTCGGTCCCGGAGCCGACCCGTTTGGACTGTCATCCCGACCGAGGACTTTAGTCCGAGTGGAGAGCCAGTCCTGAGCTTGCCGAAGGGGACCTGCAGTTGACCTATTATCTTCGCCGATCGCTATACCGGCAGGCTGTGATTTGCGTCACAGGCGCCCGCAAACCCGAGTCTAGGCTGCATTGGCAGCAGGTTCAAGTGGAAGTTCGGGGGCGTGCGCAGACTCACTTTCTCTGCGTGGTTATTCATTGCGCAGCGCCGCCACTAGGCATGGGTCAGCCGCCTACGGGGTGAGCGATTGGATGTCCTCTCCGCCCTTCATCGACATGGTGACGATGTCCGTTCCGTCGAGATTCATCCTGGTGAGGTCCACCATGCGAATCCGGCTGTTCTCGTAGGTGCGGAAATAGAACCGCTTGGCCTTCAGATCGGTGGCACTGGTCCAAACCGTATAGTCGGCTAGGATATTACCGTGCTCGTCCTTCTGCTGTTCGCGGGCCGCGCCCTTGGGAATGTCGAACTGGTTCAGGACGTGGAACGTCTCAAGCACGGCCTCGTCCCCGGTCTGCGACGGCAGCACGGAATGGCTGAATGCGACTGCACGGACGAAGCGCGACGGCGGCGTGAAGTCTCCCGGGATCCCGAGCATTCCCGACCCTTGACCGAACGGCTCGAGCGTGACCGACCCGAGCTTCACCGGAGGAAGGTTGGTCATGGAAAAATTCACATAGTTGTGCAGGTTGGTCATCTGCCAATCGAAGGCCGGCGAGTTGGTGATCACCCCCAGCGGGTTGTCGTAGACGTGGAGTTTGCCGCCGGTGTACTCCACCACGATGCTTTTGCCGGAGGCGTCGTACACCACGTAGTGGACAGGAGGTGCGAATCCCCAAGCCGGGAAGACGACGGACGGCACTACGATTCTGCCGATGTTTTGCCGGACCTCGTCGACGGTGGCGAAGTTCTCCAGCATCCACGAGCCCACTTGCCACGCGGCCATGCTCTTGCCGGCATCGCTCGCCTGGTAAGGCATGTAACCGGCGGTGCCGGGGAAATAGAAGGTGCCGACAGCAAGTCCCTTCTCATTGAGCCCGTCAAACAGGTAGGGCAGTCCGACACCGTTTGCACCCAGGCTGGCGTACTTCGCCTTCCACTTGAGCCCTTCCTTGCCGTCGGGCGTGGTTCCTACCCGCGCGTAGCCACGAGGAATCATGATCACGTCGGAGTGAATGTCGATGGCAAATTCCAGCGTCCGGCCGCGAACCACGGTGCCGTCCTCGGCGACGATGCGGATGCCAGTGCAAGCCGGCGAGGACTGTACAGCGACACTCAGCAGCAGCGCACCGGCGATCGCGGAGGAAACGAGTTTTCTTAGGACATGGTGCAGGGTCACGGGTGTTTTCCTTCCTTGTTGCGACATGAAGATGTGTGGAATATGCCGTTGCTTAGCCGAGGATTGACAATAGTAAACGGGGCGCATGGCGCGCCCCGTCCGGGTTACCCGCTCTCTCGCGAAATCGGGTCTGCTCTTATTCGTTAGATCCGAATGCTTTCAGGTCTTCCGGTCCATCCATCAGCGCTACCTTCTCCTTGCCCTGGACCATTACCCGGACACTTTCCACCACGTCGGGATTGGCCAACGTCGTGATATCTCCGGTGTTCATGTTGTTGGAGAGGGCCGCCAGAACACGCCGCATGAGCTTGCCGGACCGTGTTTTTGGCATGTCCGGAACAATGAGAATACGGCGCGGGCGGGCAATCTTGCCAATCATGGTTTCAATTACATGATTGACCTTGGCCAGGATCTCTGGATGCTGGGTCGACAGTATATCTGGCTGCAGGACGATATAGACCTCGGGCACGCGGCCTTTGATCTCGTCTACCACCGGTACCACCGCCGCTTCTGCAACTTCGGGAATCGTCAGGCACGCAGACTCGATTTCCTTGGTGCCCAGGCGGTGCCCGGCGACGTTAATGACGTCATCCACGCGTCCCAGAATCCGGAAATAGCCGTCGGCGGCCAGCACGGCTCCGTCCGCAGCAAAATACGGCCAGTCCTGCCACTTCTTGCTGTTGGGATCCGCGCAGTATTTGGCGTAGTACTGGGAGACGAAGCGGTCGCGATCACCCCAAATGGTCTGCATGATGCCAGGCCAGGGATTCCGAATGCAGATGTTTCCTGCCTTGCCCGAACCGGCCGACACTTCTTCTCCCATTTCGTCCTTGATCATGGGGTAGATGCCCGGCATACCTGGGCCCGCGCTTCCCGGCTTCATGGGATCCAGCGCCGGCTTGGTGGTGCATAGGAATCCGCCGTTTTCGGTTTGCCACCATGTGTCCACAATCACGGCCTCGCCTTTACCCACCGTCTCGTAATACCAGCGCCAAACCTCCGGCTCGATGGGTTCTCCCACCGTGGTCATGTGCTTGAAATGGTAGTTGTACTTGGTAGGTTCGTCGTGGCCCGACTTGCGCAACATTCGAATGGCCGTGGGCGAGGTGTGAAAGATGTTGACATCCAGACGTTCGGCGATTCTCCATACCCTGCCCGCGTCGGGATACGTTGGAACACCTTCGTAGATGACGCTGGTAGCAGCCAACGCCAGGGGTCCATAGACGATAAACGAGTGACCGGTAATCCAGCCGATGTCGGCCATGCACCAGTACACGTCTTCGGGGTGAATGTCCTGAATGTACTTGGAGCAACCCGTCACATAAGCGAGATAGCCGCCAGTGCGGTGTTGACATCCTTTCGGCTTTCCCGTGCTGCCGCTGGTGTACATCAGGAACAGCGGCGCCTCCGCATCCATCGGAACCGGAGCGACGATCTCACCCGAGAAGTTCGGGAGTATTTCGTCAACCCAAAAATCGCGTCCTTCCACAAACGGGGAAGCGGTCGCACTCTTTCCTAGGTGACGCCTCCAGACCAGGACCTTCTCAACGGTCGTGCCTTCCTTCTTTGCCATCTCCAGCGCTATATCGGCGCCGGCTTTGTGGTCGAGCATCTTTCCGTTGCGATAGTAGCCATCCATGGTGATCAGGACCGAGCTGCCTGAATCGGCGGCGCGCATGCCGCAAGCCTCGCCGCTGAAGCCTCCGAACACAACGGAGTGGATTACGCCCAGGCGAGCGCATGCCAGCATGGTGATCGGCAACTCGGGAACCATCGGCATATGAATGGTGACGCGATCGCCGGCTTTCAGCTTGCAGAAATCGCGCAGCAGCGCCGCGAATTCATTCACCCTTACGTAGAGTTCGCGGTAGGTGACGGATACGGGCGCTTCGGATTCCGGCTCCGGAACAAAGATGAGCGCCGCTTTGTTCTTGTACTTGTCCAGGTGCCGGTCCACGCAGTTGTACGAGGCGTTGATCTTGCCGCCTACGAACCACTTCCAGAATGGCGGATCACTGGTGTCGAGCGTGGTATCCCAGTACTTGTCCCAGCTCAGCAGATCGGCATATTCGCGGAAGCACTCCGGGAAATTCTTCTCGCTGAAGCGTTCGTTAATGTCGGGATCGGTTAGATTTGCCTGGCCGATGAACTTCGCGGAGGGATAATAGTATTCTTCCTCCCGCCAATGAACTGCGATCTGAGCTTCGCTGGTTTGAGCCACCGGATTCTGCTGCTGAAGAGTTCGAGCCATATCAAGTCACTCCTTAAGATTTTCTGATTTGATCGTAGTTTGAGCTAATACTGTACCCCGTCAGGCTGGCGGCTGCGAAGGATTTGACCGCCGGGCCCGAAACTTTCTGAAGCCATTTCTGAGATGCTCCGGCCCGCCATGAACAGCGGGCCGGACACTCCTCAACTTCCTGTTTCACTTGACTTCAGCCTTCGCGGGAACCGGCTGGCCAGCTGCGGCTTGCGCGTCCAGCGCCGTCCTCATCTGATGCCACGCATGCCGGGCTTCTTCCACCGAGCCTTCGTCTTCGATGGTGGTGATGTCGCCGGGGTTCTTCTCCTGGGTTACCGCCTTAAGCACGCGCCGCATGATCTTGCCGCTACGCGTCTTGGGCAACATGTCGACGAAGTTCAACTCCCCGATGACTGCCACAGGCCCCAACTCGTGACGCACCTGGTCGAGCAGTGTTCGCTTCAGTTCCTCGGATGGGGTGAAGCCTTGTTTCAACACCACAAAGGCTGAGATCACTTCGCCCCGCAACTCGTCAGGCCGGCCAATCACGCCTGACTCGGCAACGGCAGGATGGCCGAGCAGAGCGGTCTCAACTTCGATGGTGCCAATGCGATGTCCGGCGATCTTGATGATCTCGTCAGCTCGGCCGGCAAACCACACGTAACCATCCTGGTCGATCTGCGCCGAATCACCTGTGTAATAGACGCCCGGGATAATCTGCCAGTAATCGCGGCCGTACCGTTCCTTCTCGCCCCACAATGCGGGAGTTAATCCAGGGAACGGCCGCTTGATCACCATGATGCCTTTTTCATTTACGCCGCAGGGTGTGCCGTCCATCTGCACCACTTCGGCTTCAATGCCGGGCATGGGGACGGTCGAGCTGCCCGGCTTGATCGGCAGCATTCCCAACCCATACGGATTTCCGAAGACAGGGCCACTGGTCTCGGTCTGCCACATGTGATCGATTACCGGAATCCTGTTCTTGAAAATCTTCTTCTGCAGCCATTCCCAGGCCGGAGCATTCAGCACTTCTCCCGCGCAAAACACGCGCTCGAGATGGCTGTAGTCGACCGCGCCAAACGGGCCATCACCGTACTTCATCAGCAGCCGCACCGCGGTCGGCGAGGTGAAGATGCCAGTGACGCGATACTCCTCGATCAGCGCCTTCCAGTTGCTTTCCGGAGCGGGATAATCGAGCGCGCCTTCAAAGGCGATGGTGGTTGCACCTGCAATCAGAGGCGCGTAGATGATATAGCTGTGACCGACGATCCAGCCGATGTCGGACGTTGACCACCAGACATCCGATTCCTTCAGTCCGAAGAGCCACTTGCCCATGGCGTCAATGTGTACCTGATAGCCACCGTGAGTGTGGACCGCCAGTTTGGGGGTCGCGGTGGTGCCGGAAGTAGCGAGAATGAAAGCCGGCTCGTTGGATTCCATGCTGACATAGTCACCACTGTGGCCGGGAGCGTACGCGAGAAACTCGTCCCATGAGATATCGCGTCCGGCGTGCATGGGCGTTTCACCGGGCATCCGCTTCAGAACGATCACGTGCTCAACCATGTCGCCCGCGTTATCCAGTGCGTCGTCGACGATCTCCTTCAGGCGCGTCTCCTTGCCCTTGCGATAGGTAACGTCGGCGGTAAACACCAATTTCGAGCCGCTCGCCTGAATGCGATCGCCCAGCGCTTTCGAGCCGAAACCTGCGAACACAACCGAGTGAATCGCGCCGATGCGGACCGTCGCCAGCATCAGGATGATGGCCTCGGGAGTGGTCGGCATGTAGACCGTCAGGCGGTCACCTTTGTTGATGCCCATGCCGCGCAGCGCCGCCGCCACTTGCTCCACCTCGTGCAACAGGTGCGCGTAGGTGTAAACCCGGCGCTCGCCGCGTTCGTTCAGATAGATCAAGGCCGTGTGTCCGCCGCGGCCGCGCTTTACGTGATAATCCAGCGCATTGTAGGCCAGGTTCGTCTGTCCTCCGACGAACCACTTGAAGGTTGGCCGCGTCCATTCCAGCACGCGGTCCCACTTACGGAACCAAGGCAACTGTTCGGCCGCCCGGCCCCAAAAAGCTTCGGGGTCCTGTTTGCCTTCGTCGATCCACTTTTGAATCACCGGGGTGATCAGGTCGTGCGATATGGCGTGCAGGTGGTGCTCGTCGATCGCTCCCGTTGGTCCCGCTTCAACTATCTTTGTTGCGCTATCCATGATGAGGACACTCCTTGCTATCTATGAAAAACCAGATAATCCAGCCTAAACAACTGCGCCGGACCCTTTGAGTCCGGCGCGGGGGAATCTACTAGACGTGCTTCGGACGCTTTGCCAGGAACTCGGAGATCAGCGCCACCAAGGCCAAGACCGCAGCCGTGTAGAACGCCGCCTGATAATTGTGATACTTGTCGTAGAGCTTGCCGCCGATGCGGCCACCGAGGAGGCCGGCCACGCCCCACGCGGTAAACAGCATCCCGTAGTTAATCCCGGCGTTTTTCGTGCCCCAGAAGTCGGCAGCGGCAGCGCCGTTTACGGACAACTGCGTGCCATAGCACCAGTAAACGATGAACAGCATCACGAACAGCGCTGCCACATTGCCGCCCACGCTGTACAGAATGGGCATGGCCACCATGGAGATGCCGATCATCAAGCGCAAGACGTTGATGCGGCCCAGGTGGTCCGACATCCAACCCGAGAGGATGCGGCCCATGGCGTTTCCGGTCGCGCCCACGATCAGTCCGACGGAAGCCAACGTAGTGCTGGGTATACCGACGCTTTTGGCGAAAGGCACCAACTGGCTGATGACCATGAGACCGGCCGCGCAGCCAAACGCATACGCAATCCACATAAAGTAGAAGGTCGGCGTGGCCAGCGTTTCACTCGGGGAGAAGTCATAGGTGGTCGCCGCGGCTTTAGAAGTCGCAGCCGGGATCCAACCCTCGGGCTTGTATCCGGCAGGAGGGTTCTTTAGCAGAAACGCGCCGATCACGGTCATGAATAGGAAGATCACGCCCAGGACCTGGAAGGTGGTGCGCCAGCCAAAGTGAGGGATCAGGTAGCTGGCGGACAGGGGGCCGAAGATGGCTGAACCGGCGCCATAACCGCCCACCGCCAGTCCCACGGCAAGGCCGCGCTTGTCCGGGAACCACTTCGACATGACCGGGATCGGGGTCGAATAGCCGAAACCGTTGCCCAGGCCGCCAATCACGCCGAAGCAGATGAACAGGTAGGTGAGACTGGTTGTGTAGGCGCATAGAAAAAAGCCCAGGCTCACCAGAACTGCGCCGGTGAGCGATATCCAGAAGGGTCCCAGTTTGTCTTGCAGCCGCCCGGCAACGATAAAGGTGAGAGCGAACACCACCACCGCGATGGTGAAGATCGTCGAGGTATCGGCGCGCTTCCAATGAAACTCCTTCTCCAGCGGAGCCACGAACACGCTCCACGCGTAAAGGGTGCCCAAGGCGAGGTTCATCATCATCCCGCCCACAACTCGCCACCACCGGTTCAAGCCGGTGCTGCCGACCTCAATCGATCCGGCCGATTGCGTTGCTGCTATCGCCATTTTCCTATCTCCTTTAGCCAGCGCCGAGAGATCAGCGCTGCGCTTTGACGTGAACATCAAGGAATTCAGGGCCTGGAATGGTTCCGCTGTCCGCGTAAGAGGCTTTGCAGAAGTTGCCCGTGGCCCGGCTGTCTATCAGCGAGTTGACCTCCCACAGTTTCGAGCTACCAAATCCTTTAGCCTGGTCTTGGGCGGGACCGAGCCGGGAACAGAACCGTTGGCGGGAAGCGATATGGGGTAGAGGAGAGTGGTCAAGTCTTCTCCCTGGCGGGTGCTTGAGCCAGCCAGAAGTTGAATTCTGACTGCCCGGCTCTAGAACGAGCGTTCGTTAGCCAAGCCCGACAGGGTGAAGTTTTAAGACCTCGCTTCCCGCCTTTTTTGAGCCGTTGTGGACGAGATTGTCCTTCGCGCCATGGGCGGAGGTCTGTGACCCGAGATACGGGCGCATGTGACCTGCATCACCATGCGCCCGGTTTTCACCCGCGATTGCCCGCCCCGCTCACGCCAATGCCGGCCCGCTCCCAAACCAAAAACCAGGCATCCGAAAGGTCAATGTTGCCAGCCCGGACAATAACTGGGAATCCTACTTATAGGGGATGTGCAAGAGGCCCAAGGTGATAGCATAGGAAGTAACGTCGGAGGGCACGTGGGATCACCTTACGGCTTTGAGCTGGTTGAAAATTGCGTAATTTGTAAACTCCGTAGCGACAGTTTCTTTTGCTCTCTTCCCAAGACCGCTCTGGAAGCGTTCGACCGGATCAAGTACTCGGCCGCCTATCCAGCGGGCGCGGTGCTGTTTGTGGAAGGCCAGTCGCCGCGCGGAATCTACATGCTGTGCAAAGGGCGGGTGAAGCTCTCCACCACCTCCGCCGAAGGCAAGACGCTCATCCTGAAAATTGCGCAACCCGGCGAAGTGTTGGGTATGCACGCCACGGTTTCCGGCACTCCGTACGAGATCACGGCGGAGACCGGCCAGCCCTGCCAGTTGAATTTCGTCAAGCGTGACGACTTCCTGAACTTCCTGCAAAAACATGGCGACGCGTGCCTGAAGGCCGCGCAACACCTGAGCAAAGATTGTCAGAGCGCCTATCAGCAAATCCGCAGCCTGGGGCTTTCGCATTCCGCCCCGGAGCGCCTGGCCCGGCTGCTGCTGGAGTGGACCGCAACCAGCCACGACCAGCCGGAACCCAAGGTGAAGCTGGCGCTGACGCATGAAGAGATCGCGCAGATCATCGGCACCTCACGCGAGACCGTGACCCGCGTCCTTGCGGACTTCCGCAAGCGCCAGGTTGCCGTCCTCAAAGGTTCCACTCTCACCATTCGCAACAAATCAGTCCTGGAGAAATTGGTCGGCGCGTAAGAAGTTGGCCGGCGAAAATCCCGGACGCTACTGCGATTGGAGAATCTCGTCTGCCCGCGACTTCTGCGGACGATAACTTTCCACCACCTCCTGTGCCTGACGAACGAACTCCGGCAAGCGAAGCCTTGCGCCGCCGGAGAGTTTATTGCCGACTTCGAACGAGCAGCCCTCAAGCGTGATGCAGATCGCTTCCGGCGTATCGCCGTAAAGCTGCTGCGCGGCCGACAGCAGAGAGGACGGAGTCAGCTGGTGAGTGAAGCCGCCGGGGGCGTTTCCCGGCAGGACGCGGCTCTGGCGAATCGTTCCAGGCTTCTCTGCCGACGAGGCGTCGAGAAACAGCACGAAGGCGCAGCGGGAAACGTCCTCCGCCATTTCCGGCGTGAGTTGCTGGGTGGCGATTACTTCCACCGAGGGATCGTCGCGATAATGTTGTTCCAGTTCGTGGGCGGCATGACATCCCACGGCATCGTCGCCGCGTAACAGATTTCCATAACCAATAATCAGGGTCCCGGTCACGTTGGAGTCTCCAGAGGATCGGCGAAGCATCGCGCTACTTACATCCATATTCTGTTCCGGCAAATCTGGATGTGCGATGCCTCACGTTGCAGCGTGACGGCGTTTCACGACCTCGTAAGCCGCCGCTTTTTCAGCAGCCTGTAAAGTCGTGATCCTGATACAAAGCAGCCTGCCTAACACCGCCCTAACTTTAAGCTGAGTCGGCTCTGTTGACATCCCATCTGCCGCCCCTAAAGGGGCTCAAATTTGAAGAGAGAGCCCACCCAGCACTCCGCCTCCCCAGTTCGCCCAAGAGCGGCGAACCGGGGACCCCGCTGCGTGCTGGACTATCCTGTCGCCGTCCCGCTTTGCGGGACTCGATTGCACGTATATCGAACTTTCTCGCACACCATGCATTCAAGCGTGAGGCAAGGATGTCAACAGAGCCAGATGAGTCCTAGACTTCTGTATTTCCCTTTTTCTTACCCGGCAGACCTGCCGGATTCTCGTGGGTACGTTCGCGGAAGCGGGCTTTCATGCCGGTCGCGAGCGAGATGGCGTTCTCGCCGTACTTCTCGCGCAGATGGTCGGCGGCGGAGAGCGCGTGGGTCCATTTCTCGTGCGCGCGGTGCCCGACCAGGGCGATCTGCTCGCTCTCTGGTTCGAAGTGCGACGCGTGAACTCCCAGCAGGCGAATCGCATCGCCCTTCCAATTGGCGCGAAAGAGCTGGCGAATCGCTGCCAGCACTTCGGAGTCGACCGAGGTGGGCTGCTCAAAGGTATGAGCGCGAGTGATGGTGTGGAAGGCGGTGTCGCGCAGCTTCAATTGCAGAGTGCGGGCATGCAGTTTCTGCTCGCGTAGGCGGCGGCAAACCATCTCCGACAGGCGCGCCAGAATCGATTCCAACTGTTGCGCATCCCTGGTGTCATGCGAGAAGGTGTGCTCGTGGCTGATGGAGCGCGGTCCTTCGTCGGCGCCAATGTCGGCGTCGAACCACGCGCCGGCATCGAGGCCACGCGCTTTGCCGGATAGCGCCAGACCGAGTGCTCCGAAATTGTGTTCCAGCCAGCGCTCGTCGCGCGACGTCAGGTCGCCCACCTTGTGGATGCCTTGTTCGTGCAGGCGCTTTTCCATCACCTTGCCGACACCGGGAATCTTGCGCACATCGAGCGGTGCGAGAAAATCGACCTCGCCGCCGGGCACGATCCAGAGCACGCCGTTGGGCTTTGCCTGGTCGGAGCAAACCTTCGCCACCAGCCGCGAGGTGCCGATTCCGATCGAGCAATTGAGCTGCGTCTCATTCTTCATCGCCATGTGAAGCGCGTGCGCGGCGCGCATCGGCGGACCATGCAAGCGCTCGGTGCCCGTCATGTCAACGTAAGCTTCGTCGATGGAAACCATCTCCAGCTTGGGCGAGAAACAGTTCAGGACTTCGTAAACTTTGGCGGAGTAATCGCGATAGCGGTCGGGATGTCCGTCGACGAAGATGGCTTGCGGACAGAGCTTGGCCGCGGTGCGCAGCGGCATCGCCGAATGCACGCCGAACTTACGCGCGGCATAGGACGCAGCCGATACCACTCCGCGCTCGTTGGGACGCCCGCCGACCACGACCGGCTTGCCCTTCAAGGACGGATCGAATAGTTCTTCGACCGAGACGAAGAAGGCGTCCATATCGACGTGGAAAATGGTGCGCTGCGCCGAGGTCATGCTGAGCGCGATTGTAGAGCAAAAACGTCTCTTGCAGCCCACCCTGTCGCCAACAGAAGGCGACAAGGGTGGCGCACCCGCGCGATCAATCTAAGGCGTAATCTCGTAGACCATTCCGTAATTGTGCTCGCCGCCTCCCGAGGCCGTGCCCCAAAGATTGCCGCCGGTATCCATCACCATGCCCTCGTAGGGGCTTGCTCCCGAATTTCCGCCGTTGAACGTATGCAGCTGCGTATAGGTCCAGGAGCCATCCACCAGCGTCATCTTGAACGCGTCGCCATCGTTGCCCTGGTCCACGGTTCGCACGCCGTACAGGTTTCCGGCAGCGTCGAAGTTGACGTTGGTGCCAACCAGGTGTCCTTCGTCACGGATCACCTGCAGGCTCCAGCCTCCTTCGCCCGGCGTCATCTCGAAGATGGAACCGTTACCCCCGGGTCCTTCTACAGTGGTCGCGCCGTAAAGATTGCCGGCGGAATCAAAAACCACGCCGGTTTCCGGGGCGAAGCCTTCACTTAGCCCGTCGAAGGTGTGGATGACGGCTTCGGTCCAGCCGCCTGCCGAGGGCGACAGCTCAAACACTCCCGTGTCCATCGCGCCGTAAAGATTGCCCGCGTGATCGAAGACCACTCCGCCGGCCGGGAAGAATCCGTCGCTACCGCCGGTAAACGTCCACAGCGTGGTTTCGGTCCACGTTCCGCCGGAGTTGGTCAGCTTATAAACCGAGCCGAAGCTGGCGTAATTGCCGGCGGTGGTGCCATAGATGGAGCCCGCGCTGTCGAAGATGAGGTCACCGTATTCGGGTACAGCTCCGTCGGCGCCGCCCGTGAAGCGGTAGAGCACGGTCTCATTCCAGAGACAGACGCTTGTTTTGCAAGCGCTAGCTGGCGGAGTGAGCTTGAACACGGTCCCACAGCCACTCGAGCGACAATCATTGCCGCCGCCCGCGCTGGTGGTGCCATAAAGCGCGCCATCCGGCCCGAACACTACGCGCGAGGCCGGATTCGCCCCGTCCATTCCACCTTGAAACCCATATAAAACGGTGGGCACCCAGACGCCGTTTCGGTTCGTCAGCTTGTAAACCGTTCCATATCCGAGGCCATAGAAGAAGTTTGTGCCGTAGACATTTCCGTGACTATCCAGGGTGACGCCGGCGTTGGGCTGGGCGCCGACCGCGTTCTGGTTGAAGCTGAAGATCACGTTAAATGTCTGCCCGTGCGCTCTGGGGACGGCGACGATCGTCGCTACCGAGAGAAGCAACGCCATTGCGATGGTGTGAGTTTGGGAGCTGATGTTAAGAATCGAAGCTGCACCCAGCCTTTGTCCTGTCATCGTCATATCCTTGACCGCCTTATCGTTGCCACCGATGCTGTATAGGTAAGCCCCCGCATCCAGCGGCGGTTAGCCTCTCCTAATGGCGCAGGACACCTTCGCACTATCTGCGGAGGAAGTCACCTTAATTTTAGATTACGCCGCAAGCCCTTCACAGGGCTGGGTTTATAAGGTCATGTCCGGGATGGTTCCGGAAGCCAGGGCAGGCAATTTACATTGTCGATAAATTGAAACATCGCCACCCTGAAACGCGGGCGTGACGCTACGGCAGGTTTCCGCCGCCGGCTGCGCCGCCGTAGGGATTCATTTCGGTGGGTTCGTTGGCCTCCGACCAGGCGTTCTTCAGGTCGTTGCGGCCAGTGTACTTCTCGTAGACCACGACGTGCAGGACCGGCTGCCGCTCCTCGATCGGATCGACCATGCCCTGTGCCTGCAACGGGAGCAGATAGCTATGCCCTGTGCCTGCAACGGGAGCAGATAGCTACGGATCCACTCGTACTGTTCGTAGCTCAGATTGCGGCGAGACATATCGAAGGTGACGCCGGTCAGATGGGTGGAAGCGGTATCGCCGAACTCCGGCGCCGCGAAGCGGTTCCAGCGGCGCAGGCGATGTTGCTGCTCAACAGTGCGAACCATCGAGGTGATCAGCAGGTTGGAATGGAACTCGTTGTAATAAGCCTCGCTGAAGTCCTGGAGGAATTCGCGCGTCCAGGGACGGCAATAATGCCGGTTTTCGGCCAGATCGGGGGCGAATTTCAGAGCGTCGGTTTCGGAGACGGGCACCAGTTCCTGGGCAAGCTCGTAACGTGT
>JBEKTC010000086.1:0-13731 GCA_049516475.1 Candidatus Korobacteraceae bacterium | reverse complement strand
GATTCGCTCGAGTCTGATATCCCTTGCCAGGCCTTTTTAACCAAGCCACCACGTCGGTATCGAGGCGCAGCGAGACGGCTTGTTTGGCCGGACGATAGAACCTGCCCCGTACCGCATCCTTCCACGTGCGAAGAGGTAGTTCCGGAATGTCGGATGTATCGATGTGATCATCCGGCAACGCAGCCAAGGCCGCCAAGTCCCGCTTCTGTTTCGCGGTGAACTGCTGCCTGTTTCCATCACTACTGCGTGTCGGCTTACTCGCCCTGCGCATAGACTCGCCGCTCCTGCGGTGTGGCCTTTCGCGCTGAGATGATGCGGATATTTCCTTCTTCTTCATTGTCAGAATCCGGACTTGTGTGTACGACCAGGAGAAGGTGAATACCTCTTACCATGCCGATCGTATGCCATCTCAATTCTCCTTCGACTTCGCAGTCGAGGTGAGAGATATGGCGGGATCGTCAAAGACCAAGGCTGCGGTTTCAAAACTGACGCGGTGCTTTCGCCTGTTGATTCGATTCTTTCGTTCATCCCAACCGAACCGCAATCAGCCCCCTTGCCCTGACAATTATGTATATACGTCGGGTGAAAGTCCAGACCTTGGGTTACTGCCTTAGCGGCAACCCGCTCAGCACCGCCTGCTGGCGTGCGATCAGCGCTTCGATGCCCTGGCGCGCCAGCGAGAGCATCTTGGCAAACTGCGCATCGTCGAACGGCCGACGCTCGGCCGTGGCCTGGACCTCAATCAGCTTTTTGCTGCCGGTAGCGACCACGTTCATGTCGACGTCGGCGCGCGCGTCTTCCTCGTAGCATAGGTCGAGCATGATCTCGCCATCGACGATGCCGATGCTGGTGGCGGCAACGTAGTCTCGGATGGGTGCGACGGTCATTGTGCCCGTTTCGACCATGCGACGCATCGCCAGCCCCATCGCGACGAACGCGCCGGTAATGGATGCGGTGCGCGTGCCGCCGTCGGCCTGGATAACGTCGCAATCGAGGAAGATGGTGCGCTCGCCCAGCTTCTGCATGTCGGTGACGGCGCGCAAAGATCGGCCAATAAGCCGCTGGATCTCGTGGGTGCGGCCACCGGCGCGGCCCTTGGTGACCTCGCGCGGCGTGCGGGTCAGGGTGGAGCGCGGCAACATGCCGTACTCGCTGGTGACCCAACCTTTGCCGCTGTTGCGCAGGAATTGCGGCACCGAGTTCTCGATGGTTGCGGTGCAGATGACGCGCGTGTTGCCGAGCTCGATGAGACATGAGCCTTCGGCGGTGGAGATGAAGTCGGGAATGATATTCACCGGCCGCATCTGGTCAGGCGAACGATTGTCGGAGCGAAAGATCATAAGTAGTTGCCAGTGGTCAGTGGCTAGTGGTCAGTTAACAGCCGTCAGCTATCAGCTATTATTACGCTGTCATCCTGAGCGAAGGCGCGCTTCGTTTGCGCGCCGGAGTCGAAGGACCTCTATTATCTCAAGGAATCCTGGATGCTTCCGATCCGCAGACGAGCTCCTAATCCCTAATCCCTTCTTCCAAATCCACGTGTTCGACGTTATCGACCCGGCGTCCAAGAAATCGCGTGGCCAGCCGCTTGAACTTGTCTGTCGAATCGGTCACGTAGTAGCGGAAGGTGCGATGCACTTGCGTTGATGATCCTGCCACTATAGGGGTCCTTCGACTTCGTTCGCCTATCGGCTCACTACGCTCAGGATGACACATCAAATGCGGATCGTCCTCGCTGCGCTCAGGATGACACGTCAAATCTTGTGCGAGCTCGCTGCGCTCAGGATGACACACTAAATTCTCGTCGATCATCCTTCTCACCACGCGCGCGGTCGATTCCGCCGAATCCACGATCTGCATCGACTCTGGTACGATCCTGCGCAGCAGTGGCGCGATCAGCGGATAGTGCGTGCAGGCCAGCACCAGAACGTCAGCGCCGTCGGGAGATTGCGCAGTTGCCTCGCCCAGATAAATTCGTGCCACCTGTTCGGTCACAGGATGCTCAATCCAACCCTCCTCGACCAACGGCACAAACAGCGGGCAGGCTTTCTCCAGCGATTGCAGACCGTGGCGTTGCAGCGCATCGCGATAGGCGTGGCTGCTGACGGTGGCTTCCGTCGCAATCACAATGGCGGCGCGCTTCTTGCTGACCTCGGCGGCCATGGCCGCGCCCGGCTCGACCACCCCGACAACCGGCACATGCGCGGCTGCTTTGATCTGCGGCAGTGCCAGCGCGGTCGCGGTGTTGCACGCGATGACTAGCAGATCGATGTTCTGCTTCTCCAAAAAGCGCGTTGCGCCGATGGCGTAGCGCGCGACCGTTTCCGCCGACTTGGTCCCATACGGCAGGCGCGCCGTGTCGCCGAAGTAAAGATAGTGAGCGGGCAACTGCTCGGCTATGGCCTTCAGAACGGTAAGGCCGCCGACACCCGAGTCGAAGACTCCTATGCGAGGCAATGTCACTGCATGTCCTTTACTACCTGGCCGATGTTGCCGGCCTCGTAGAAGCGCTTCAGATCGGCATGTCCGGCGAGCGTTTCGCGCTCCTGCCCGTTCACCAGGATTTTCACGCGCGCGATCTTGCTGTCGTTCGCGTTCAGGGTCAACACGAGCGACGCGACGGTCAGCTCCTCAGCGAGTACGCCGGAAGGATGCGCGTCAGCGAACGCCGAGTTCGTATCCACCACAGCCGTATCCTCACTGAGCAGATAAACGGAGCGCACATCGGAGGCCGGCCCGATGGGATGCGGCGATGGCGACTTCAGATATTGTGCCAGCAGCGTCCGCAGAACGGCGCGGGCACGCTCGCTGCGTTCGGCCGGCAAGGGAATATTGACCTGCGTCTTGCGCAGGGTCCCGTCGCTGTCGTTGGCAATATACAAAATCACCGGCTCTGGAGGCCCGTTCACTGGAGGCGTCACGATCAGTTGCTGCTCGGCAGCCGCCTGCGCGTCACGCGCGACCTTGCGCTTCAGATGCAAAGCATAAAAGCCGAGGCCAATGGCAACGATCGCGAGCACGGCGAACATGACTAGGATGTACCGGGACTCCCAAGCCGTCCTGGTTTTGGGTGGATCGGGTTGGGGCAGCGTCATGGCCGCACCTCCGGCAGCTTGGAGCGCACAGCGGCAATGCCGGCGGCGATCGATTGAGCCACCTGCTCCTGATACTCCGCGCTGGCGATGTTGTCCACGTTGTCGTCGGGAGGCGCGATCTCAACGGCGATTGCGGGCGCGGCGATGTTGTTCATCGGCCGCAGCGGGGCGACCAGCGTGGTGTTAGGCAACTTTCGCGAATCCAACTCTGCAGCCACCGATCCCGCGGCCACGCCGCTCAAGTCGAGGAACGCGGCTTGCGCAGTGTCCCACGGCAAGAATCCAGCATCACGCGGCTGGCTGGTCGGGGGCAGCATTGAGGTAAAGACATGCACCCCTCGTCCAGTGTTGGCGGCGTGCAACGTGATGTACAGCGCCGGACGCGCAGCATTGACCCACGCGGCGCGCTGATCCAGCGAGATGGCGATGTCGGAGTTGCGCAGCATTCCAGCGGCAATGCCACGGCTGGCCAGCTCGCGCTGAACACGCCGGGCAAGCGCCAGCACGACATCTTTCTCCACCAGCGACGGAGTGATCGACGCGCCACTGTCGGCGCCACCGTGGGCGGGATCGATGATCACCAGGAAGCGCGGGCCGGACGGCGCCTTCGGCTGTGGCGCCTGGGTCTGCGCGGGAGCTTGTGGCTCCGGCGTTGGAGCCGGCGGTGCCGGAGGCGGAGGAGGCACGGGGGTCACAATGATGGTCTTGCCTCCGTCGGCGAAGTTGGCCATCAACGGAGCCGTGCCCATCACGTCGAGCTCGGCCAGCCCGTCGTGCTCGGCAAAGACCGCGCCCGTGATCATCGCATCCTCGAAGTTGACGCTATCTTGTCCGTTGGAGACCACGGGCTCGCGGTGGAAGGTGAAGCGCACGCGTCCCGGCTCAGTGGCAACCGTAGGATTCACCGGGCTGGGGAAGCTCACCACCAACTTGGGCGGGTTGCTCTTGTCCAGCTCCAGGCTGTAGCGAATAGGAACGTCGCCGACGAACAGGCGCCTCGCCGCAGAGTGCAGTTGGACAGGCTTCGCCAGCAGCTTGTTCACGATCTCTGGAACAGAACTCAGTGGAACGTAGCCGCGGTCGTTTTGCAGAACGAAATTCGCCGGCAGCTTGTAGTTTTGTCCCAGGAGCTTCGCCTTGTCCTTGCCCTCATTGAACTGTGCTTCGACTGCGCGGCCACCTGGCGGAGTGAACTTCACCTTATATTTCTTGCCATCGGGACGGGCATCGATTTCGCCGAGTGGCTCAAGCAGGTCAACCAGCCCGGCATAAGGCAGACCCTTCACATCCAACAGCGGAACGGAGTACGAGGTTTGCGGAGAATAGACCGTGAGCTGGTCCGCCGGCTGAGCATGCACCGTCGCGAGATGCGTGACCAGGACGGCCAGCCCTATCGCTGGCAGAACTACAGCGAGCCAGAGGCGGGAACGGTTATCCGGCAGTGGGAGCCTTGAAGTCATCCAGTCGGTCCATGAACGATGTACAGGGTTCCCTCAACGATATATGCAATGCAGAGCAGTGGAAAGAGGCTTCGACATAGCCGCGAGGATTCTGCAAGCAGATCCCTCGCGGGCGCCAGCTCGTGATGACCAAAGAAAAAGCGGCCTATCCCTGGCAGGCTGCTGAAAAAGTCGAAAAAGGGCTCGGTGCAGCCGGCTGAAGCCGGCTCAGGATCAGAGACAAGGGGCTTGAACGCGGCGCTGAAGCGCCGCACTACCCGAGCAAGTCCACAACCCAGAGTTTTTCAGCAGCTTGCTAGGTCGCCTGTTGCAGCGAATAGATGGTGAGACCGCTCAGCATCTTGGGATAGAAATCGGTGGATTTCTGCGGCATCACTCCGCCGGCAAACGCGATATCGCGCATCTGCTCAATGCGCACCGGATTCATCAGGAACGCCACTTGTGCGGCGCCGCCGCGCACCTCATCCACGGCCTCATCAGCGTCGCGAATGTACTTCAGGTGCTTCTGCGCGCGGATGTCCTCCTCGGACATTCCGAGGATTTCTTCCAGCACCAGCTTGTGCAACTGCACCACGTCGAGCCCGCGCTGCTGCGGGGATAGATCTTTTAGCCGCGCTGGCTGCACATCCTTGCGAGCACGCAGCAGAAAGCCGCTGTGCGCCGTTACCGCCAGCAGTGCTGTGCGATCCTTGCCAGCCTCATGCAGCCGGCGCACAGCGGCTTGGACGTCCGACACCAGCCCTACGTCTTCGACCTCAAAATACTTCCGCAGCTCGGCAACCATCTCGAAGATGCTGAAGTTCTCCAAGCCAAAGACCACGCGATGGGTGGGCAAGATCACCAGCCCGGGCGCATCCATGTTGACGAAGGTGATCACGACGCGTTCATAGGGAGCGTCCGGATCGCCTTTCGATTCTTGCCGCATCTGATTGCGAGAGTTGAGAGCGGTTTCATAGCGATGATGGCCATCGGCAATGATCAGTTTCTTGTCCGCCATCTTGGCTTTCGCCGCTGCGACCGTCGCCGGATCGGAGACCTTCCACATCTGGTGCAGAACGCCGTATTCGTCGCGCAGTTCGACGGTGGGCGGCCCGTCCGGCTTCAACAGCTTGCCAACCTCGTCCGCCGGATCGCTGTAGAGCATGAAGATCTGTTCGCAATGCGCCTGCGTTGCCTGCAGAAGGTTCAGGCGGTCGGCCTTGGGCTTGCTCAACGTCTGCTCATGGCGAAAGACCACCTTGCGGTCGTAGTCTTCCACGCGGCCCAGGGCGATGAAGCCGCGCCGTTCCGCCTCGGCTCCGGTTGCATCGCCGGGAACTTTAAACCTCTGGACATAAACGTAGATGCTGGGTTCAGCGTCGCGTAGCAGGACGCCTTCGGCCTGCCATTGCCGCAGGCTGGCGGCAGCCCGGGTATATACGTTCTGCTGATCATTGTCGTCCGGCTGAGACTTGCCCAGTATGATCCGCACCAGGTTGTAAGGACTGGCCGCATAATACTCGTCCTGCATCGCCGGCGTGATTTTGTCGTAGGGTTGAGTCATTACCTCGCCCGCGGTCACTTTCGAAGGGTCATAACGAAGAGCACGAAAAGGAAGTATGTCTGCCATGAGAAAGAGCCCCTGCTCCCGACGCGCAGAGTTGTCAGTCTTGTGTTCACCACGGAGGCACCGAGGACACGGAGTGACCAACATTTGAGAACTCTCCGTGCTCTCCGTGTCTCCGTGGTGAGCTGACAGAGCCTCGGGAAGGGTGATTGTAGCAACAACAATAAGGAAACCAGAATGACGTGAATCACATCCAAAGGTTCAGCCGACCGGGCGTAGAAGCATTGCAGATGGCGGCGATGGAGGCTGATCCGGTTGCCGCAAGCTGTGATAACATCAGCACACGCCTTAGAGGATCCTATGGCCCGCGGTAGCAGTTCGGCATTCGGGTCAAGTGGCTCGGCCATCCAGCCTCGGTATCGTAATCGTGCGGCGGGACTTTTTCCCGGCCAGCCCGTCCAATCAACCGTGCTCGTTTCCCGGACCTTGCTCCTGCTGCTTGGCTTGTGCATTCTCGCCTGCTGCGCGACGCTGCCCGCATTTGCGCAGAACGATGACATCCACATCACTCCGCGCGAGACCAAGAAGGCCGACGCCGCACCAGTACCAGACATTCCCGGCGATCCCACGCTGCGCACCCACACCAAGCCGGTGAAGAAGGATGTGGATTTGGTGCTGGTCCCGGTGACCATTACCGATCCTTTGAACCGGCTGGTAACGGGGCTGGAAAAGGAGAACTTCGAGCTCACCGACAACGGCAAGCCGCAAACGATCCGGCACTTTTCCAGTGAAGACGCTCCGATCTCGCTGGGCGTCATCTTCGACATCAGCGGCTCCATGGCCGACAAGATCGACAAATCGCGCCAGGCTGTAGTTGAGTTCTTCCGCACCGCCAATCCGCAGGACGAGTTCTTCCTGATCACGTTTTCGGAGAAGCCGGAAGTGCTGGTGGACTTCACCTCCTCCGTCGAGGACATCCAAAACAAGCTGGTGTATGCAATTCCCAAGGGGCGGACGGCTTTGCTGGACGCCATTTATCTGGGCATGAACCGCATGAGAAAAGCGCACTATGAGCGCAAGGCGCTGTTGATCATCTCCGATGGCGGCGACAACCACAGCCGCTACACCGAAGGCGAGATCAAGGCGATGGTGCGGGAAGCGGATGTTCAGATCTACGGCATCGGGCTCTTTGATCGCGACTTCAAGACTCCGGAGGAACGGGAAGGTCCGGCGCTGCTCGGTGACGTTACAGAAGTAACCGGGGGGAGGACCTTTGTCATCGACTCGCCCAACGAACTGGCGGATGTAGCTACCAAGATAGGCATTGAACTGCGCAACCAATATGTCCTCGGATACCGTCCAACTAATCCAGGACGCGATGGCAAGTGGCGAAAGATCAAGGTGAAGCTGAATCCTCCCAGAGGCTTGCCACCGCTGCACGTTTACGCCAAAACTGGATACTATGCACCCACGGAATAAATACTACCTTCTCCTGATTACACTGATTTTGTTGATGAGCACGTGGCTGGCAGCCCAGAATTCCGGCGCTCCTCCCGCTCAGCCTGGAGCTCAGGATCAATCGCAGCAACCCGCGCCTCCCAAAGCTCCCAACCAGTCCGGCGATAACGTGCAGCCACCGACGACACAAGGGCAAGAGCCTGCTGCGCAGCACGATGACGTCTATATCTTCAAGAAGGAAGTGGATGAAGTCACGCTTCATGCTACGGTGGTCGACGATCGCAATCGTCTGATTACCAATCTCACCCAGGGCGACTTCAACGTTTTGGAAGACGGCAAGCCGCAGAAGATAACCTCGTTTCACAACGAAGATATCCCGGTAGCGATGGGCATCGTTATCGACAATTCCGGTTCCATGCGCGAGAAGCGCCCGCAGGTCAATGCGGCCGCAGTTAACCTGGTGCGCTCCAGCAATCCGCAAGACAAAGTTTTTGTCGTCAACTTCAACGAAGAATATTTCCTCGATCAGGACTACACGGGCAGCATCCCCAAGCTCAAGGACGCGCTGGAGCGGATCGAGTCGCGGGGCGGCACCGCGCTGTATGACGCTGTCGTCGCCTCTGCCGATCATCTGAAAAAGAGCGGCGACCTGGAGAAGAAAGTCCTGCTGGTGGTGACCGACGGCGAAGACAATGCCAGCCGGGAGTCGCTGGAGCAGGCGCTGCGCCGATTGCAGGAACAGAATGGCCCGACAATTTACACGATTGGGCTGCTAAGTGAAGAGCACGGCAAGCGGGCGCGGCGTGCCTTGCGCGAGATGGCCGAGGACACCGGCGGCGTCGCATTCTTTCCCAAGGACCTGAGTGAGGTGGAAGCGATAACCCAACAGATCGCCCACGACATCCGCAACCAGTACACCATCGGGTACAAACCCTCGACGCCACAGAGCGCCGGCGGCTATCGCACGGTGAAAGTCGAAGCGCAAGCCAAGGGCTATAAGAAGCTGCAAGTGCGGACGCGCAGCGGATACTATGCCGGCCAGCAGCGCGCATCAACCCAGGCTAGGGGGCAGTAGGGCATGTGACGGGTAGAAGCCGGCCTTCAGGCCGGCGTTCAGCGCGATCCTGTGAATCTGGGGCTGCGGTGGTCATTAGAAAATGACCACCACAGCCCCTACTACTTGCAGTCCATGGCGAGAGCGGCGCTGAAGCGCCACTCTACCCTTTGCCTTGCGTCCCGATCGAGCGTCGCCGCATCCAAAGCGGTCAACGCTATGCAACGCCTGGCCGAGCTGTGCGAGCACATCGCCGCCACCACCAAGAAGACCGAGAAGGTCGCGTTCCTGGCCGAATACTTCCGCTCGCGGGAGTTGCCGGACGCCGCGATTTCCGCCGTCTTTCTCTCCGGAGGCGCCTTTTCCGCATTCGACGAGCGCACGTTGCAAATCGGCGGATCGCTGTTGTCGAAGCTCGTTGCCGAGCTTGCAGCAGGACAGAAGAGCGCAGGCGCAGGATCGGAACAGCAGATCCCTCGCGGGCTGAAGCCCGCTCGGGATGACAAAAATATGATGGGCGCTGGCGGCACGCATGAAGGCGTGCCCTTTCAAAACGCCAGCGATGCGTCTGCTCTTACTGCCGCTTATCGCCAGCGCGGCGATCTGGGCGCGGCCGCCTATGATGTTTTGCTGGCGCAAGCCCCGGCATCCCCGACGATCACGCTGCAAGAAGTCCGCTCGACTTTCGACCAGATCGCCGAGACCCGGACGGCAACAGCCAAAGCTGCGGTCCTCAAGGCGTTGCTGGAACGCGCGACCGCCCTCGAAGCGAAGTACATCCTGAAGATCATCACCGGCGAACTGCGCATTGGCCTGAAAGAAAGCCTGGTGGAAGAAGCGATTGCCAAGGCCTATGACCAGCCGCTGGGCCGCGTGCAGCGCGCCAATATGCTGCTGGGCGACATTGGCGCGACGCTGCAGCTTGCCGCGGAGCACCGTCTGGACGAAGCGCGCATGAGGTTGTTTCATCCCATCGGCTTCATGCTGGCCAGCCCGGCGGCCGACGCCGAAGAGGCTTTCCAATATTTCGAGAATGCCCTGGTGGAGGACAAGTACGACGGCATTCGCGCGCAGGCGCATTGCGGCGGCGGACAGGTGCGGTTGTTTTCGCGCACTCTCGACGAAGTGACACCGTCCTTTCCGGAGTTGGTGGGTCCGCTAAGCGAATTCGCCGGAGAGGTGATCCTTGACGGCGAAATTGTCGCCTGGCGCGACAGCGAGGACGGCCGGGCCCCCAGCGCGTCCGCAGTCGGCGCGATGGGCAGGGGACACGCCATGCCCTTCGGCGAAATCCAGAAACGCCACGGCCGCAAGCAGGTCAGCCCGGAGCTCATGACCGAAGTGCCAGTCGCCTATGTCGTCTTCGACGTGATTTATGCCGGAGGCGAACTCATGCTCGACCAGCCGCTCTCGGAACGCGCAAAGGTTCTCGATCGCGTCTTCGCCGGCGCGAGTCGGATCGCGCCGCGCCCGGTCGTCAACGCCCAAGGCAAGTTGCTGTTCGAGCCGCAGATTGAGGAGGCCGCCGTGTCGGGATGGGTGTTGCGCGCGCCGTCCATGCGGGCGGACTCGGCCGAACAGCTGGAGCAGTATTTCGAGCAGGCGATGGCTCGCGGCAATGAAGGCCTGATGATCAAAGACCTCGAGTCACCCTACATGCCCGGCCGCCGTGGCCGCTGGTGGCTCAAGCTGAAGCGCGAGCTGGCAACGCTTGACGTCGTGGTCACCGCCGCAGAATTCGGACACGGCAAGCGCATCCACGTGCTCAGCGATTACACCTTCGCGGTGCGCAAAGGCGAAGAGCTGGTCAACATCGGCAAGGCATATTCAGGGCTGACGGACAAGGAGATTGCCGAGCTGACCGAATGGTTCCTGGCGCACACCACCGCCGATCACGGGCATTTGCGCGAAGTGGAACCGAAGATTGTGCTGGAGGTGGCGTTCAATGCCGTCATGCGCTCCGACCGGCACGACAGCGGCTTTGCTTTGCGATTTCCCCGCATCGTGCGCGTGCGGCAAGACAAGCTGCCCAAGGAGATCGATACGGTAGAAGCGGTAGAGCAAATCTACAAGCGGATAAGATAAGTCTTCGATTTCACGGAGGATGTCTTGGACGATTCCCGTTCGGTGATAACGGTCAGCCAGCGCGGTGCGGCCCGGCTGCGCGGCGGACACCTATGGGTATACCGCTCGGACCTAGTGTCGGCCGAGGCCGCGCCTGGCGCGCTGGTTCAGGTGCGGGACGAGCGCGGCAAAAGGCTAGGGTCGGCGCTCTACAGCAGCGCGTCACAGATCGCGATCAGGCTGCTAAGCGCCGATGACATCGCCGAAGACGCGCTGCCGGGTCTGCTGCGTGCCCGAATCGCCAGCGCCATCGAGTTTCGCCGGCAGACCGCGCGTGATACCGATTCCTGCCGTGTCATCTTCAGCGAGGCAGACCTGCTGCCCGGCCTGATCGTCGACAAGTACAACGATGTCCTGGCAATGCAGGCACTGACTCAGGCGTTCGATCGCGACGATCTGCGCCAAGTCGTGCTGGGCTCGCTGTCCGAACATTTTCCCGAGGCCAGTGTGCTGGAACGCGTGGATGCGCACATTCGCAAGCTGGAGGAGTTGCCGGCGCGCGATTCTCAACTACTGCGAGGCGAGCGGTCGAGCACCATCTTCACGCTGAACGGCGTTCGCTTCCACTTCGACGGCCTAAGCGGGCAGAAGACCGGGGCGTTTCTCGATCAGCGCGAGAACTACGCGGCAGCGGCTCGTTATGCTCGGGGAGAGGCGCTGGACGTTTTCACCTATCAGGGAGGATTTGCGCTGCATCTGGCGCGGGTCTGCGACAAAGTTACTGCGGTCGATTCCTCGCGGCCCGCGCTCGAAGTCGCCGAGCAGAACGAGCAACTCAATCGCGAAGGGCATCGCTGCGGCGAGATCGAGTGGATCGAGGCCAACGCATTCGACCTGCTTAAGGATTACGCGACGGCTGGCCGACAGTATGACACCATCGTCCTGGACCCGCCTGCGTTTGCCAAGACGAAACGCACCGTAACAACCGCTCTTCGCGGCTACAAGGAGCTCAATCTTCGCGCCCTGAAGATGCTTCGTCCCGGTGGCATCCTGGTCACTTGCTCCTGCTCGTTTCACGTCAGCGAAGCGGAGTTTTTGGAGATGCTGGGCTCGGCCGCGGCGGATGCCGGACGGCGCGTGCGAATCCTGGAAAAGCGCGGTGCGGCGATGGACCATCCGGCGCTGCTCAATGTCCCCGAGACGGCTTACCTGAAGTGCGTGATCTGCCAAGCGCAGAATTAGCTTTCAGAGCATCTTGCTCCGCCGGGAATTAGCGTTCGAATGGCAGACGCGCAACCTGGCAGCAAAAGAAGCAATCCGGTGCGCGTCTCATTGAGGTAGCTCACATTTCAGGACGCATGCTCCGGCGGAAGTCAGCGCCCTGTGTTGTTCGGTTGCCGTCCCAGCCCAGGGTTGCGCCCGTTTGGCAGCGCCGGATGTTGACGTTGTACGCCAGGCGCCACGGCGCCGGAGCTGCCCAAGGGAACGTCGACCAGGAATCCGGAGAACTCGCACCCATAATTTCCATTCGAATTGGAGGTCACGCCAACGAAGCAAAACGGCGCCGCGGACGGGGGCGCATACAGGCGCGTTTCCTGATGGGTTGCGAAATTGTCGTAGCCGTTGGCACTGGCCATGAATGTCGCAGGGAAGAAATGCGGAGCGGTGGAATTGGTCTCGAAGCCTATGAATACCGGTTTCAATCCCGTTTCTAGGGTCCCCGCTGCATCGAACTCCTGAGTCACCAGCCGTTTTCCTGAGGGAATGGCTTGGAAGCTGCAGTTCCCGCTGTTGGATCCAGCAAAAAAGATAAAGCAGCTGTCCTCGTAGGGCTGAACGGCGTCCAACACCGCCAGTGGGGTGGGATTGCCCTCGCCGTCGAGCGGGCTGGAGACGTTGACACCAGCCCCTGCTTCCAGGGCGACGGTGGGAGTGTTAGCGACGTTAACGCTGGGCGTATTGCTGACACTTACGCTCGGCGTATTGGTAACGCTTACGCTGGGAGTATTGACGACGTTGACATTGGGCGTGTTTACCACCTGAACCGGCTGGGTCAGGGCCTGACCGAACAACGGAACCGCAGCCAGCGTGTAGGCTGAGAACAGAGACACAGCGATCACGTACTTCCATGCATTCTGGGTCATGACATTCTCCTGGAAAATTGTGAACTTGGACTTGTGGGAGCAGATTAGCAGCACTGCACTACGCGAACTCCCGGTTGCAATCAGGGAACATGCTGCAAGTTGGGCCAGATAACGAACACAGTGGTCTGAGGCAACCGTATTGAGATAGCAAGCAGAAAAAGTCCGCGAAAACGGATTATCAGAGCCGCAACGGCTTATTTGGCGTGATCTGCCGGGCAGAAATCCTGAGAGTTTCAGAACTGACATGGCCCCAGAAACACAAAACCCAGCCGCTTTCGGCTGGGGCAGCTGAGGATCTCTCAACTTCAATTCTAAGTTCATTGTATCACATGGGACGGGGAGTTGTTCCCTGTTTGCCAAGTTTATATCTCCTGCATAATCATGCGATTGCGGCTTATTGTTGCGTTTTTCAGCATTGACATGTAAGAGTTACGCACTAAAATGTGACAGTAGTTATACTACGATAATACACAATCGGCCTTGTAAAATGTCCTAACAATGGAAGCCAATTATAACCAGTAACGGAACCCCGCTTTCCCCCTGCCACAATGTAGATAAATATTTAATTATCATCATATTACGCATGTTAGTTCGACGTGGCCCAGCCCGTTTACCACCTGATTTGCGCGCCATACTTTACACTACTTAACTCATATTTAATGATTCCATTCAGCTAATAAGTGCGTCTAATTGTTAGCGAGCAGGAATGTACAGACCCACATTCTTCGCCAACAAGGAAACATAGTTTGAGTTGAGGAAAAGGTCGGGCGCAAACGGCCTGACGCAGGTTTCGCCCCTCGGGAGTTTTTCCAGAGGGAGACGAACTGGGGAGTTCGAGGGAGGTGGGTGCAAACTTGCCTCCCTTTTGTTTACCAATGGGAACTCTCCGGGGGGCGAGAGCAGTGGATAGTGG
>JBEKTC010000085.1:0-13742 GCA_049516475.1 Candidatus Korobacteraceae bacterium | reverse complement strand
CTTAGACCTCTCGAGGTATCGCAGGGACCAAAGCCCATGATTTGGCGGCAGCTTTCGGCACCGCTGAAGCCGTGACACAAAGCATTTATGAGATAGCTTGGACTCCGTTGAGATCCCCATCTGCCGCCCCTGAAGGGGCTCGAACTCTTTAAGGTGGCCCCTACCCAGCACTCCGCCTCCCCAGTTCGCCCAAAAAACGGCGAACCGGGGAGCCCGCTGCGTGCTGGGCTATCCTGTCGCCGTCCCGCTTTGCGGGACTCGATTGCGGGTATATCAAACTTACTCGCACACCACGCATTCAAGTGTGACGCAAGGGTGTCAACAGAGCGAGATGGATTCTAGACGGTTCCGCGTTTGCCTAACCGCCAGCGCAACTCTACAATAATCGTTTACCCCCCACGGAAACCGATATCATGATCAATTTTCCTGTCCCTGAGGCATTGACCTTCGATGACGTGTTGCTGCTGCCCGCCAAGTCCGACGTTGTGCCTGCGCTGGCGGACACCACCACCCGCCTGACCCGCAACATCGAGCTGCGTGTTCCGCTCATCAGCGCTGCCATGGACACGGTGACCGAATCGCGCATGGCCATCGCCATGGCGCAGCAGGGCGGGCTCGGCATCATCCACCGCAATCTCACCATCGAGCAGCAGGCCAGCGAAGTCGACAAGGTGAAGCGCTCGGAGAGCGGTATGATCGTCGATCCCATCACCGTCTCGCCGGAGCAGAAGATCTCCGATGCCCTGGAGGTGATGCGGCATTACCGCATTTCCGGCGTGCCGGTCACCAAGAACAAGAAGCTGGTCGGCATCCTGACCAACCGCGATTTGCGCTTCGAGACCCGCACCGACATTCCCATCAGCGAAGTGATGACCAAGGAGAACCTGATCACGGTTCCGGTCGGCACCACGCTCACCGACGCCGAGGCGATCCTGCACACACATCGCATCGAGAAGTTGCTGGTGGTCGACGATCAGTACAACCTGAAGGGCCTGATTACGGTGAAGGACATCCAGAAGCGGCTGAAGTATCCCACTGCTGCCAAGGACGATCACGGCCGGCTGCGCGTGGGCGCGGCTGTGGGCGCTACCGGCGACTATCTGGAGCGCGCGCAGGAGTTGGTCCGCACCAAAGTCGATCTGCTGGCCATCGACAGCGCGCATGGACATTCAACGCGTGTCATCGAAGCCATCCGCAAGATCAAGGCGACGCTGCCCCAGGTGGATCTCATTGCCGGCAACGTAGGCACCTTCGACGGCGCCTGCGAATTAGCCCGCGCCGGAGCTGATGGCATCAAGGTCGGCATCGGGCCGGGTTCCATCTGCACCACCCGCGTGGTAACCGGCGCGGGTGTGCCGCAGATCACGGCCATCGCAGAGGCGGCCCGCGCCACTCGTGACAGCGACGTTTCGGTCATCGCCGACGGCGGCATCAAGTACTCCGGCGACATCACCAAGGCGATCGCCGCGGGCGCGCACTGCGTGATGATCGGCTCACTGCTGGCCGGAACGGAAGAAAGTCCAGGCGAAACGATTCTGTACCAGGGCCGCTCGTTCAAAGCCTATCGCGGCATGGGATCGCTCGCGGCGATGGCGCAAGGCTCCAGCGAGCGCTACTTCCAGACTACCGACTCGGATTCTTCGGTGCCCGTCCTCAGCGAAGACGGCAGTGACGGCAATCGGCTGGCGAAGCTGGTGCCCGAAGGCATTGAGGGACGCGTGCCCTATCGCGGCACTGTCGGCATGATCGTCTATCAACTGGTGGGCGGAGTGAAGAGCGGCATGGGCTATGTGGGCTGCAGCAGCATTGCGGAGCTGCAACAGAAGGCGCGCTTCGTGCGCATCAGCGGCGCAGGACTTCGCGAAAGCCACGTGCATGATGTGATGATCACCCGCGAAGCGCCCAACTACCGGGTGGAATAGGCAAGGACGCGCGCGTTCATTCGAGAATGGCAAAGCGCGGATACAAACCCACGCAGGATAAGTTTAACTTTTGCTGAAGCCTACATTTCGATCTCTGGTGCGCAACTGGTGGCTGGTCCTGGTCTGGCTAGGCGTCATCCGCATGGAATCCACCGACACGGCGTCAGCAGCCAATACAACGGTGGTCCTGTACAAAGTGATTGCGGTCGTCGTTCCGCATGTGGCACCGTCATTCGTGCAACAGCTCGACGAGGTTCTGCGCAAGAGCGGACACTTCCTGGGCTACGGAATCCTCAGTATTCTCGTCTTTCTCGCGCTACGCAACACCAATCGCGACCGGCTACAGCCGCTTTTGAAACGCACGTGGGGAACATATCTCAGCGATCTATGGCGAGCAGAATGGGTGCTGATTGGCATGTTGACAACGGTAGTCACCGCGTCGTTCGACGAGATCCACCAGACGTTTATTCCTTCGCGCACCGGACGCTGGCAGGATGTGGTGCTGGATACCGTTGGAGCGGCCGTGCTTCAGGTGGTGGTCTACCTACTTTCGACGCGAGTGGTGAAGCAGCGCCAGGTAACGGCTCCCCTCCCGGAACTGACGTCGACACGCTAAGCGGCTCTTCCACCGCCGAAATGAAGTGCTCAATACAGCAGGTACTTCACGCGCAGATCCATGAACTGATTGAGCTGCTCGCGCCAATCCGCGGCAATGCGGTTCGGATCTTGTCCCGCCTGCAAGGCGGCGAAGACCGCTTTATTCACCAGCAACTGATTCATGTGGCTCAGGTCGTATCCCAAAGGCGAAAGCTTGTGGAGCGCTGCCGCCAGTTCCAACCCCAACTCCGGCGCGTCCAGCTCCTCTCGATTGGTGACGATGATGTTCACCCCGTAGCACTCACGGCGGACAAACGGTCCGGAGGTCGGAGTGAACGAGACAGGTACAAAGCGCACTCCGGGAATGTTGCGAGCGTTGAGATAGCTGGAAAGCTCTTTGGCGGTGAAGTAGGGCGAGCCCACCAGTTGGAAGGGCATATCGGTGCCGCGGCCGATGGAAACGCTGGTGCCCTCGATCAGCGCGACCGCCGGATACAACGTCGCCTGGTCAAGGGTGTGAATGATGGGCGTTGGGTTCACCCAGGTGACTCCGGTGGAGTCGAACCAGTCGCCGCGCAGCCAGCCGCGCATGGGCACCACGGTGAGGTCAGCGTCGATGTGCTTCTCCTCGTTGAACAGCTTTGCCAGTTCGCCGATGGTCATGCCATGCCGCACCGGAAGCGGATAGTAGTTGACGAAGCTCTCCTGGCCAGCGTCCGACAGAGGGCCTTGCACATAAGCTCCGGTGATTAGATTGGGACGGTCGAGCACGACGATGGGCTTCTTAGCCTTGGCCGCCGCCTCCAGAAAATATCCCAGCGTGCTTTCGTAACTGGAGAAGCGAGCGCCAACGTCTTGCAGATCGACGACCAGCACATCCAGCTTGCGGATCACATCCAGCGGCGGGCGACGTTTGGCATCGGTTTCGCCGAAGACGTTGTAGATGGGAACACCGGTTGCAGCATCCTTGGAGGTTGCGGCGTCGGTCGTGTCGGAGATGCCTTGCAGGCCGTACTCGGGAGTGAAGATTGCAGCCAGCTGCATTCCTGGCGCACGCGCCAGAATGTCGATGGTCCGCTTGCCGCGGCTGTCGATGCCGGTCTGGTTGGTGACCAGTCCGATGTGCGGAGTTGGGACATTCGGAACTTTGAGCGGCTCGAATTGCCGCTCTTCCAGCGCGTCAATGCCAGTCAGCACTTTGCCATTGCGGACCACGATTCGCCGCTCGGCCATTTGCGTTTCGTTGTAGCCGGTAATGCGCGCCAGCCGTGTCTTCTGCTCCTGGCTTGGAGTCAGTTGCAGAGCCGAGGCAACCGCGGTCGCAATCTCCGTCCGCAAACCGATCACGTTGCCATCCTTCAGCATGGTCGAGTTAGTCAGGAGAATGACGTAGGTGTTCGTGGTCGGATCGATCCAGAGCGATGTGCCGGTGAAACCGGTGTGGCCGAACGAGCCGATGGGCAGCAACTCGCCGCGAGTGGACGAGAAGGGCGAATCGATGTCCCATCCCAGGCCGCGCACGTTAGGCATGTTGGACGGCTGTTGCGGCGTGGTCATCTTCTCCACGATGAGCGGCGACAGAATGGGCGCGCCGCCGTTGAGCATGGCTTGCGCGAATTTCGCCACATCCTCGGCAGTGGAGAAAAGACCGGCATCGCCCGCGACTCCGCCCATCTGGTGCGCGGTGGGATCGTGGACTGTGCCCCGCACCATCTGTCCGGTGTGCTCGTCACGCTGGGTGGGAGCAATGCGCGGTCCCCACGACGTCGGAGGATTGAAGCGCGTCGAGGTCATGCCCAGCGGACCGAAGACATACGTTTGCGCGTACTGGTCCAGTGGCGTGCCGCCGACTTTTTGCACGAGCTCGCCGAGGACCACGAAGCCGACATCGCTATACAGAAAGGTAGAGCCCGGAGCATTGACCAGCTTTGCAGCGTTGGCGCGGCTGTAACCTTCGTCCGTGCCATTCCACGATTCTTTCAGGTCGAGGTCGGCGGGCAGACCCGAATAGTGCGTCAACAACATTCGGATGGTGACATCCTGCTTGCCGTTTTGCGCGAAATCCGGAATGTACTTCGCCACCGGATCGTTGAGCTTGATCTGCCCCAGCTGCTCCAGGCGCATGACGCAGGTTGTGGTGGCAATCACTTTGGTCAGCGACGCCAGATCGAAGATGGTGTCCGTCGTCATCGGCTCCGGGTTTTGCCCGGCCGCGCGATTGCCAAAGGCCTTCTGGTAGACGACCGCGCCATTGTGGCCAACCAGCAGCACCGCGCCCGGAGCATTGCCGTTCTTTACCGCGTTTTTCAGCACGGCGTCGAGCGGAGCAAACCTGCTCTGCTCATCTTTGGGGGCAACGGGCAAGGCGGAAGGATTCGGCGCGCTGGAGGTTGTCGTGCCTGAGGTAGCAGCCGTGGGAGTTTTCGATGTTCCGGACGGCGCCGATTGTTGCGCCATAGCGAGCGCACTGACGAGAAGAATGAGGCAAACATACACCAGCACATTGGCTGGCCGGCGCACACGCAGGCTCAAGAGAATCTTTCCATTGATGGATTGTGACCCGCACTTGTGCGGTAAAGCTATTATAGGTTGCGTTCCGATTTCGCTGCACGCAAGAGGACTTCTGAGTTCACCGCCGCAGGAATTCGTCTCGCCTCGTCCCGCCTTCGAGCGGCAGGAGCGGCAATTCGCGCGGGCCTTCGCCAGCATTCGCCAGGGCATCGCCGAGCGCGCTTTTCCCGGCGCTGCCCTGGCCATCACTTATCGCGGAGAGCTGGTTGCCGCGCAGGGGTTCGGGCGATTCACTTATGACGAGAAGTCGGCAGCGGTTCAGCCTGACACGGTCTTCGATCTCGCATCGCTAACCAAAGTTGTTGCGACAACCGCCGTCGCGATGATGCTTCACGATCGCGCCGAATTGTTGCTCGACGAGCCAGTGGCGAAGACCATGCCTGAATTCGTGGCGCTTGCGCCCAAGCATCAGCAGGCCAAACGCGAGGACGTAACCATTCGCATGCTGCTGGCGCACTGCAGCGGATTGCCGGCCTACGAGAAGCTGTTCGAATTTGCCACCACGCGCCAGGACCTGATCAATGCCGCGCTCACCACGCGACTCACCGCGCCGCCGGGCACATGCGCCCGCTACAGCGACATCGGCTTTATCCTGCTGGGCGAACTGTTGGCCAGGAAAGCCGGGCTGGCGCTCGACTTGTTCGCTGCGCAAGAGATCTTCGCGCCGCTTCGGATGAGGCAGACGCGCTTCCAACCGCCGCTGCCGTGGAAGGCCGGGATTCCGCCCACCGAGGACGATGGCAAGTTTCGCAAACGAGTGATCCAGGGCGAAGTGAACGACGAGAACGCTTATGTGATGGGCGGCGTCGCCGGACATGCCGGCGTGTTTGCGCCTGCGTCCGACGTTGCCCGCTTTGCCGAATGCTTGCTGCGCGGCGGCTCGCCGCTGCTGAAGCGAGAGACGGTGAAGCTGTTCACCCATTGCGAACCGTTGCCGTCCGGGACCACTCGCGCGCTGGGATGGGACACGCCCTCGCGGCCTCATTCCTCTTCGGGCAGATTGTTCTCACTGCAAGCGTTCGGTCATCTCGGCTTCACCGGAACGTCGCTGTGGATCGATCCCGGTCGCAAGCTGTCGGTTGCGCTGCTGACCAATCGCACTTGGCCCGACCGCGCGTCGCAGCTGATTCGCCAGGTCCGCCCGCAGGTGCATGACGCGATTGTCGAAGCGCTGGAAGGGAGCTGAGACCATTGCGAGTACGGGTAGAGCGGCGCTTCAGCGCCGCGTGGCGCGCCGACCTCGAGACCCAGCCGGCTTCAGCCGGCGGCGCTCTTGTTCAGCCTTTTCCCGCAAAGTCCCACGGGCAGGCCCACTGCCGCGACTCAGTTGCCTACCAGCACGAACTGGGCATGTACTCCTCTGCTTCCCCCTAGCATCCAACCATTGTGGACAGCAACGAGGTAACGATATGTTTACACTGGCGCCGCTTGAGAAGATTGGCGTCGGACCGAGGAGGTTCCGATGCGCCGCTGGTATGTGCCGCTCACGGTTCTGGGACTTGGCGGAATAAGCGCGTTCTTGCTCAGCGAGCGAGGACGAACTAAGCTGCGCGCTATCTCCAAGCGCTTCCAGCAAGCGCCCGACCGCCTGCTGGAATTGAATGACAGCCTGCAGAGCGATCTGGATCATATTCAAGCTGCGCTGGATCGGATCGCCGACTCGCTCGACCCTCATCCTGAGCCTGGACACTAAACCTCCTCATATCCCGCGAGCATTGGGACGCGGCGCATTTTTGCGAGCCGCGAAGGGTTCGTGCTCGGCGGTTTCTAAAGCGGGCAACTTCAGCCATGCCCTGAGGCCTGCCGAACGGATGCACTGTCGCAAGCTTTTGTAGGTTTGTCATCACGAGCCGACTTCAGTCGGCGAGGAAATCTGCTTTTCTATTCCTCGGTTACGTCCTCAAACAAATCAGTCTCCAGCTTCGCGTCGCGTGGCTCGCGTGTCGCGGCCAGATGATACATCTCGACTGTGCCTTCCAGCCGCTGGCCAAGATTCTTCCGCACCCGCTCAAACAGCGGCTTTTGCGTGGTGTGCTGCCGGAAGGCCAGGTGCTTCTTCTCGAAGCGCTCTTTGCCGATCTCGATCCGCGCGGTGACGGTTGGAGGCGAGATAAGCTGACGATCGGGTAGCACGAAGTCCGCCGTGTGGTAATACAGTTTCTGCGTGCGATGCGGCGCGACTCCCTGCTCAAGTTGCTCCGGAAAGCGATCGGGACGCCCTGCCCACTCGAATGCGATGGTCGCGAACGTTCCCGCCATTGCGTGATCGATGTGCCCCGTGAGTCCGCCATCGGGGCCGAAGGTGAGCATCACCTGCGGACGAATCTGCCGAATGCGCAGCACAAGGTCGCCCACTGCCTGGTAGAGATCGACGCGGTCGAGCTTGCCGTCGGGATAGTCGAGCACCTCGCCCTGCGTGACCCCGAGCATCTTGCACGAGGCTGCGAATTCCTCGCGCCGCAGATTGGCGAGTTCCTCATCCGTGCGGGCACTACCGCGATTGCGCGCAGCCGTTCCGGCCGTCATGCAGACAACGAAGGTCTCGACCCCGCGCTCGTGATAGAGCAACAGCGTTCCGCCAAATCCCCCCGCTTCATCATCGGGGTGAGCAGTGACACACAGAAGTTTGCGCATAAGCCCATTTGGATGAACTGAGCGAACCGGCAGGTTCAGGATCGAAGAGCGCCGTAGGCGCGATATTAAGTTAGCCCAGCCGTTCACGGCTGGCTCATCGTAGCGACAGCTCGTCTCTCCCTTGCCAAAACCGACTCTATCCGCAATAATTGAAGGAGTTGTTGCCTCCAGGTATGTGAGGTCCGATGAGCGCCTAAGCTGCGCTCATTGGGGTGCGGTAGCGACGTTGATCGCTGGAGCACCCATTTCGCCAAGCCCAACGGGCGTTTGGCGGGCCGGTCATCTCGCCTGAGGAAAAGTTGTCGCCGGAGTCAAGCGGTCAGCCTGAAAGTATTTGTGAGGCAAGCGCCTGTCCGCGTGGCCGCTCATTTGCAGGAAAGGAAACATTCTCTGTGTTGATGATTCGTCTCTCGCGCCGCGGTGCGCGTAAACAACCGTACTACCGCATTGTGGTCATTGAAAAAGATCGGGCGCGCGATGGCCGCTCGGTGGAAGTGGTAGGCACCTATAACCCGCGGACCAATCCCGCCAGTGTGGAGTTGAAGCGCGAGCGCATCGACTATTGGAAGTCGAAGGGCGCGCAGTTGTCGGACCGCGTCCGCAAGCTGGTGGAGAAGAATCCGGCCGGTGCGCTGGCGCCTTCGACCGAGGCTTCGACCGAGGCTTCCACCGAAGCCCCGAGCGTCGCCTAGGTGACGAAACAGCCCGGCGGAAGAGCTGGCCTTTAGGCCAGCGTATGAATGCCTGATACTATTTCGGGCTTTAGCCCGGGCCACCGAAACTAGCGTCGATGGTCGCATTGCAGGAGAGTCCCACAATGTCGGATAGCAAGCCTGACATCATCGCGTTGATGCAATACCTGGCCAAGCTGCTGGTTGAGGCGCCCGACGAGGTCACGGTCGAGCCCTTCGAGGAAAACGGCCAGACGGTGCTGGAGTTGGTGGTCGCCGAGGAAGATGTGGGCCGCGTCATTGGCCGTCACGGACGGACTGCGCGCAGCCTGCGGACCATCCTGCACTCGGCCAGCCTGCGCACGCGCAAACGCTATCAGTTGGAGATTCTGGAATAGCCGGCGAATTCATCACGATCGCTCGCGTGCTGAAGCCGCAAGGGCGGCGGGGCGAAGTTCTGGCAGACTTGCACACCGACTTTCCGCAACGCTTTGCCGAGCGCCGGGAGCTGTCGGGACTGGCGCCGAACGGTAGCCGCCGCGAATTGCAATTGGAGGAGCACTGGTTTCATAAAGGCGGCGTGGTGCTGAAGTTTGCCGGCGTGGATAGCATCAGTGATGCCGAGCAGCTCGCCGGCTTCGAGTTGCAGGTTCCGCAAGAGCAGCGCAGTCAGTTGGAAGCGGGCTCGGCGTATGTGAGCGAGATTGTTGGTTCCGATGTCTGGGATGGTCAGAGGTTTTTGGGCCGCGTTAGCGATGTGCAGTTTGGAGCCGGGGAAGCCCCGTTATTAGTGGTGACCCTCCCGATCTGTGCGGCGCGAAAGGTGGGGCGCTGCGAGACAACGACGGAACTCCTTGTCCCGTACGCTGAGGAATTCGTAAGAAAACTGGACCTGCCGGCTAAACGGCTCGACATGGAATTGCCTGAGGGCCTTCTGGATCTGGACGCGCCGCTGAGCGGCGAAGAGAAGCAGCGCCAGAAGACGGAAGCCGACGAAACAAGATCGGCCGGCGAACGACGGAAGCGCACGTGAACTTAGCGTGGTCCGAATGAAGTTCGAGATCATCACGATTTTTCCGGACTTTTTTCGCGGACCGCTGGATTATGGCATCGTGCGCCGGGCGCGCGAGGCCGGGCTCATTGAAATTGGTATTCACGATCTGCGGGCCTTTGCTCACGACCGGCATCGCACTGTAGACGACAGGCCGTTCGGCGGCGGTGAAGGTATGGTACTCAAGCCGGAACCGATCTTCGAATGCCTGGAGTCGCTTGGTGTTGCGCCGCGCCAGGAACGCGTCGGCGAGCAAGGGCGCGAATCGGTTGTGCTGTTGTCGCCGCAAGGCCAGATGTTCACGCAAGCGGTGGCGCAGGAAATGATGAGTCGCGAGTGCATGGTACTCATCTGTGGGCGCTACGAAGGAGTGGATGAGCGCGTGAGCCAGCACCTTGCCGATCGCGAAATCTCCGTCGGTGATTTCGTGCTGAGCGGCGGCGAGTTGGCGGCAGCCGTCATCATGGACGCGATGACGCGCCTGGTTCCGGGAACGCTGGGCAATGCGGCATCCTCGCAGCAGGAGTCGTTTACGGCGAGCACGGCGGATGTTAAGCCGAACTTGCCGGGTGAGCCACCAAGTTCGACGTGCGGTTCGGGCGGCCTGCTGGATTACCCGCATTACACGCGTCCGGCAGAGTTTCGTGGGATGCCGGTTCCCGAGGTGCTGATGAACGGCAACCACGATGAGATTCGCAAGTGGCGCCGCCGTTGCGCGCTGCGTAAGACGCTGCACAACCGGCCCGATCTGTTGCGCGGAGTGCAGTTAAGCCAGGAAGATCGCAGGCTGCTGGCTGAAATTGAGAGTGAGTGGCCTAAGGTCCGCAGGGATTCTTCGGGTCATAGGGGTCCTTCGACTCGGCGCTGAAGCGCCTCGCTCAGGATGACAGAGTTAAGGGTTAGAGCTAATTTTTGCAAGTTAAGAACCAAAAGCTAGCTGCTAGTTGCTAATTGCTAGTTGCTAGTTCCGAAAGGAACACAATGTCGAATTCACAAATCATTGACCGCCTGCTCGCCAAGACGCGGCGCACCGATATCCCCGCCTTCAAGCCCGGCGACACCGTTCGTGTCCACGTGAAGATCAAGGAAGGCGACAAGGAACGTCTTCAGGCCTTTGAAGGAATCGTCATCGCCCGGAGCAGGGGCGCGCAGCCCAGCTTCACCGTGCGTAAGATGAGCTTCGGCCAGGGAGTGGAGCGCATCTTCCCCATCAACTCCAAGGTCATCGACAAGATCGACGTCCTGCGTTCGGCACATGTCCGCCGCGCCAAGCTGTATTACCTGCGCGCGCTGCGTGGCAAGGCCGCTCGCCTGCGCGAAGTTGAAACCACGCGCAGCTAGTTCGTCGCGCGGATTGTCGACGAGATCGTGCGCCCATTGTGGCAGCCGATGCGCGTTGACGCTTGTTTCCAACAAAACGAAACCCCGCGAGGGGCGCGGGGTTTCGCATTCACCCGGCCAGTGCAGGCCGGGCCTCGTTTTGCGCGATCGGTATTCGCGCCGGCTAGAATCTCGAGCTAGACTTTCGCAGCCAGCTCAAGCAATCCCAAAGCCATCACCATCCACAGGGCAAAGGCCACCGTGTTCAAGGTGACGCGGACCGCGCCGTTGTCGATCAGCCAGTTATATTTCGCGTCCATGATTGGTTCTCCTTTTGAAGTGGCTTCCGTCAACAATCTCCATCGGTAGTTGTTGAGGACCCTGGAGGTTGCGCTGCGTGTGCTCTTGCGCTCACCGGATCAACTTCTGCAGCTTTATACGGGCGAGAAGGGAAAAGGTTCCGTTAACAGAAATGTGAAAGCGGGATGGGGGTGCAGATTGGCAGCCTCAGATGGGGAAATCTGACGCGCCTTTCTTGAAGGGGCGCAGCTTTAGCTGCCTTTGCCAAAATGCTCCAGAATCGCTTCCGCTTGTGACCGGCTCACCACCGACGCCAACGCCGCCGCATCCGCAGCTTTCACCGCTTGCAGGCTCCCGAAGTGCTGCAGCAGACGCTTCGTCGTCCTCTCGCCGACGCCGGGAATCTCCAGCAGCTCCGTCTTGCGATCGCGCATCTGGCGGCGCTTGCGGTGAAAGGTGACCGCGAAACGGTGCGCCTCATCGCGCACCAACTGCACCAGGTGCAGCACCGGCGAATGCCGGTCCAGCACCACAGGCTCATCTTCCTGCCCTTGTACGTAGATGATCTCTTCCCGCTTGGCAATGGATGCCAGCGGCTGATTCACAATGCCCAACTCCGCCAGCGCTTGCGCTGCCGCATGCAGCTGCCCTATGCCGCCGTCGATCAGCACCAGGCTCGGCATCTGCTGCTTCTCTTCTTGCACACGTTTGTAGCGCCGCGTCACCACCTCGCGCATCGAGGCGAAGTCGTCCACGCCCTCGACGCTCTTGATTATGAATTTGCGATAATCGGATTTCTTGATCTTGCCCTCTTCCCACACCACCATGGAAGCAACGGTCTCCGCGCCCTGGATGTGCGAGATGTCGAAGCACTCGATACGCTTCGGCAGCTCGGGAAGCATCAACGCATCCTGCACTGCCTCCTGGATCGCTTTGGCCGCCGGCTTCATCACGCGGAAGCGCTGGTCGTAAGCCTGCTTCGCGTTCTGCCCCACTAGGTCGACGAGCGATCGCTTGTCTCCTCTCTGTGGGACATGGATCTGCACATGCCGTTTCTGACCTTCCGACAGGATCTCCTCCAGCGTCGCGCGGTCTTCAAAATCCACCGGGACATAAATCGTGTGCGGCACGTACTGCTGGTCCAGATAGACCTGCTTTAGAAGCGCCGAGAAGAACTCGCCGGGAGCGAAGCCTGCGGCGCCGATCATCTCGCTGAGGTCTTCCCAGAAGAACTCGCGCTTGTCGACGATCTTGCCCCGGCGCATGTGGAACAGGTTCACGGCCAGCATTTCGTTCTCGTAGTGATAGCCGAAGACGTCAGCATCATCGCCTTCGACAGCCGCGATGCGCTGCTTCTGCTCCAGCAAATCGACAGTCGAGATCAGGTCGCGATACTTCGCCGCCAGCTCGTATTGTTCGCGCTCGGCTGCCGCGTTCATGCGCTGCTGCAGCGAGCGCGACAAGTCCGCACCACGACCTTCCAGAAACAACTTCACATCGTGAACCGCCTCGGCGTACCGCTCTGGTGTTGTGAGTCCCTCGACGCACGGCCCCAGGCATCGCCCGATGTAGTACTGCAAACACGGCCGCGGATAATAACGGTTCAAGTCCAGCTTGCACGACGGAATCATGAAGTGCCGATGGATCAAATCGACAAGCCGATATGCCAGGCTGGTGGGGAAGTACGGACCGAAGTACAGCGAGCCATCTTTCTTCAACCGCCGAGTAGGAAACACCCGCGGATAGCGCTCGCCGATCGTCAGCTTGATGTAGGGATAAGTCTTATCGTCGCGCAGAAGAATGTTGTAGCGCGGCTTCTTCTGCTTGATCAGGTTGTTCTCAAGCGCCAGCGCTTCTTTCTCATTGTCCACCACGACGTAGTCGAGATCGACCGCCTCGCGCAGCAGAGTCCCGGTCTTGGCGTTGGCCGCCGCGCCTTCCAGAAAATACGACCGCACCCGCGAGCGCAGGTTGTTCGCCTTGCCCACATAGATGATCTGCCCGTCAGCGTTTTTGTACAGATACACGCCTGGCGAGGTTGGCAGGGTCCGAATTTTCTGGTGAAGGTCCATCAATCACAAATTGAGTGTCATCCCGAACGGAAGCGGCCCGATTCTGGCCACTGGAGTCGAAGGGATTCGCAGCTCGCAACTGGTAAAAATTTTACTCCCCGCGTCAGGATTATCCGGCAGGCGTCGTCGGACCTGTTTTCCAAGTCTGACTGATCCCCTAACCAATTGAAAACGCGTGCCCAACTTCAGCCCGCTTCCATGTGCTTCGTGGCACCAGACTTGCACTTGCATGGTCAGGCCAATGGGCTGATCTTGCCGAGGCCGACAGTTTCCGAGGAGCCGTTTCCATGAATCGACTTTCCATACTTGCAGTGCTGCTGGCTGGGAGCCTAATGACGGTGGGTTGCGCCACCAAGAACTATGTTCGCAACCAGACCGCTCCGGTCATCAACAACGTCAACGAATTAGATGATCAGACAGCGAAAAATACTCGCGACATCCGGGATACGGACACTCGCGCCCAGCAGGGGATCGCGCAGGTGAATTCGAAGGCCGGGACCGCCGACCAGAAGGCGCTGGCCGCCGGACGGACAGCCGATCAGGCCAACCAGAATGCGACTGAAGCTTCGAATCGTGTGACCAGCCTCGCCGGAACGGTTGAGAG
>JBEKTC010000084.1:0-13835 GCA_049516475.1 Candidatus Korobacteraceae bacterium | reverse complement strand
CGCGGATATCAATACATCGCCATCACCGATCACTCGAAGAACCTGGCCTTCGCCAATGGCCTCGACGACAAGCGCGCGGTGGAGCACATTGCGCGCATTCGCGCGGCCAACGAACAGATCGGCGGCATCACCATCATGGCTGGAATCGAGGTTGACATCCTGGCCGACGGCGAGCTCGATCTTTCGGATGAAGTGCTGGAGCAGATGGATGTGGTCGTCGCCAGCGTGCATTCGGCATTCAATCAGGAGCCGCAGCAGATGACAGACCGCCTGCTGCGCGCGCTCAGCAACAAGAACGTGTCGATCCTGGGACATCCGACGGGAAGGCTGTTGCTGCGGCGCGATGCCTATGGCTTCGACATGAGCGCGATCCTGAAATCCGCGTTACAGAATAAAGTTGCGATGGAGCTGAACGCGTATCCCGACCGGCTCGACCTGAATGACGTGCACCTGCGGATGGCGCGCGAACGAGGAGTGAAGATCGTGATCAACACCGACGCGCACCACACATCGCACTTTGAGAAGATCAAGTACGGTATCCTGCAAGCGCGGCGTGCGTGGCTGACGCCGGGGGACGTGCTGAACACGCTGCCGGAGAAGGAATTTCGCAGGGCGATGAAAAAGCAGTGGCCAGGGGCTAGTGGCTAGGGGGATCGGGGACTGGGGATTAGGGGCTAGTGAGGTGACCTAATGGCTGAAAACGAAATTCCACCGAAGCCGGACCAGGAAATGCCGCCAATGCCTGGCGCGCCGGAGAATGAAACTCCGCCCGAGCTCGCCACACCAGAAATCGCGCCGGAGCAAAGCCCTGCTTACGAAGAGTTCGGTACCGCAAAGCGCAGCCTTCCGCCGATAACTCCGGTTGCGATTGCGATTGTGCTGGTCGCCGTGGTGGTCGCCATCATCGCGTATACCCAGCGGGCCAAGCCGGCGGCGCAAGGCAACATTGACGGCGTCTGGTTCAGCCAGCCGGCCAATATGCCGAGCCCCATGATTCTGGTTGCCTTCACGCTGCGAAACGTCAGCGACAAGACGCTGTACGTGAAAGACATCAGCGCGGCGGTGAAGACGGACCAGGGCGATCAATCGGACGAGGCGGCCTCGGCCAGCGACTACGACCGCTATCTCACGGCCTATCCCGATCTCGCGGGACATGGCCGCCCGCTTCAGGTCGAGACCAAGATCCAGCCCGGCGCAGAGCAGAAAGCGACGGTACTGGTGACACTTCCTATCACGCAACAGCAGTTCGATACGCGCAGAGACCTGACCGTGACCATCGACCCTTATGACCAAAAGCCTATCGTGCTGCACGACCAGAGCGGCGCGGCGAAGTAGGAGGGACGGGGCGAAGCCTTGCGAGGGTACGGCTTCACGGGCTAAGGGAAAAGTCGAAAGCAGGTCCCTCCACTCGGGCTGAAGCCCTCACGGTGTTGGGTTTGGCTAGCTGCTAATTGCTAGTTGCTGATTGCTCGGTATGGTTTGCACCGTGCACGCGTGGTAGCCTCATCGTGTAGCAGTCAATCCCAATTTGTTCGGAGTGGAATTATATGAAGACGCGAGTATTGGCGGCCAGTTTCCTGTGCCTGTTGGTTTCCACGTTGGCTTTCGCGCAAAAAGTGAAGATCGATGCGGACCGCAGCGCAAATTTTGCCAGCTATCACACCTACATGTGGGAAGCGAGCCCGAATCCCGCCCACGGCCTTTGGGACCAGCGCATCGTTGACGCAGTCGACAAGCAATTGCAAGCCAAAGGACTGAGCAAAGTCACTTCCAACCCTGACCTGTGGGTTGTCTACAGCAACAGCATCAAGGATGAGAAGAGCGTCGCAGGCGCGGGCTATGGCATTGGGCCTCAATGGGGATGGGGTAACTCGGGAGCAAATGCTGCCGTCCATAACACCTTCGTTTTTAAGGTTGGCACGCTGGTCGTGGAACTGGCGGACACCAAGGACAAGGACCTTGTCTGGCGCGGTTCGGTGAGCGACACCATCAATGACAACACCAATAAGAACATCAATAACCTTGACAAAGCTATCGCCAAACTGTTTAAGGGATATCCACCGAAAGAGAAGAAGTAGTGAAGTAGACTTAGCGGTGTTCGGATGGCGCCGGAGCGCGCATAGCACCGAACTTCTGCGTGTCCGGCCGGGGTAAGTCAAGATGCGTCGAATTGCAATCGTTATCGTCTCCGCGATGCTGGCTGCGACATCTTTGCCAGCCGCCAATTCTGGAGCGCCGCAACAGTCGCCGGGCGTGACCGGTTCTCCTATCCCCGGCGTGGCCGGATATGGTGTTGAACTGGGTCTGGACCCCGCTAGCGGCAAGGTCCTGGAGTTGCTGGTGTACCGCGGCCAGAAACAGGTACAGGCGCTGAAGGTGTGCACCCCTGAACCGGTGCCGCGCGAAAGCCCGGTCGGCACCATGGACACTGCCGACTACAACTTCGACGGGCACGGCGATCTGGCATTGGAGACTGCGTTCAAGCAAGGCAACGCTTCGTATTGCATATGGCTGTTCGACCCGAAAACGAAGCAGTTCGTGGCCTCGCCGCAGTTATCGCAGCTCACTAATCCCCGCCCCGATCCTAAAACCAAGACCGTGATCTCCTCGTCGAAAGGGGGCTGTGTCGGTTGTTCCAAGCAGGAAACCTACCGCTGGTCTAAAGGGCAACTGATACCTGTGCGGGAAGAAACCGTGACCCAGACTGACCTGGGTATGTCGACTGGCGGCGATTGTGGCTGGCTTCGCACCGTGAAAGAGGAAAAGAACGGGAAGATGGTGTTCGTGAGCCGAGACCAGATCAATAGCTTGGGTGTCGTATGTCTGCCGGGACAATGAACGACGTCTAAACGCGTCCTCCGGGTGCCCCGGCCAACAGTGGGGAGCGGAAGCCGAGACGGGGTAAGTTTCGGACGGCATGAGGTTGCTAATCCGTGCTCCTCCGCTATTATAATGCTGTCGCATTTCCATTCTTTCAAGGGGCGAGGAGAGGACAATCATGACCAGGAGATCTGTGGTATCGGTCTTGAGTTTTGCTTTGGTGCTCTCGGCGGTTTCGCTGCAGGCGCAATCGAAGGATGCAGTTGAGAAGGCACTGCAAACCAAGGAGCAGGCTGGTTGGCAGGCGTGGAAAGATAATAATTCGAAAGCCTTCAACGATATTTTGCCTGACAATGCAGTTAACATCGCCGGCGGCATGATGGACACCGGCAAGAGCAACATCATAAAAGACATGGCTTCCGACAACTGCGCGGTCGCCAGTTTCAGCCTGTCTGATTTTGCCTACATGTGGCTCGACAAAGATACGGTGCTGATGACCTACAAGGCGAG
The DNA here is from genome assembly GCA_049516475.1 of Candidatus Korobacteraceae bacterium. GTDB lineage: Bacteria > Acidobacteriota > Terriglobia > Terriglobales > Acidobacteriaceae > Bog-257. The sequence continues at coordinate 10,505 of JBEKTC010000084.1, read as the reverse complement.
CCAGGACGGAACCTGTGGAGGCAAGAAGATCGCTCCGAAGGTGATTGCCAGTTCCATCTGGCAGAAGCAGGGGGGCAAGTGGGTTTCGCCCTTCCATCAGGAAACCATCACTTCGGCCATGTAAGCGAACGGTTCAAGAGTTCTGCTCAAACGCTAAAAGATTTGCCTAAGCCGGGTACCCCGGGTCTTGCGGTTTCGAGACCCCGGGACGTAGGTCGTCAATCAATTGGGCGCTCACCCAGGTCTCGAAAAACGCGAGACCTGGGGCACCCCCATCGGTTGAACACGTCTTTACTTCGCGAAGAACGCGACCACGCCGCCGAGAGTATCTTGCAGCCCGTGGGCCAGCATTCCGGGACGCAGGCTCTTGCGCCAGGAGGCAAGCAATCCCAACAGACAACCATGGACCATGATGGCAAGCATGGCTAACCCGTAGTATCCGTGGCCTAGCCCAAACGCCACTCCTTGCAGGACGATGGCGACGCCACGGCTGCCGGTCCACGCGCTGAACTGTCGCGTGAGATATCCGCGGAAGATAAGCTCTTCACAAAAGCCGCCGGTCACGGAAAGTCCCAGCCATACCACTAGCTCGAAGACGGTCTTGGGCAAAATCATGGCCAAGGTGCTATTGGTGTGGACCCGCAGAAGGTGAATCAGACCGCTTGCCACCGGCACGGCGACAACGATCAATCCGACGCCAAGTCCCAGATCTCTGAAGAAGCTTTTGAGCGATTGCCAACGGCCTGAAACCAGGCTGCCGATTGAGAGCCCGCGGCGTTTGAGGGCGAGCCAGATCATCCAAACCACAAACCACTCGACCGCGATCACCGTGAAATAGCCCGATAGCCGGGAACTCATGCCCGGCAGATTTGCGTTGGGAAGCCCGTGCTGGTAGGCACTCGCGACAGACATGATCGCGATAGGGAGCAGCACCAGAACGGTATGCCACCAAGGCGCGATGGGCTGGTTCGGCGTATCGGCCTGCGCGGAGTGGGAAAGTTGCTGGGAAGGTTCAGTCGCTGTCAGTGACGCGGGCATGTTTTCTCTCCGCGTCTGATACGGGCGACTATGGAGAAAGGTTTCAGCAGCGGTGACTGGACGGCGTTGACTATCCCAGCCGGATGTTGTTTTCACCGATGATCGTCAATACCGAGATGAGATGAGTAACGCCTAGAAGGTAGCGGACCGGTTTGCCGATGTTGGCGAGTTCTAAAGCGCAGCCTGCCGACTTGGCGGACGCGTACAAACGAACTACCGTCCCCAGGCCCGAGCTGTCCATGTGGGTGGTCTCCTGCAAGTCCAGCACAATCCGTTTGCAGTCCGGAATCAGTTGCTTGACCTGGACGTAGAGAAGATCGTTCACGCCCGACACCAGCCGGCCGCTGCATCGCACGACGGCGGCGGCGCCGCTGCGATCAACTGCCAGGGTCAGGGGGTTCGCGGCTGCTTTGTCAGGCATCAGAACCTACCGTGTCGAAATCTGTGGACATGTTTTATGCGGCTTCGCGCCGTGGGTCAAGAGTTTACCCTTTGTGAGACGTCAAGGGAACGTGATTACTTGGGAGATGGATTTCTGAAAATAGCAATCGCCTTATTGTAGAGCCCGCTGGGGCACACGAATGGGCCTACCGTCGCTTCCTCCGAAAGCGTGACCCTGTGGGAAAAAAGCGGGGGTAACTATTCGACGACTTCCAGGATATTTGGCAACAATAACGCTGCCTTACGACGCTAAGATTGTTGCAGCAGAAAGCGCGCCAAACAAGCACTTGGGTGTTGCAAAGTTCCACTACGGGAGGACTTGTGGCTATAAAACGCTGCCTCTGGTTTGTGCTGCTGACCGCGGCATCAGGTTTTGCCCAGTCATACAAAACGTGCGACGTAACGATGTGGGCTAACGAGACGTATTCGCAGGCCTCGGATATGACGCGCGACAAGATTTTCTACTTTGTTCGCGTTGGAAGAATGAATTATCAGATTGCGTTGCCTGGGCCTGATGTGGGGATGAATTCAGGACAGCAGATACTTTGCCGAGTCGATAAGGGCTATATGTTCATCCGCGAACGCAATGGCCAAGTGAGCAAAGCGCAGATTGTTGAAGCGGGGCAGCCGCTTCGCACTTATTGACCGAGTATTTCGACCAGGTCACCGCTCTCAATCTGGAGAAGCCTTTTTTTAGTATCCCCGCGTGACCGCGGTTGCCGGTGATATAACCAGGCTGTAGTTCTCCGACCAGATAGTGTTCTTCGCTATTTTCATAATCTGTGATAATCGAAAATAGCAAGGTTGGCCATTTGCGTTCGAACTAACTCCCCCCCAACTTGCGTTCTTACCTGGATTGAAAGCTCGCATGTTTCGTGGCTTTCTCAGGTTTAATCGATTCGCCTGCATCGCCGATGGGCGCAAGCGAGGGCGACATGCGGGGCGTTCTTGTGAAGGGCTTCTGATGGCCACGGTTCTCATGTGCCACTAACGTGCCTATATTAAAACCAGTCCTGCACCGCAACAAGTGCAACCTTTTGCGCAATTCGCCCTAGGACGAACGGCGATTCGGCGGACGACCTTCAGGCATGTCCAGCGAGGGAACGCCTTACTATGGGCCTGTGAGAGCGATTACAGGGCATTCTACGAAGTGATCAGATGCCCGAATCAGGGCAACCGTCGATTCCGCGATCTATACGGCATCAACGTGGTGTACTGGCGAGATTATTTTCCCCTTTTGGAACCTCGCCCTCTTCCATTCTGGTGGCCTTACGGGACTGTGTCGCAACCCAGTGTCGCCGGCTGCGCGGCTCGGGTCTATTTCCACCTGACCGCGGGCTTACGCCCGCGTCTAACTCCATCCCGCCGCGTTGCGGCTAGTTTGAGCGCTTACCCGTCAGCTCTGTTCCTCCAGAAAATTCCAGTCTTAGTTGTGACACAGTCTCCTACGGCGTTACCGGCGTGGGCGCATTCTTCGGCGTCGACAGATAGCCGCTGATGCTGTTCTTGCCCGCCGTAAAGATAACCACCTCATACAGCATGTGATCGCGACCGGTGTAGAACTGCAGCGGCTCGGCCACGGTGCGGTCTTTCTTTTCGATGGTTCGGTCGTCGGCCATCACGTCGACGGTAAACCGGCCCTTCTTGGGATCGACTTTCTTCAACTGCAGGCTGATGGTCGAGACCGGGGTGCGCGCGTTCTTCTGCAGCGTGAAGTCGTAGTAATTGCGTTCGCCCTTGCGCTTCAGCATCTCCAGCTCGGAAGCGTTGTGGGCTACCAGGCCACTCTGTACGCCGAGGTCGCCAATGGTCTTCTCCAGCTTGGCGTTGGTTGCAGCCAGATCGGTCTGGGTCTTCTGGATGTCGGTCTTGGCCGTGCCAACATCGGTCTTCACTCCGCTGACCTCGCCGTTGACGGCGGCGATCTGCTGGCTTTGCTGGCTCTGCTGGGCGGCCAGCCTGGCAGCAGCCGCGGCAGTCGCCTTCTGCTCCTTTTGCAGTTCGGCGGCGCGCTCATCCAGCGCCTGCTTGGTCATGCCAACTTCCGACGTCAGGGTCTGCTTTAATTCCGAAGACGTAGCATGGATGCGTGTGACCAGATCGTCCTGCGCCGTCGCCAGTGCGGCCTGCTTCTGCTCCAGCGCCGTGAGCTGCGTCTTCAGACCATACATCAGGTACAGTGAGGCGATCACGTAGATGGCGGCCGCTGCCAGCAATACATATTTCAGTACGTCACTCTTTTCGAATGCGGCCCACCGCGATTCGGGAGGAGCGATTTGTCCTTCTTCAAGCATTGTGAGTCCTTTCCTGCTACCTTCGATTCTCCGGGAGCGAAAAACCCCTGTCAATGCAACATATGTGGCGGGAGAGCCAAGAGTCACCCTTGAGCCAATTACCGCACGTCACAGCCCCAACCTGACCGCCTGAGTCAAAATAGACAACGAAATCTATAGCAGTTTTGCTCTTGCTACCGTAGAAACACAACATCGGTCGCATGGTTACGGTCGCGATCCCAATGGACCATGTCTAAAACAGCAACCAAATCACGGAAGCTTGCTCTGGATCCTCTCGGAGCGCTGTTGGTCGCAATTGCTTTGAGCTTTCCTTCGCTGGCGCAAGGGACGGCGGCTCAGCCGGCGGCTGACAAGTCCAATCCGTGGGCGTACTCCCTGACGGTCGACGGCTATATCGTGCCCAACGGCACCGGCTATGCCAGCCCGATCTTCACGGCCGACAACAACTGGCATTTCGAAGCGCGCTACAACGACGAGAATCTCTATACCGGCTCGCTCTGGTTCGGCTACAACTTCAATTTCGGCAAGAAAAATCTGAAGCTGACCCTGACTCCAATGCTCGGCGGGGTCATGGGGCGAACAACGGGAGTCGCTCCCGGCCTGGAGACCACGCTCACCTACAAGAAGATCGAGTTCTATGCCGCCAGCGAATACGTCTTCAACACCACCAAGGCTTCCGGCAGCTTCTTTTACAGCTGGCCACAACTGACTTATTCGCCGGTCAAGTGGTTTCGCATCGGGGCCGTAGCGCAACATACCAAGGCGTACCACACCAGCCTCAACATACAACGCGGATTTCTGGTTGGAGTGTCGATCAAGAAGCTGGAATTTACGACGTACGTTTTCGATCCGGAGCTGGCGAACCCGACTACGGTGCTGGAGGTGGGAGCGAACTTCTGATCGCCGAGACTCTTACCGATTTAGGTTGTGTCAGGGCACGACTTCAGTCGTGCCGAAAAACGTGTTAGGAAGTGAAGTGGGACTTTAGCCCCTGAAGGACAATGTCTGGCAGGGGCTAAAGCCCCACTTCTCGCTGTGGGCCTTTCGGCACGACTAAAAGTCGTGCCCTGACACAAACAATCGAGAAAGACATCGATTACGGCCAGCCTTGTCTAACGCTAAGGCTAGCTGCCTAGCAAGCCGCGGATGGGCGCGAGCGCAAAGGTCAGCACCAGCATCAGCACCGCCAGCAGCGCGAGTGCCCGGCGATTTCTGTCGAGCGGCGGCCACTTGGGAACATTAGGGTGCCTCAGGCCGGTGAATCCCAGGATTACCGCCCAGACCAGCCAGCCCGGCCAATAATGGATGCCCAACGGTATCAGGACAAGAATGCTGGCCCACGTCACCCACCTGTGAGCTCGCGGCGCGATCGCGTACGTGATATGCCCGCCGTCCAGTTGTCCGCCGGGCAACAGGTTCAGAGCGGTGGCGAGCATCCCCACCCAGGCTGCAACTCCCACCGGATGCAGGTAGAGGTTGCCCAGTGTAACCGCGTGCGGCATCAGCGGCGTCACAGCGCGATATACGATATTGAAAATGAGGGGATAGCCAAGGAGCAGCGAAGAGTCGAACGCGCTCGGAGGCATGGGTTTCGAAAGCGCCAGACCCCAGAACAGCACGGGAACGGCAACCAGAAATCCCGCGATCGGTCCTGCGATGCCGATGTCGAACAACGCCTGCCGCGAGCGAATCGGCGATTTGATGCGAATGACCGCGCCAAACGTTCCTATCAATGTCGGAGCTGGAATGAAGAACGGCAGCGTTGCATCAACCCCGTTTCTCTTGGCAACGATGAAATGGCCGAGCTCGTGTGCCAGCAAAATGCCCATCAGCGTCAATGAAAATGGCAGGCCCAGCAAGATGTCTGCCGGATGGCGGACGAGCCATTTCAGGTGAAACAGCGGCAGCACTACGGAATCGTCGCTAAACGCCGGCTGATTGTGCAAGAAGTTAGTTTCCAGGCGCGCTCCGACCACCAGGGTTGTAAACAGCGTGATCAGCAGCAAGGAAATATGCAGCCAGTATCGCCGGCGCTGCGCAGGCGCCGCCGCGAAGACCTGCGGATAGGACGAGACTTCGAAGGTGTAAGAGACGGGCGGCGTGGAGTTAGACATCGTTAAAAACAGTGGTCAGTGGTCAGTGATCAGTGGCCAGCTACGAACCCGCGGCCGTCGGCTTCTTAGCGCGGGTCCCCAGTACCGGTCTGCGCGCACATCGGGTAGCTGCCGGGGGCGACTCTCTGGCCATCGGCGACTGACCACTAGCCACTGACCACTGCTTTACTCGATCGACTGCAACTCCTTCCCGGGCTTGAAGCGGACAGCCTTGCCGGGGGGAATGTTGACTTCAGCGCCGGTGCGCGGGTTACGGCCGATACCGGTTTTCCGTGGCCGGACGGTGAAGACGCCGAAGCCGCGCAGCTCAATGCGATCGCCGCGCGCCAGCGACTTCTTCATGCTTTCAAAGACGGTCTCGACGGCCATTTCCGCTTTGGTCTTGGTGACGCCGGTCTTGGTGACAACTTCGTTGATCAGGTCTAGTTTGATCACAAGTAGCTCCGCAAGGGTTGACGCTCGCCGGGCGCAATGGCCTGCACCGCAGACGCAACTGAGATTCTATCCGACTTCATGGATTCGCGTAACTACTTTTAACGTAAATCGTTACGGGGTAATCTCGAAGACTACGCCGCACCCTCCATTACAGTTGCCGTTGCCGCCATATGAGGTCGTGCCATAAAGATTCCCGCTGGCATCCACAATTAGCTTGTCTTCGGGCGTTCCGCCATCGCTGCCGCCGGTGAAATCGTACAAGGACTGGTAGATCCAGCCGCTACCGGAAGGGGTCAGCTTGAAGACGTTGCCCCGATCATGAGAGCCGCCCCCATAGGTTGTGCCATAGAGGTTGCCGTTGGCGTCGAAGACCACCGCGTCGAATGGCCCTTCTTCCTCGACTCCCCCGTAGAAGGTGTGAAGCGCTGAGAAGTCGCCGCTGGATGGCGTCAGTTGGTAGACCGTGCCGGAGTCGTACGTTCCGCCGAGGGGAGTCGTGCCATAGAGACTTCCTTGTTGATCGGAAATCAGGTTGCCTTGGGGTTCGCCCCCGTCGGTCGCGACCTGAAAATTGTGCAGCGTGTTGTAGCTCCAACTGCCCGCCGAGGGCGAGAGCTCGAAGACCAGTCCGTATCCGGTGGTGCCGGCGTAGGTCGTGCCATATAGGTTTCCTGCCTGGTCGAAGATCACGCCGCTGAACGAGCAGCAGCCGCCATCCTCCTGGGTAAACCCAAACAGCAGGTTGAGTGTCCACGCGCCATTGGAATGCACCAATTCGTAAACTGTCCGTGGCGTCGTGCCGTAGATGTTCCCGGAATGATCGAAGCTCAGGTCGCCAATCTGGGGCCAATTTCCATCGCTGCCGCCGGTAAACCGATAGAGCACGGTTTCTGACCAAGGGCAAAGCACGGACTTACAGACGCTGGCGGGAGGCCTCAGGTTAAAGACGGTGCCGCAACCTTGACCGAAGGTACAGTCGCCGCCGCCTCCGAAGACAGTCGTGCCGTATAGACTCCCATCAGGCCCAAAGACCATGCGGCCCGTAGGGGCCTCTCCGTCATTTCCTCCGGTAAACGTGTACAGGAGATTGAAAACCCATCCCGTGCCTCTGTGCGCTAACTCAAAAGCTGTTCCACAACCAACGGTGCCGCCAAATGAGCAGTTCCCGTTACCGTAATCATTCGTCATGCCGTACAGGTTTCCATGCGCATCCATCTCCAGAGCGCCGGCAGGATTTCCTCCATCGGCGTGCCCGGTGAAGTTGTACAGCACATGATAGGTCTGGGCCCCCGCTACTGTTGTGACAGCCGTCATCACCCCAACCGCAGCAAGAGTAACGAGAAGAAAGTGGAACGTGAGACAGCGCATGAGGTGCTCCTTGGCGTTTTCCATGATCACTCCTCGTGAAATTGAGGCTAGGTACAGCTTCTTCTGTGTAACCTGTCGTTACCGTGGTGATAACGAGGTATCACCCCAACCTGAAAGAGCCGAATGTATTGGCGCTACGGGGTAATCTCGAAGACCACGCCACATTGATAGTTGTAGCCGACGCTGCAGTTTGCTCCGGTATTTCCGCCGGCGAAGGTGGTTCCGTACAGATTGCCGCTGCTATCCATCACCAGGCTTCCCTGGGGATATGCGCCGTCGCTGCCGCCGGTAAAGTCGTGCAGCGAGGTGTACCTCCATCCGCCATTCATGTGCGTCAGCTTAAAGACCGAGCCCAGATTGTGCGCCCCGTTGTAAGACTCTGTGCCATACAGGTTGCCGGCGGAGTCCATAATCAGGCTGGACGTTACACCCCCCTGCCACAGGCCCGTTCCGTTCAGGCTGAAGAGTAGGTTGAAACTCCACCCGCCATTTGCAGAAGTCAGCTCGAAAACCGTGCCACCGTTGTTGGCTCCTCCCGTTGAGGCGGCGCCGTAGAGATTGCCTTCCGAGTCGAAGATGACTCCGCCTGTCGGGAACTCGCCGTCACTACCGCCCTGGAAACTGTACAAAATGGTTTCGTTCCAATAGCCTGCGCCTGACGGTGTCAGCTCGAACACATTGCCGTTTCCGTCTCCTCCGTAAAGTCCAGCCGTGGTGCCGTAAAGATTGCCCGCCTGGTCAACAATCACACCACTTGTGGGATGGGCGCCATCGGTTCCGTGGAACTCGTAAATCACGTTTTCCGTCCATCCTCCGCTGCCGGGCACGAGCTGAAAAATATAGCCACAGCCCAGGCCGCCGCTGCAATGGTTGATGTATCCTGCGAACTCGTCGGCGCCGTACATATTGCCCGCCTGGTCGAATGTCAATCCGCCGGCGGAATAAATCCCGCAGCAGAATGTCCAGTCCACGGCGTCGTTCCACTCGCAGAGAAAAGACGAGCACCGTGTCGCCGGAGGTCTGAGATTGTAGGCGTAAGTTCCCCCGATGCCGTAAAGACTGCCGTTCGGCCCGAAGATGAGGTGACCGCCCGCCGCCCCATCCTGGCCGGTAAACAGGTACAACGGGTAATAAATCCAGCCGGATCCGGCGTGGGCCATTTTGAAGACCATGCCGCAGGTCGGCCCGCAGTACTCGCTGGTATTTCCGCCGAGCGACGTTCCTCCATAAAGGTTTCCGCCTCGGTCCAGCGTCACGCCGATGGTGGGGTTCGATCCATCTCCGCCGCCTGTAAAGGAATGGATAACGCTGAAGGTCTGCGCCTGGGCTGGCGGAATTGCGATCGTAGTTATCGCGAACACGGTCGTCAGGACGAGCACAACCATTCCCGCTCGCCGGTTGATGTCAAGAATCGAAGCTGCACTTTGCTTTGAAGCTGCCATTTCGTTTCTCCTCGACCGCCTTCGCAACCATCGCTGCCGGTCTACGAAAGCTAAGGCGATCTACGATCCGGCGGTAGCTCTGCCGGCCCGTCGCGGAGTAACTATTGCGCTCTCCTCAGGTCCAGTCAACTTAATTTCACATTACGGCGCAAGATCTTCATGGCAAGAGGTTTACCGGGTTACGGTCTCCTGGTTCCACACAACAAAGCTTCGCCAGGCGCTTGAGGTAAACCGCGAATCCTGGTGAATGTGGAAGCGCTGACCTTGGCCCGGCGGAATAGGATGATCCAGAAAATAGCTTTAGCCATGGCGAGCCGAGGCCAAAGCCGAACGTCAATTAGGCACCGCCGGCACAGCTAAAGCTGCGTCCTTCCACCTAATGCCCTTTGTCAATTTGCTACGTATTCCGTAAGATGACGTTTCGCGGACGAGCAGGTTGGCGCCAGGGCACGGCTTCAGGCTGGTGAAAATTCGTTATCACTGGTTTTGAAGGGGCGCAGCTTTAGCTGCGCCGCTGCGGCTCTTTATTTGATGTGTCATCCCGAGCGCAGTGAGTCCGCTCGCGTGAGCGAGCGGACGAACGAAGTCGAGGGACCTGCTTTTCGCAGGCAGTGCGCCGGAGACCCGACAGACAACAGGTCCCTCGACTCCTCGCCCGAAGCGGCTCGTCGCTCGGGGTGACACGTCACAGAGGGCAATCGGCAATCTAAGGAGAACGATGGCAATCAAGAGCGACCGCTGGATCCGCAAAATGGCCAACGAGCACGATATGATCAACCCCTTCTCGGAGAAGCAGGTCCGCGAAGGCGTCATCTCCTACGGTCTCTCTTCCTACGGATACGACCTGCGCGTCGCCGACGAGTTCAAGATCTTCACCAACGTCAACAGCACCATCGTCGATCCCAAGAAGTTCGACGAGCGCTCCTTCGTCAGCCTGCAAACCGACGTCTGCATCGTCCCGCCCAACTCGTTTGCGCTAGCGCGCTCGGTGGAATATTTCAAGATTCCGCGCGACGTGCTGACCATCTGCGTCGGCAAGTCGACCTACGCGCGCTGCGGCATCATCGTCAACGTGACGCCGTTTGAGCCCGAGTGGGAAGGCTTCGTCACGCTCGAGATTTCGAACTCGACGCCGCTGCCCGCGCGCATTTACGCCAACGAGGGCCTCTGCCAGATCCTCTTCTTCCAGTCCGACGAGATCTGCGAGATCAGCTACAAGGACAAGCACGGCAAGTATCAGGGACAAAAAGGCATCGTGCTGCCGAAGCTGTAAAGAGCGGTTGTCGGTGGCTAGTGGCTAGTGATCAGCAAAGTCGCGATTCGCTCTTCGCATATCGCTTTTCGCTTTTCGCTTTTCGCTTTTCGCTTTTCGC
>JBEKTC010000083.1:0-13884 GCA_049516475.1 Candidatus Korobacteraceae bacterium | reverse complement strand
AGCGTTTCGAGCTGATACTTTGAGTCGTTGAAGAGCATCACACAAGTCGCCCCTCACTGGTGTCCATGCTGTGGCTCCGACACGGCCGCCGCGAACTGCGACCGTATTTCCTGGTTATTGCAGCTTTGCGTATTCGGCTTTGGCTTGCTTGTAGATAGGAATGTCGGGGTCGGCGTCTTTCCAGAGGGTAAGGAAATCGTTGTAGGACTTGCGCGCGGCCGCCTTGTCGCCCATCACCACCTGCGCACGGCCGAGTTGCAAATACGCTAGGGCTCCGGTGATGAAGTTATTCACAATGCCGGGATGGTCGATGACCTTCTGAAACTCGGCAGCCGCCTGTTGTCCTTGGCCTTTTTTCAAGTACGCTTCGCCGCGGATATAGGCCGGGTATAAAGAGCCAAAAGCTCCGAAACCACCAAGCTCATAGGGAACCGTTGCCTCCAAGATTTCAATTGCTTTCGCTGGGTTGTTCCTCTGCAACTCGATTGAGGCACGAATGGTTGGCAGAAAGTAATTTTGCATCATGGTACCCTGCGGGAATGCCTGATCGAGTTCATGTGAGAGTTTTTCGGCCTGCGCCACATCGCCAGCCCTCGCCAACGCCAATGCCGACGACGTTTTTATGCCCAGTGCTGTACCGAGCGCAAGCGCCTCTACTACTCGTTGCTGCGCCCTTCCCGGATTGCCGATTTCACTTTCCTGCAGCGCCTCACCTATCGTGCACTCTGCTGCCGACTGTGGTGCACGGGTGTGCATAGCCAGCTCCACCGCATTTTGTGAAAGCTGACCCGCCTTGCCCATGCGACCGTTGAATGCCTCGGTGCGTGATTCGGCACATACAAATAGGGCTTCCGCCCCGCGCTTACCTTCGCCCCATGCCGCCACGTCGCGCATTGAGTTACCGTCGCCTTGCACGAAAGCCAGAATATAGCGCTGCATGTACAAATTGGCGTCGTCCAGCTTATGATCTCGCGCATCCTGGAACGTTACCTGGGCCTCATCGAAACGGTTCAGAGAGATATAGGAAGTCATAAGGTTGACGTAAGCGGCGGCGGCCGGCACAAGTCGAATCGATTCCTGGGCTTGAGCGGCCGATCTTTCGTATTGCCCTGTCGCCATGAATACCGCACTCAGATCCATGGACCAGGAGGGGTCCTTTGGATAGACCTTTGCCGCCTCGGTGAAGGTCTGAATGCCCTTCTCCAATTCACCGGTGACCCCGATATAGTAAAAGGATTCGATCGCGAATCTGTCCCTCTGGGTCACCCGGTCACGCAATTCGTAAGCCTTCCTGAAATTGTGAGCGGTCAGACCGGTTTCGTTTGCATTCAGATAAGGGACGCCTAAGTTCACATAAGCCTGCGCATAGTTCGGATCCAACTCCACTGCCCGTTTCAGGTAGGCTGCACCGGTGGCTGCATCTCCGTGTTGGCGTTTTACGTTGGCAGCCATGGCTAATGCCTGCAGGGCCTCCAGCGATGAGCTCGTCGCTTCGTCCAGCGGTTTGTTGAACCTTTGCAGCGAGGCTCGTGGTTCGCCCATCTGGCTTCGCAAGTCGCTGCCAGCGATGCCCAGGGTTCTAACGACTTCGTTTCGATTCGCCGCTTCCTTCTCCGTCTTGGCGAACGACATCCCCGTCTGGCAATCCAAGGCATTCAACTCTATGCGATAGTGATTGCCCGCGTCGTAAATGGAACCAGCCACTACAGCCTTGCTATTGGTGCGCTGGCAAACCTCACGTGCCGAGGCGGGTGTGAGTCGAGCGTTCGCAGGTTGGTTCATCAACTTCAGAGTTCCACGGACCTTGTCAGGGCCAAGCACATTCAGGAACGGCGTCTGACCGAATTCGACGGCCAGCGCCGTATTCAACGCATCGTCAAACACCGCATCGCCGGTCCTGTTGGTGAAGTCGGCCAACACTATGGTGTCTTTATCCGTCAGCGCAGTGAACTTTCGCGACCGCCAGTAAAGACCGCCGGCCAGCACGGCGACCACGGCGATCACTGCGACTGCGGCCGCTGCTGTAACTCTCGAAGGCGGAGCCGCCACGGTTTGCGGAGCGGCTGGGAGCGACACTTCCGATGTCCCGCTCGGCCCCGGCTTGGCGGCGGGGATGACCGATGGCAGATCGATTATCCCCGACTTGGATTCGACCACCGCTGGTGCCACGGAGATCATCTTTGAGACAACTGGAGCCAGAAAACGGTAGCCACGGCGTGGAATTGTCTCCACGTAGACCGGCCGGTCTGCGCTGTCGTTCAGCACACTTCTGATCTGGTTGATGCACTGGTTCATCCCGTGCTCAAAGTCCACGAACGTGTCATCGCCCCAGATCTGCTTTTGAATTTCCTCGCGGGTTACGACCTGGCCGGCATGGCTGGCGAGCATGGCCAGAAGTCGAAACGGTTGGGGCGCCAGTTTGATGAGGGTTCCATCCTTGCGCAGCTCTTCCGTATCGAGATTTAGCCCGAAGGCTCCGAAGCGAAGAAGCTTCTGCGTGGCGTCCAACCAACGTCTCCTTGAAAGTTGAGCCGGATTATATAACGGTATCGCCTCCAGGAGCATGATTTATTTTAATGACATCTCTTGCTAACCCCTTGGCACTCAGATGCTTAGCCGTTGATGTGAAACTGACCTGGAACTTACCTCCAAATGATCCGCCAAGTATTGATCGCCAGCTCAATCGGGCGCATTGTGCTCACGAAAGCGGGAATTGAGCCGAGCTCGACGACCTGCTTTTCAGGGGGACGCTTCCGGAGACAGGGGAAACATCCTGCCTCCGGGGGCGGAAACGAATGGAAGGCAGAAGGAGTCGCCATGAAAACACTAACCGCAATGCGAACCAGCCAGATCGGAAAGTTCGCCCGCTTCCTCGAGGAGCACCCCGGGTTTGCGCCCGAGCTCATAGGTGACAACGCGTATGTCTATGGCTTCCGCGTGGGCAAGACGCTTCTCTCGGTAGACGAAATGGAAGGGCTGATTGACACGCCGCTTGAGACGCACCTGGCACTGCCGCAAACCCGGCCGCCAGCGATGAACAAAAGGAGGCCGTGATGATGGACAAACCACATTTAGTGCGCTTGGACTGCAGGCTCCTGGCCCACGACTTCGTACTCGAGGCTCCAAGGCGGCGCAGCTTGCACCGTGCCAACGGGGTTGGGCGTCTTCTGCCGCTTCTGTCGGCAGTGTTCTTTGCCGTCGCCGCGACCTGGGTACTGAGGTACGGCGGCTTCGAGCGGGTCGCAGACATGTTCAGGCTGGCGAGGCCATGAGATTGGCTCGCTTCACTGCGGTGAGGGTGCGGATGGATAGCGTTCGATTTAGGCCAAGTGCCAAATGCTAAGTGCCAACTGCTGTGGTGAGGAGCAGCTAACGCGGTGAAGTTGCTCCCGACCTTCAACCAATATCGCCGCCGCAACCCCATGACCGCAAGGAGGTCACCATGAAAACACAGGCTCTCGCACCGCACGCAGCTATTGAAACTTCAACCCCAAACCAACCGCCGAAAGGACAAACTCAAATGAATCGAATCAGCTTCCTCATCCGGAAACTCGCCAACACCGCTCCAAAAGCGGCTTTGCTGGCTATCATCGCGGTAGGCTCGTTTGTCTTGTCCCCAATGGCCTTTGCAGGCTGCTCGTTCTCCCCACAGGCGGTTACGCGATACGCGGCCCCCGGGCAAACAGTGACGTCTGACTTCACGATAAGTGGGATATCCGAAACTTGGTTTTCGGAGGGTTGGGTCACCGCATGGTTCCAGGCAAGCGGAAATTTCACGAATCCACCTCCGTACGTCGCTTATAATGGTAACCCCCCTGATACCATATACTCGTGGAGCGGTTCGCAGAAATTCCACCTTCCCGCATCGTCCGCTGGCTACTTCCACGTCTCCGTACCTCCTAATGCCACTGCGGGACAGAGTGAGGTCTTGCAGACGGAAGTCAAAGATTGGTTTGGTACCTGCGCTGCGACGTTAACTGTCGTCGTGGCGCCGGCATGCAGCTCCCCCAGCAACATTAACGCTCCTGGTGCGGCATCAACCAACAATTGGAACGAGTTCTATGCAGTCGGGCAAGACGGCCAAGTGAAACGCTATAGCAGCGACGCTTGGACGGCAATTGGGACGCCCACGCCCAGTTACGCCTGGGCATGTCCCCCCGCGGCTCCTCAACCAGACGGCTCGTTCTTCATGGTCGAGTACTTTCCCAGTAATGATGTTGGCAGTCACCTCGTCCAATACGACGCTACAACTCAGAGTTGGATAGACTACGGCGGCCCTCCGGGAGCGAGCATCGTCACAACGCCCAGCGAAGTGATGTATGGAAACCGCGTTTACTTAATCGCCCAGAATCTCAACGGCGACAATAATCTCTGGGAGATGAAGTTTGGTGAAGGCCAAGGCACGTGGACCAAGTTCACCAATAACACCGGATATGGCGGCGCGAGCCCGAGCACTCCTTCCGTCTTATACGATGGAAGTTTGTTCTTCATCGACAGCGGGGGAGAGCTGATTAACATGTGGTGGAACGGTAGCCAGTGGATCTTCCTGAATAACGGCTATTGCCAAAATGCGGGCTGGGGCACTGCACCCGTTACCGCCCTCTACGTTGGCGCGCCTATGGATTCCTCAAAGGTATTTGTAACATGCAGCGATGGGACGTTGCGGCAACGGTGGTACGACGGCGCGAACGGAAAGTGGTACTGGATCAACCAAGGGAAGCCAACATGGTACCTAAATCACAACCCTGTGACGGCATACGCCGATACACGTCCGATAGCACTTGGAAGCGGGCATGTGTTCCTAAATGCTAGCACCAGCTCCTCAGGGACGAATTTTTCACAAACCCTAGTTCAATTATGGTATAGCGGCTCGCAGTCGGGATGGATCTGGGTCCCCTCGGGATACCCACCTACTACAGGCCTAGCCTATGGGGATGTCGCGGGCGATCCAGGCTATCCGCCAAACGTGTACGCTCGGGGGCAAGACGGTCATATTTGGGACGCGCAATATGACGCAAATACGTCCAAGTTTGTGTGGTTGGACCTAGGCACACCGTAGAGAATCTGGGCTTTGGAACACAAATCACGAAAGAAGTGTAGTCTTCGGAGTTTCTCAAGAGACTCCGAAGCTACGCCTCAAAGAACACTCGCCGGGTGCCCCACTCAAGCGAAGCTTGCGTGGGGCTTTTCTGTTTTCGACCCCAAGCCTCCTTTGCTTTTGGCACGTTCCCCGTGTCGACGACGCTGCGCTTAGACCTGTTCGCTACTCCCATCAGGTTCCGGTTGCGCCTCCTTTTGCCAACCGATCGCGGCATTCAGCTCGATGATGTCGCCCGCTAACCGCCCACTTTTTCAGCCACTTAGCTGCTGACCTAGAACTGACCTCCAAATGACCTCCCAAGTATTGATCGCCCGTGCGATTGGGCGCATTGTGCGTTCACGAGAGCGGAAAAAAGGCACAACAGGCCGGCCACTTTCGTAAGGGGGGATCCCGAGAGCGGGGCAACCATCCCGCTCCCGGGAAACGATGGCAGGCAAAGCGGTCTTACGGGGTGGAAATCGACAGCCGTAGCCAAGGTCGTAACGAAAGAGGAGGTCACTATGCAGGCGCAAACCACTTACACCAGAGCAAAGACGCTAGGGCCATTCCTGACCCTGATTCTGTTGTCGTCGCCGGATCGGGGTAGAGCATCGGGCGAAGCCCTTCGGTCAGTGCCGGCCGAGGGTTCGACTTCGGACTACCTCCCCTTCGATACGCAAGAGGAAGCATTCCACGAGACCAAGGCTGCTCCGCGGCCGCCGTCAAAACTGGGACCGATCCTGACGTTGATTTTGACTGTGGCCCGGCGCCGGTCGGAGGGCCTGCTGGAACTCGCAGTGAAGGTTTAGGAAGTGGAGAGCGTTCGATTTAGGCCAAGCGCCAAATGCCAAGTGCCAAGTGCTGTAGTAGGGAGCGACTGCGCGGTGAAGTTGCTCCCACCTTCAACCAACCTCGCCGCCACAACCCATGACCACAAGGAGGTCACCATGAAAACGCAGATCAGCAAGCAGCACACCAGCGCAGTCGCAATTCAACCTCAAACCATGTTCCAGAAAGAGGACCGCATGAAAAGGCAGAGCTCCACCACACTCAAGCTGGCATTGGTCGTGATGGTTATAACAATGGCGCTCTCGGCGCGGGCGCAGACGGTTTACATGATGGCGCAAGACAATTCTTGTCAAACCAACCCGGCATGTGACACAAACACGCTGATGTCGTTCACATTCCCCGCCGTTGGTGGCCAATTCACCGCGGGGCCAATAGGAACGCCTGAATACAACTCCGAGATCCGCGGACTGGCGTTTGACAACTACAACAATATTTTGTGGGGGATCACGGCGCAGGGTATTTTCGGAAGCGTGAACGTGAATAATGGCGTATTCACAGGGCTGCTCACGCTACCGTATTGGCCCCAAGGCTCCGACCAGAACGAATGGAGCGGCCTGGCTGCCGATGGACAGAACAATTTCTACGCCGTAAACGCGTATGGGAATAACGAGCTGATCCTCATCAACGTCTCCAACCCTTTATTTCCGACGCAGACGCTGGTGGGCCACACCACTTACACGTACAACGGGCAGCAGTATGGACAACAGATCCTGGGCGTGGCTTATTCCGCCAGCGGTGTTCTTTATGGAAGCGACCGCGGTATCGATAACATCGTGATCCTTAGCACCACAGACGGAAGTGTCAGTTTCCCGTATAACCACACCGGCGCCATCAACAACTTCCAGGAAATCGGTTTTGATCCATCGGGCACCCTTTACGTTGTCTACGACCATCAATCCAACAGCGATAACGCCGGCTTCGCGAAGTTTGATTTCACCACCGGCAACGCGACCGAAGTTGGCGGGCTTCCATTTCAGATCGATTTCAACGGTATCAATGGGAATAGCACCTACGGCGCGGGCGGCTTTGCCTTCGTTTCGTCGTGCCTCGCCCCACCCAGCAACATGATTGCATGGTATCCGTTGGATGTTCTCAGTAATGCCACCAATACCTCCCAGCCGGACCTGATCCATAACGACCCCGGCACAGCCAATCCTGCCACAGCCCATGGGACCCCTCTGAGCATTAACGGGGAAGTATCGGGCGCGCTGTCCTTCAATGGAACCACCCAATACCTGCAGGTCCCGGACCAGTCGTACCTGAATATCGGCGCGAATCAGGATTTGTCCATCGACGCCTGGGTGAAGATCAGCAGCGTGAACAGCGGCGTTGTCTCGCTGGTGGACAAGCGCGAGGGCAGCCCGATTCAGGGGTATCAATTCTTCCTGTACAACGACAAGCTGGGATTGCAGTTGGCCAACAACGACAACTACACTAACTGGGTGTCGCCGACCGCTGTACCGGCGGACGGTCAATGGCATCTGGTAGCCGTCACGGTGGATAGAAGCTCGTCTGCTTGTGGTACGGCGTGCGGAACCTTCTATCTGGGCGGGAGCGCCGTAAGTACGTTTGATCCCTCCGCCTACGACAACCTTACGTTGAATACCCCAGGCATCCCGCTGGTGATGGCAGCGCAGGGCGCAGGCAATGGCGGCGGAGAATTCCTCAAGGGTGGTCTGGATGAAGTGGAGATCTTCAACCGGGCACTGAGCGCGACGGAGATTCAGGCGCTGTATCACGCCGGCTCGGCGGGAAAGTGCAAGTAATGGCTACCGAGAAACTGCGGCAGCTGAGTACCCCATAATTAATTCGGCGTCGGTCAGCTACGATCTTCGCCCCATTGCGAACCCACCCTTCGGTCAAACCAAAGGGTGGGTTTTTTCACTCCCAAGTCCCTCGACTACTTGGCACGCGAGATTCAGGGCCTGGATCACCAATATCTGCGTCAACTCCAGCCCCTCAGACATCCAAAAGAAGCACATCCCTTGCCGTCGAAGCGCTGGGCGGTCAGGAGAAGAGCGGTAAGAGTCAGCCAAATCAGCAAGGAGCGAATTCATGAAGAAATCGAATGCAGCCATACAAGAAGAGGAGCGCATACAACTGGCTTCCTTAGCCACTCCCACGGACTTGAAACCGGCGGCGACAAGAGATATCTCGGGAGCTATGAACGCCATTCTGGCGGATGTTTTTGCACTTTATATGAAGACCAAGAACTTCCATTGGCACATGAGCGGGCCACACTTTCGGGACTACCATCTGCTGCTCGACGAGCAGGCCGACCAGCTTTTCGCTATGACCGATGCGATTGCCGAACGGGTACGCAAGGTAGGAGGAACCACCCTCCGATCGATCGGCCATATCGCCCGGTCGCAACGCGTATTGGACAACGATGCCGAGTACGTCGAGCCGGAGGACATGCTGGCCGAGTTGCGCGAGGACAATCAGACGCTGGCTGCACGTCTGCGCGAGGCCCACGGCGTTTGCGAAGATCATAACGACATCGCCACAGCGAGCCTAATCGAAGTCTGGGTTGACGAAACTGAGCGGCGCACCTGGTTCCTGTTCGAGGCCAGCCGGCGTGGGGATTCCAGCGGACATTGAAGGGCACGAGGCATTCAGCGGAATATCAGTCACTGGCCGCGGTACTCGTCGTCACTGGTGTCAAAATAGCAGGCCGAGGGCGGGCTGTCGTGCAGGATCGCGTAAACCTTCACTACAGCCCCGGGCCTCGGTTGCCGAACATATCCTGCAAATCCGTCATAACTGGTGCGGATTTCTGGATCCGATACCCAGGCTTTGAAGGGCTTGTATCCCACCGCGGCCAGGCCGGTGATTATTCCTTCGCTAGTCGCGACGATCTCACGCGGCGGCCGGTGGTGCTGGTTATCCCAAGCCCAGCCTGAGACAAACCATCCCGGCTCGGCGGAATCCTTGAGCGGAGCGATCTCCAGCCGGCCTCGGCAATCATTGGGCGACGCAACGCGGAAGACCTTGTCCAGTGGACTTCCCAGCCAAGAAGAATCCCACCCCGAGAATAGCGATAGTTGATGCTCTTTGAAGTAATTAACCCCTAACAGCAACTTGTCGCTGCGCTCTGCAATCCCGGTTAACAGTTCCGGGTCATAGACACCTGTTCGCAGGCCCATACTGGCGAGATTGAGCCCAAAACCGTGCGCTCGCGCCTCCCCAATCGGATGATCAGCTAGAATCGCACCCCTCACCAACACCGCCAGAAGGCATATTTGGGCCGCGAGGAAACGGTATTGTTTTTCACGAAGCGAGCAGACGTAACCCAACAGCAGCAATCCTAAGCTACACCAGAAAAGAAGTGCGAATGTCTGATACCGGTTTTGCAACGCTTCCCAGACCCCGAAGTTTATTCGTCCTGCTGCGGTAATGATGGCCGTTCCCACGCAGAAGGTGCCGGTAAGGACAACCAGGAGCGCGAACGCACCAGATGTCCGGACATAGAAGGGCGTCCGGAGAAGCACAACCAAGGCGACGGCCAATCCGATACCGCCGATTACCCCTGCGGCAACCATAGATTCGTCTACCCATGAACTCCCGAAGTACACTGCCACATACTTTATGAGACGAAGAGGCGCACCGAGTGAAGCAATGGGATCGGCGTGATAAGGCGGGCGAACGTAGCGATAAAAATAAAACGAAGTGCTGACCGCGCCCGTAATGGCATAACTCAGCACCGCAGAGAGACGCAATCTGAGCAAAAGGGCCGCTGCCACCAGCAACGGCCAGAGAAGAGTTCCATTAGCCAGCGAATAGGTTGCACACAAGGCCGCCAGAATAGACAGCCAGAGAAATTTAGATGAGCCTGGCTTTCCTGGATCGCGCTGTGAATCAGTCCAATAAAGCAGCAGTCCGACAAACGAGAGCGTGGCAAACAGCGGCGAAAGCACATAACAGACTTGAAATCCCATGGTGTAGTTCAGCCAGGGGGCGGGACAGAAGATACAGAACGCCACCAGGCCCACGCCGCTGCGCCACAACGCTCCCCGCCATCCACCCAGCACTCGCATGCTCCATCCCCACAACCCTAAATGCAGGAGTTGGATTACGACGATGCTGGCCAGCAGAAACACCTGACTGGCGTGAAACATCTTCAGATCTACCGCGAAAAACAGCTTCTGAATAACGAACCGGTGTTCGTTATGCTGGCGCCACAACCAACTGGCAGAGAGCGGATTCGCGCCTTTGGCAATGGCTGCCATGTATTCCCATGTGTCCCACCACGGAAGGCTGGAGTAACTTACCCAGATTGTGTACACAGCGACAGCAATAGTGCACATCCCGCCCACCAAAATGGCATACGACAAGCTGGCGCAGAGTCGCGGGCCTACATCCCCACGGCCTTTTGCCGCCGGGACGCCGCTGGCCGATACTGTTGCCGAAGGCAGGTTCATTCGCGCACCATTCTCGCTCGGTGAGTGATTCTTGCACGTCTGCCCCTGGTTGTCAGCTGACGTTGTCACCTGACGTTTTCCTGACGGGCGATGCAACCAGCGGGAGCCAGGTGTGCTGCTGTTGAGATCCCTGAAGACAGCAAATGTTGCGAGTCTTTGAAGGCGGAAGTTCATCTTTCGATGGAGGCGTGGAATGCGACTCTCTCTGAATCTCCGGTTCGCTTTGAGGACTTGTGCAGCCGCGCTGGTCTGCATGACGATCGGTTTCTTCGGAAGACCGGCGTCAGCACGGGCTGGAAATTCCTTGCCAGGAAACCAGCAGAATGCGCCGGCCGCCGGCATGTCTGATGGCATGATGGCACACATGTATATGACGTCGCTCAGACCACCCAAGTCTGGCGACCAGCAAAAAGCCGATGCAATCGTGGCGGCGGCTAAAACGGCGATGGCTCCCTACCAGGATTATCGCCAGGCCCTGGCTGACGGCTTTGAAATCTTTCTTCCGAATATTCCCCAACCCCAATATCACTTTACGAACCACGTGAACGGGCTCGAGGCACGGTGGCGCTTTGACCCTCTGAAGCCGACCTCGCTGCTCTACAAGAAAACTGCGGACGGCGGATACAAACTGGTAGGAGTGATGTACACCGATCGGGTTGACGCCAGTGAGGAGGAGTTGAACGAGCGAATCCCGCTTAGCGTCGCGCGCTGGCATCAACACATCAATTTCTGCAAAGCGCCGCTAGGAAAGAAGCTCGAGTATTTTGGCCCGCAAGCGAAATTCGGCCTGCTGGGTTCTATCACTACCAAGGAAGCTTGTGAGGCCGAGGACGGGGAGTTTCATCCTCATGTGCTGGGCTGGATGGTCCATGTTTACCCGTATGAAACCGATCCGAAGAAAATCTGGTCCACGGATGATGATGACCACGGCCACGACAATATGGATCACTCCGCAATGCCAGGGATGAAGATGAACTAAGGCAGTTCTGATTAAGCCACAGCGAGGTACCGCAGGGGCTATTGATTGCTGCAAGTAATGCCCTAATACGGTGGAAGGGCACAGCTTTAAGCCGTGCCGTAAAGGGGCAACAGGAAACAGGCTTTAGCCCCGGTTCACCGCGGCTAAAGCCGTCATTTACGTTGCGCGATTTCGCCGGGCTGAAGCCCGTCGCTTCCACCGTCGGATAGGACATTACTTCCGCAGCTCTCAATAAAGCCGCGGAGATTTTAGGGCACTTAAGGACGGCCAGGCCGTCCCCTTCGAAGTGGCCGAAACGCACCACCGAGCGATGATGGCTGGACGCTTTTCCGGGAGGTAACGGTGATGGAATGGGAACGCTTGATCCGGTTTGTCCTGCTGGGCAACCAGGAGTTGGAGTCGTACGCGATCCTGGTGGTGCGGGTTGCGCTGGGTCTGTTCTTCGCCATCTCCGGTGCAAACAAGCTGTTTGTTCCCCGGCGGGCACAGGTCATGTACGAAACGCTGGTGGCAGCCAACGTCCCTCTTCCGCGACTGATGACCTACTTCGTATCTGGCGTCGAGTTCGTCGGCGGCTGCCTGCTGACCGTGGGGTTCCTGTCGAGCCTGGCCTGCCTGGCTTTGCTGGTCGATATGCTGGTCGCCATCCTGACGACAAAGCTCGCCACAATGTCCAAAGGCCTTTCACCTCTGAACTGGCTGGACGAATTTCTCTATCTTCCAGAAGTTCTGTACGCACTCTTCTTTGTCTGGCTGATCTGTTCCGGCCCAGGTAGATTCAGCATCGATTACGGGATGGCTGCCGGACCGCGTCCATGAGACTGCCTTGCGACGAAGCCGTAATCTGGTCGGGGCATGTCGAAGTTCCGTGTGCCGCAGAGGCAAAGAAGTGGATACTCGCCGCGACCATTATCGGCTCCAGCATGGCGTTCATCGACAGCACTGTCGTCAACGTCGCATTGCCTGCGCTGCAAGCCGGCTTTCATACAACCGTGGTGGATGTGCAATGGGTAGTCGAGTCTTACGGACTGCTCTCAGGCGCGCTGATTCTGGCGGGGGGCTCGCTCGGCGACTTGTTCGGGCGCCGCTTGATGTTCCTGCTGGGTGTGGCGACTTTCGCGGTGGCGTCCGCGGGCTGCGGCTTCGCCTCGAACATAGGTCAGTTGATCCTGGCAAGAAGCGTTCAGGGTGTCGGCGCCGCACTCCTCGTGCCCGGCAGCCTGGCGATTATCAGTACATCCTTCGACGAGAAAAGCCGCGGTCAGGCGATCGGCACGTGGTCCGGGTTCACGGCGATCACTACCGCGATCGGGCCCGTTCTGGGTGGCTGGCTGGTCCAGCATGCCTCCTGGCGCTGGGTATTCTTCATCAATCTTCCGCTGGCGGCGGCCGTGATAGCAATTTCGCTTTGGCATGTTCCCGAAAGTCGCAATGCCGCTGGAGGCCACGTCGATTGGCTGGGCGCGCTGGTCGCTACTCTCGGATTAGGAGGCTTGGTTGCCGGCTTCATCGAATCGGTGAGCCTCGGTTGGAGAAATCCTCTGGTCGTCGCCAGCCTGATCGTGGGCTGCGCCTGTCTGATTTTCCTGTTGTTTGTGGAAGCCAGGGTGACTTCACCGATGGTTCCACTGTCGCTCTTTTCATCCCCGAGCTTTAGTGGGGCCAATCTACTGACGCTGTTCCTCTATGCTGCGATTGGGATTTTCTTCTTCCTGTTTCCGTTGAATCTGATCCAAATCCAGGGATATTCCGCAACCGCTATGGGCGCTGCTCTGCTGCCTTTCATCCTCCTGATCTTCTTTCTTTCCCGCTGGTCCGGCGGCCTGGTGACGCGTTACGGCCCCCGGCCTCCGTTGATGATCGGTCCACTCGTGGCCGCGTTGGGTTTTGTTCTGTTTGCTGTGCCCTCGGTCGGCGGCAGCTACTGGAAGATGTTTTTTCCTGCGGTGATTGTTCTTGGCCTGGGTATGGCGATCACCGTGGCGCCCCTCACCACGGTCGTAATGAATTCAGTGGGGCCGGACCGTGTCGGAGCAGCTTCTGGAATCAATAACGCCGTTGCGCGCGTTGCTGGGGTACTTGCGATTGCAGTCCTCGGGATTGTGATGGTGAACGCCTTTGCTTCCCGCCTGAATCGCAGCCTCGCCCAGGTCTTGCTGCCGCCCGGTGTTCTCGAGGAGGTTCAGTCGAACGAAATCAAGCTGGCTGGCTTGCCCGTGCCCACTGTTCTCAGTCCCGCCGTCAAAGTTGCCGTCAAGGAATCGATTGCGGGAGCATTTGTATTTGGATTCCGAATGGTAATGCTGATTTGCGCGGGCCTGTCTGTAGCGGGTTCTACGGTGGCGTGGCTCATGATTCCGAAAGACACGATGCATCCTTCACTGGCTCGCGTCGGACGGTAGGCATTTAGCTGCTCGTAAAGCGTTTTCATCGTTGCCACAGAATGTGAGCGGATTCCAACGGAACCTCCACTCCGGAGTGCTGAGGTATCGCGCGCGCCGTGTAGTCCGTGGCTGGACGTGTAGCGGGTACTGTTGCGCGATAAACCCAGCTGC
>JBEKTC010000082.1:0-14186 GCA_049516475.1 Candidatus Korobacteraceae bacterium | reverse complement strand
TTGACGAACTTGCCCTTCTGGTACCGCACTTCCTCGATAACGCCGCTGACTGGCGAACGATTCACGTGAACGTTAAACACATTCAGAAAAATGCTGATGCGGGTGCGCGCTTCTCCGCTCTCCTGGACAACCGAGATGTCCGTGACCTTGCCATCCGCCGGCGACACGATTGCCCCCTGGATGGCAGGAATTCTCCGCTCCGGATCGCGAAAGAACCAGAGAAAGAATGCCGCCAATAGCAAGGGAATGACGGTCAGGATAGGCACCGTGAGCCAGCCAACCAGCGCCGCCACGATCACCAGCGCCAGTCCGTAATAGATGCCATCGCGAACCATGGGTAGTTCGATTATAGAGCCACAACCACGACTGCCCTAATGCGAGGCTTCTACAATCTCCCGCGCCAGCTCGTCCATCCGCTCCTGCACCTGCTGGAACTTTTCTCCGGTGGACGGCCCGGTGAATCCGGCGAGAATCGCTTTCACGTGCCCGGAACGGTCGACGTAAATCGATGTGGGGAAGGCACCGAAGTTCACCAATTGCGGCAGCGTCTTCGCAATCTGCCCCTCGGCCGTCGTCCCCGTCAGGAGCAGCGGGAACGTCACCCCAAACTTCGCGCGATAGATTCCGATCTGCCGCAAGTCCCGCTCCTGGTCGTCGATGTACTCGTACGCCAGTCCAACAATCACCAGACCCTGATCGTGATATTTGCGATAGAGCTTCTCCAGCACGGGCGCTTCGTCGTGGCAGTTAGGACACCAGGTGCCGAAGATGTCGATGATCAGCGCTTTGCCTTTGAACTCCGGGCTGTTCTGGTCCAGTGTCTTGCCCGAGGCATCGACCCCGCTAAAACGGAATTGCTCTCCCGGGTCCTTCACCGTAGTCAGCGTCTCGCTCAGAGCGTTAGGATCGGCGGCGCTGGCGACGTGTTTGCCGCACTCCGCTGTGAACGCAGAGGTCGCTACAATCCCGCCCTCCACGCCTTTCAAGGTGCCATCGGGCAGAAACTCGCCATCCAGCGCCATCACGTGAATGCCGTCAAACCGGCTGAGATGAAAACGCGTTTGACCGTCCGAGGCCTTGAATACGCTTCCGTGCAGCAGGCCGCTATCGCCGCTGACCGGCTCAATCACGCCGGTCACCGCGACGTGGCCGTTGGCTGCCGCAATCTTTTCCTGATCGAACTTGGCCAGTGTGGTCTTCTCAGCGCCTTCGCCATCGGCCCAGTGAAACAGCCAATCGCCCCACAGGCTCGACCCTGTCCACGGCTTCCCAGGCTCCACTTCCTGATGCGGAACCAGCACCAACGGAATATGCGCCATGCCCTTACTTGTCCGGCGCGAATATTCGCCTTCCATCCGCTGCGGCGAAACCAGCCGCGCCGTCAGCACGCCATCGTAATAGTCCATACCCAGCGTGAGGACTCCCTCCTTCCATGCCGCGCTGCTGAACGGCTGGCGGTCAGTCGCATTCACCAGCGTCACCTGCACGGAACCGTCAGCCTTCACCTGCACATCGACGCCGAAGTTCACCTCCCCGGCTTTGCCCTGGATGGTGCCGTCCCAAAGTCCGCCTGGCACCTGCGTCCTCGCCTGAGCGACAAGAGAAAGCGCAAGCCAAGAACACAGTAGCGCAACCACGGCGCAGCGGCAGAGTTGGCGCAAACCGTTTTCAGGATTAGCGCAGCCCAGGTAGAGCCGGCCTTTAGGCCGGCGTCTCAGGCCGCCCCACACTAAGCTGCGATGGTCATTGTTAATGACCATCGCAGCTCCATGGATTTGATCGTCGAACCCGAACGCGGCGCTGAAGCGCCGCTCCACCCGAGCTCACCAAGCCGCAAGAGTTCTCCAGTACGAATCGCAAGCGATACTCCCAACGGGATTTGACTGTCATGTGAATTTCAGGATATCGCAAAGATACAGAGGGCGGAAATGTTGGAGATGTGCGGACGCACTTAACAGGGGACGGAAAAAGCGCGGGCCTTTTCCGCCGCTCTACAGCGGTCAATGGCTACTAAACGACCTGGTGGACAGCGCGGAACTTCTGTTCCAGGCTTTCCATCTGGTCCTTCAGGCGGAGCTTCAGCTTCTTCAGTCGCACTTCCTCGAGCTTTTCATCTTCAGAGAGATACTTCTTCTCAATCAAAGAGTCGAGGCGCTGAGCATATTGAGAGTGTTCATCGGCCAGACGCCGGAACTCATCATTGCTCGCCAGAAGCTGATCGCGGACCTGAGTTGCCATTCAGTAAACCTCCACAAGACGTACGTCTAAAACGCTAGCACACGGCCTACGCCGCTTCAAGCGCTTTTGTCACGGAATTGAAATAGAAATTCCCAAAAGCAGGGCATCCTCCGGCGGGTTCCGGTAATAGTCCGGCCGCCTGCCAATTTCGTTAAACCCAATCTTTTCATAGAGTCCGCGGGCGGCTGCATTCGATTCTCGGACCTCCAGCAGTACCAAGGCAGCCGCGGATCGGCGGGCTTCCTGCACCAACTCGCCCACCAGCGCGATCCCCACGCCTCGGCGTCGCTGCTCGGAAGCCACAACCACGTTTTCGATCTCCCACTCGTCTTCCGCACAGCGAGCGATGACGAATCCCACGATCTCTGCGTCGGTCTCTTCCGCCGCAACCAACGCGATCCGCTGCGGCGCTTCCGCCGCGAACAGCGCGTCGTACTCGCGCTCGCCCCAATGCGCGGCGGTCTCCGTCTCTTGCTCCAACGTGCGGATGATCGCGATATCTTCGGGAGTGGCTTTACGAATGAGCACTGCTGCAACAAACCTTATACCTTTTGTGGATTGGTCAGATTATTGTGGGATGGTAAAACAGCTCGCAGCAAAGAGTGCCTGCCTCGCGTTTTGAAGGGGCGCGGCTTCAGCCGCGTCGTTGCAGGCCCCTTATTCTTGTCATCACGAGCCGACTTCAGTCGGCGAGGGATCTGCTTTTCGGGCTTCCTTCGCAGCTTGCCGATCTCATCCCTTCGGCGCCGAAAATATCTCCGCATCCGACCGCCGAATGTAATTCACGTCAACACTTGCGGCATCGGCGACATCGCCAGTCAGCAGCTTGCGAAGGCCGATCCGGCCAATTCCATCCGCCTGTACCGGCGCAACCTGCCGGACGCCCACACCAGCGGTTCGCAGGAATTCTGCGACGGCTGCGTCGGGCGTGAGCAACTCGCCACCAATTCGACTTGCCTCGGTAGCGAACTCCGCCATCTTTACGATGTATTCACGTTGCAGGCTGGCGCTTCCCGAACCGAACCGATATTCGCCGACGTACACTTCGCCACGACCGGCATCCAGGACCGCGGTGACGACGGTCTCTCCGCCTGCGCCATACGTCACGGCCACCGCCTCCAACATCGAGACCGTGGCCAGCGGCTTCCGCAGGATCTCGCAAAGACCCTTCACCGTCGCCAGTCCCACGCGCAATCCGGTGAACGATCCCGGACCCGAGACCACGACGAAGCCGCCCACATCCTTCCTGTCAAAGCCATTCTGCTCCAGCAGCGAAGAGATGGTCGGCATCAGCCGCGCCGAGTACGTACCGCCTTCAAGTGGTGTGAGTTGCACACCTTCGAAACTGGCAGCATCGCCACGGCATAGCGCGACGCTACCACGCCGGCCGGATGTGTCAATGGCGACGATCAGCATAACGCAGATCAGATCACAAATCCTTGTGGGTTCGTATCAGGGCACGACCTTAACAGGCTGCTGAAAAAGTCCGCTCTGAACGCTTTGTGTCAGGGCACGACTTCAGTCGTGCCGATAAGCCGTTTATTTTTGTCATCCCGAGCGGCCTTCAGGCCGCGAGGGGATCTGCTGTTCCGACTTTTTCCGCAGCCTGTTCAGTCGTGCCAATAAGCCGTTTATTTTTCTTCCCGAGCCGGCTTTAGCCGGCGGCACCGGCTCCTCCCTCGATTTTTTCCGCAGCCTGTTAAAGCCGCTCCCTGATGCAACTCGATCTATGCGATTCCTCACACCCCCTCAGGCGGATCCTCCACCAACTCCAGCAACACGCCGCCGGCGCTCGACGGATGCACAAAAACATACAGATGCCCGCCTGCTCCCACCTTAATTTCGTCGGAGATCAGCCGCGTCCCGCTTGCCTTCAGGCGCTCGACCGTCCCCGACAGATCATCGACATGCAGCGCCACATGATGAAGCCCTTCGCCGCGCTTGGCGAGGAACTTCCCAATCGGCGAGTCCGCCGACGTCGGCTCCAGCAGTTCAATGCGGCTCTCGCCCACCGGAACCATCGACAGCTTCACCTTCTCAGCTTCCACCGTTTCTTCCGGCATCGGCTTCAGCCCCAGCAGTTCGTAAAACTTTCTGGCTTCCGCCAGCGACTTTACAGCAATTCCGAGGTGATCAATTTCGCTCATCGGGCCTTCCTAGTCCTTCCACAATTCTCTCTACTAAAGAGTACGGGTCGCGCTTGTGATCGGCAACCTCCGCGGCGTAACGGGTCGCCTCGCCCTCGCTCAGGTAATACGACAGCACACGCTGAAAAAGAGCATCGCGCAGCATCTCCGCAATCCGCACTCGCCAGTTTTCGATGCGCCGTTGACGCGCCCGATCGCTCTGCTCCAGGTACGAATGATACTTCTCGATGGCCTGCACCAGTTCCTCAATCCCCGATCCGTCGCTGGCTACCGTCTTCACGATCGGCGGCGTCCAGTCATCATGCCGCATCGCAAGAGACTGCATGGCGCGGATCTCGCGCTCCACCCGCTCAGCGCCGTCGCGGTCGGCCTTGTTGATGACGAAGATGTCGGCAATTTCCATGATGCCGGCCTTGATGGTCTGCACATCGTCGCCCATCCCTGGTACCAGCACAACGATGGTCACATCGGCCAGGCGCACAATGTCGATTTCGTCCTGCCCGACGCCGACCGTCTCGATCATCACGATGTCGCGACCGCTGGCGTCCAGCACCGTGGCCACGTCGGCGGTAGTGCTCGCCAAGCCGCCCAGCGAGCCCCGCGTTGCCATGCTGCGAATAAAAATTCCTGCGTCGGCATGATGCGACGACATGCGAATGCGATCGCCAAGGATCGCGCCGCCGCTGAACGGGCTGGTAGGATCGACGGCCACAATGCCGATCGTCTTGCCCTGCTTGCGATACACGCGCGCCACCTGATCGACCAGCGTGCTCTTGCCGGCTCCAGGGGATCCCGTCAGCCCCAGCAGCACCGCGCTCCCGCTGTACGGAAACAACGCCTTCAGTAGCGCAATTGACTCCGGCGTGTGATCTTCGACAGTAGAGATCGCCCGCGACAAAGCACGAATCTCGCCACCGCGAATGCGGCGGACTAAATCTTCGATGTGGTTGGTGGAAGTCATGGAGTCGATGGTGAGACTCTGCGCATCCTGCTGGAACTCATCTCACGAATCGGTCGTGGTTTGTGTCAGGGCACGACTTGAGTCGTGCCGATCAGAACTTATTATGAGACTGGGGCTTTAGCCCCCGGAGCTGGGAGACGCCGCTACCGGATTCGCTCTTTGGCGCAGATCGGCCGCATCCTTCCTCTCAATCCTTTAACAACTGTCTCGCGATCACCAGCCGCTGTATCTCGCTCGTCCCTTCGCCGATGGTGCACAGCTTCACGTCGCGATAGAACTTCTCCGCCGGGTAATCCTTGATGAAGCCGTAGCCGCCGTGAATCTGCACGCATTCGTTGGCGGCGCGCACGGCCACTTCGCTGGTGTAAAGTTTCGCCATCGACGATTCCAGCGTCGTCTTCATCCCAGCGTCCTTCATCGCCGCAGCGCGATGCGTCAGCAACCGCGCGGCGTCAATTTCCGTCGCCAAATCTGCCAGCTTGAACCCGATCGCCTGGAATTCGCTGATCGCCTTGCCGAACTGCTTGCGCTCCTTCGAGTAGTTCAGCGCAGCTTCGTAAGCACCCTGCGCCATGCCCAACCCGAGCGCGGCAATCGAGATGCGCCCGCCGTCCAGCACTTTCATCGCGTCGATAAAACCCTGGCCTTCATGTCCCAACAAATTCTCCGCGGGAATTTCGCAGTCCTCGAAGATCAGCTCCGAGGTGTCGCTGGCGCGCAGTCCCAGCTTGTTCTCTTTCTTGCCGGCGCGAAATCCCTTCGTCCCCTTTTCGACAACAAATGCCGATAGTCCATGAGTGTGCGCCGTCTTGTCTGTGACCGCGATCACCACGGCAACGTCTGCATAGTGGCCATTAGTGATGAACGTCTTGTTTCCGTTCAGCACCCACTTATTGCCTTTGCGAACTGCGGTGCAGCGCGCCCCGCCCGCGTCTGAACCTGAGCCCGGTTCGGTCAGCCCCCATGCACCAATAAATTCGCCGGTGGCGAGTTTCGGGATGTATTTGCGCCTCTGCTCCTCGTTGCCCGCCACAAAAATATGGTTGGAGCCCAGCGACGTGTGCGCCGCCACGATGATGCCGATGGAGCCGTCGACGCGCGAGAGTTCCTCGATCGCGGTCACGTACTCGACGTAGCCCATACCCGCGCCGCCGTACTCAGTGGGAAAAATTATCCCCAGCAAGCCGAGCCGGCCCAGTTCCTTGACCGTCTCCAGCGGAAACGTTCCCGGCTCGTCCCACTTCATGACGTTGGGCGCAATCTCGCGCTCCGCGAAATCGCGCACCATCTTCTTCAGTTGTTGCTGTTCATCCGAGAGCTGGAAATCCAAACCATTCCTCCGGGTCGTAGAACGCTCAGGCTGGTGTCGTCGCGCACAAGATGGAAACTAGCGGTTATAACACAACGACCAGCCATCTCATAAATCGGTCGTTCGGGTTGTGTCAGGGCACGACCTTTTAGTCGTGCCGATAAGCGCAACAGAGGGTGGGCTTCAGTCTCTCTCGGAAGTAGGCGTCGAAGAGAAAGAGATAGGCTTCGTCCTGCTCATTCCCCGGATCGAAGTTTCGCAATGCGGTATCGTATTCGTGCCAATTACTGCTGCAGCTCGTCCAGTTTCCGCTCCCACAGCTTGATGCCGCCAAGAATCCCATCTTCGTTGGAAATAATCTTCACATCCTTCGGCAACTCGATGCTGATCTTTGCCGCATTGCCCCCACCGATGTAGAGCCGATCATAATAAAAAACCCTATAGAGCTGATCGATGGCTTCGGCCAATCGTTTATTCCACTTCTTGCGCCCCTCTTTCGCCAGAGCGCGCCGTCCCAATTCGTCCTCGTAACTCTTACCGTTGCGAAAGGGATGGTGTCCCAATTCCAGCGAAGGTATCGGAATGCCGTCGAGATACAATGCCGCGCCCATGCCGGTGCCCAGCGTGATCACCAGCTCAACGCCCACGCCGCTCACGCCGCCCAGGCCCTGCACGACGGCGTCGTTGGCCAGGCGCACCGGCTTGCCCAGCGCCTTCGAGAGGTTCTCGGCAAACGGATACTCGATCCACTTCTTGTCGAGATTGGCAGCCGTGTAGACCACGCCTTTCTTGATCACGCCCGGATATCCCACCGACACGCGGTCAAACCCGCCTAGTTGCCTGCCGAAATCGGCGATGATCTGAATGATCGCCTTGGGCGTGGACGGGTCTGGCGTTTTCGCTCGCAGCCGCTCCGTCAGCGGCTTGCCGGCTTCGTCCAGCAGCATCGCCTTCACTCCCGTGCCTCCAATGTCGATTGCCATTGTGCGAATGCCTGTCGTG
The DNA here is from genome assembly GCA_049516475.1 of Candidatus Korobacteraceae bacterium. Lineage (GTDB taxonomy): Bacteria > Acidobacteriota > Terriglobia > Terriglobales > Acidobacteriaceae > Bog-257. The sequence goes on along the minus strand of JBEKTC010000082.1, from coordinate 6,529 downwards.
CTGGCGGTCGCAACCTCCGGCGTTGCGCTGGATGCTTGCTTCTTCTTTTTCTTTGACGAAGCGTGCGGCATAAAACCTCCTCATTGCTGCGATTGCTAACGCTCGATTACTTCCAAATAGCAGAGCATACCGGATAAATGGCCGTTGGGGAATCTGTACCCTTGAGAGCTCCGACTTGAACCTCGTGATGTGCTGCAGCGCGGCGAGTTTCGAGTAGTGTATCCTGCCACCGGGCGAGCCGAGGCCCGCATACGCTTCGCACCGATCTAACGGATCGCATTGGATCAGGCCCAGCGGTTCGATTCAGGAGAGCGACAGTGAAATCACGCAGAGAGTTCTTGACTCATACTCCACTCGCGCTGCTGGGAGCGGCGGTTGCATCGTATGCCCAAACGCAAAATCCAGCGCAGCAGCAAACTCCCGGCGCGCCGCCAGCCTTCGGCACGGCGCCAGCGGTGGGACCTGAGGTCACGCCTGCCACTTTTGCCGAAGCGGAAAAGCTGGTGCAGGTGCAGATGACCCCAGCTGAGCTTGCCGAGGCCGCGGGCAACTGGCGCATGGCGATGGCTCCGCTGTACGAGATGCGGGTTGGGCCGCGCAAAGCGACGCTGGAGCCAACCCTCGCTCCCGCGACCATCTGGGACCCGGTTCTGCCGGGCGAAAAGTCAGGCCCTGCGCAAAATCGATTCGTCCGGGGCAGAATTGACCCTGGGCCACTGCCGTCGAATGACGAGGACATCGCCTTCGCATCGGTAACGCGGCTCTCCGGCTGGATTGAACAACGCAAGCTAACCTCCGAGCGGCTCACCAACATCTACCTGAAGCGCCTGCAACAGTACGATCCCAAGCTGCATTGCGTCATCACGCTCACTACCGACCTCGCTCTGATTCAAGCCAAGCAGGCCGACGCCGAGATCGCAGCCGGGAAATATCGCGGGCCGCTGCACGGCATTCCCTGGGGCGCGAAGGATCTTCTCGATACTGCCGGCATTCCCACAACCTACGGCGCCGAGCCTTTCCGCAACCGCGTGCCTAAGACGAATGCCGTCGTCGTCCAGCGTCTCAATGACGCCGGCGCGGTGCTGGTCGCCAAGCTGAGTTTGGGCGCACTGGCGCTCAACGACATCTGGTTCGGCGGCCAGACCATGAATCCGTGGCTGCTGGAAGAAGGATCGTCAGGCTCAAGCGCCGGGCCAGGCGCGGCAACGGCCGCGGGGCTCGTCGCCTTCGCCATCGGCAGCGAGACAGGTGGCAGCATTGTCAGCCCGTCGATGCGCTGTGGAATCACTGGACTACGGCCGACCTTCGGCCGCGTCGCCCGCACGGGAGCGATGACGCTGTGCTGGTCGCTCGACAAGCTTGGCCCAATGGCGCGCTACGTCGAAGATACGATGCTGGTGCTGAACACCATCACCGGACCTGACGCTGGCGATCTGTCGAGCCTTCCCAGCAAATTTGACTTCGATGCAAACGCAAGTGTGCGGGGCCTGCGCGTCGGCTATTTCCCAGCCTGGATGAAAGAAGCGCCCGCGACCGATGTCGATCGCGCCGCTCTCGAAGCGGTCAGAAAAGTTGGCATGATTCCCGTGGAGGTGTCGCTGCCGGACTGGCCCTATGACTCGCTGGACCTGATCCTCTTCGCCGAAGGCGCTGCAGCCTTCGAAGAGCTGACACTATCGGGCCAGCTCGATCAGCTTAAAATGCAGGTGCCCGACGCCTGGCCCAACACATTTCGCCAGTCGCGCTTCCTTTCGGCCGTCGACTTAATACAGGCCGATCGTCTCCGCCGCAAAGTCGCCATCGAAATGGCTCGTATCTTCTCCCGGGTGGACTTGCTGCTTGTCCCTTCATTGCGCGACGAAATGCTTACCATCACGAATTTCACCGGACAGCCATCGCTCACATTGCGAGCAGGCTTTGTGGAGGTCTCAGAGGCGCGCAGCGATTGGGCGCCTGATCCCGCTCATCCGCTGCCAAAGTTCTCTCCGCCGCGGCGAGTGCCGCACGGTGTCACGCTTATCGGAAGGTTGTTTGAGGAGGGAACCTTGGGCCGCGCGGGAATCGCTTTGCAGCAAACATTCGCCGTGGCCGGCGAGCGCCCGCCCGGCTTCTAGAACAGTCGCCGGGAGGTCGTTGCTACTTCAGGTCGGCGCGGTCAGAGAGAAGAATACCGTCGCGGGCGTAGCTGTCGCGGGGTACCTCAACGAACGCGACCGTCAGTTTCTCCGCCTTGACGTTGAGCTCCTCGCACATCGCCTCTGTAATCCGCTTGACCACACGGCGCTTTTGTTCCTTGGTGCGGCCTGCTAACAACGTGATCTGCACATGTGCCATACCAAACTCCACGTAAACCATTTCACCACGGAGGCACTGAGATCACGGAGCAAACATCGATTTTCCTCTGTGCTCTCCGTGCCTCCGTGGTGAAAAGTCTCTTGCCAGTTTACTTCGCCAGCTCGTATCCGGCGAAGAAATAGCTGATCTCGAAGCGGGCGGTGTCTTCGGCATCGGAGCCGTGCACCGCGTTCCTCTCGATGCTCGCCGCCCACTTCTTGCGGATGGTGCCCTCGTCGGCCTTGGCCGGATCGGTGGCGCCCATCAGCTTGCGATAGTCGGCGATGGCATCTTCCTTCTCCAGCGCTATCACGATGACCGGCCCGCTCGACATGAAGTTGGTCAGCGACTCAAAGAACGGCCGGTTTACGTGGACGGCGTAAAAGCCCTCGGCCTGGGCCTTGTCAATGTGCAGCATCTTCATGCCGATGATTCGAAACTTGTTTTCCAGCAGTGTGTGAATGATGTCGCCTGCCGCGCCGCGTTCGACCGCGTCAGGCTTAATGATGGAAAGAGTGCGTTGCAGGGTTTTCATGCGTGATTGATGTACCTTTCGTTTTTGTAGCTCTCAGCTTGAGCTAAATCTCGACGTTCACCGTTCGCCAGGGGCTCTTAGCCTTTAGCTCTCAGCAATACATCGTTGCCAGTTTATAAATTGTCATCCCGACCGAGGACTTCAGTCCGAGCGGAGGGACCTGCTGTTCGTCGCTTGATCGGTGGAAGAGCTGGCCTTTAGGCCAGCGTTTCAGCCGATATTTATTTGTCACGAGTCGGCTTCAGCCGACGACACACGGCGTCTCGCAGCCGCTTGTGCCGTCCCTGCCGGGACTCCGGTGTCAGAACATCGCCTCCCAGCGCGCTGAAGCGCTGGGCTAACCTATGCCGTGCCTACGGCACTGCTCACACGGAACTCACACTCATTTGCCAGCACACAAATTCCCATACCGCCGATTGCTAAGAGCTAAAGGCTAAGAGCTAACAGCCTCCGGCGAAAGGCGAAAAGCGGCTACTTCATCACCGCCGCTTGCGCCTTCACCAGCGTCTCGCCAATGTCGGCGGGCGACTGCGCCACGTGAATTCCCGCCGCCTCCATCGCCTTGATCTTTTCCGCTGCCGTTCCCTTGCCACCGGAGATGATCGCGCCCGCGTGCCCCATGCGGCGTCCCGGAGGCGCAGTGCGTCCGGCGATGAAGCCCACCACCGGCTTGCGCACATTCTGCTTGATGAACTCCGCCGCGGTCTCTTCGGCGCTGCCGCCGATCTCGCCAATCATCACGATCGCTTCCGTCTCCGGATCGTCGTTGAACAGCCGGATCGCATCGACAAAATTTGTCCCGATAATCGGGTCGCCGCCAATGCCGATCGCGGTCGACTGTCCGATGCCGCGCGTGGTCAACTGATATACCGCTTCGTACGTCAGGGTGCCCGAGCGCGAGACGATGCCGACATTGCCTTCCTTATGAATGTGCGCCGGCATGATGCCGATCTTGCACTTGCCGGGCGAGATGATACCCGGACAGTTCGGCCCGATCAGCCGCGAGTTCTTTGTCTTCAGGAACTCCCACGTGTTCACCATGTCCATTGCCGGAATGCCTTCGGTGATGCAGACGATCAGCGCGATGCCGGCATCGGCGGCTTCCATGATGGCATCGGCCGCAGCCGGCGGCGGAACAAAGATCACAGTCGCGTTGGCGCCGGTTTTCTCCACGCCTTCGCGCACAGTATTGAAAATCGGCCAGCCCTCATGCGTTGTGCCGCCCTTGCCGGGAGTCACGCCTCCCACAACTGTTGTGCCGTAGGCGGCGGCGTTCTTCGAGTGGAACGTGCCCTCGCGTCCCGTCAATCCCTGCACCAGCAGGCGCGTCGACTTATCAACCAGAATGCTCATTGGACCCCCTTGGCGGCGGCGACGACTTTCTCAGCAGCGTCTTTCATGGTCTCGGCCACGATGAATTTCAGTCCACTCTCTTTCAATATCTCCCGGCCCCGCTCCACATTAGTTCCCTCCAGCCGGAGCACAATCGGCAATTGGAACTTGGTCTTGCGCGCCGCGCTGACAATGCCATTGGCCAGCGTGTCGACGCGCAGAATGCCGCCGAAGATGTTGATCAGCACCGCCTTCACGTTCTTGTCGCTCAGCAGGATTTCGAAGGCGTGCGTCACCTGCTCTTCGTTGGCGCCGCCGCCCACGTCGAGAAAGTTTGCCGGCATGCCGCCTGCATACTGGATGATGTCCATGGTCGCCATCGCCAGGCCGGCGCCGTTCACCATGCAGCCCACGTTGCCGTCGAGCTTGATGTAGTTCAGGTTGTACTTGCTGGCCTCAACCTCCAGCGGATCTTCCTCGCTTATGTCGCGCAGCTCCAGAATGTCGGGATGGCGCGAGAGCGCGTTGTCGTCGAAGTTCATCTTGGCGTCGAGCGCAAAAAGCCGTCCGTCGGTAGTGGTGATGAACGGATTGATCTCCACCAGCGAAGCGTCGGTATCTTCGGCGGCGCGTGCCAGCGCCATCATGAACTTCACCGCGCCGCTGATGTATCTGGCTTCAAGCCCAAGCCGGAAAGCGATCTCGCGCGCCTGGAAACTGCGCAGCCCGAAGCCCGGCACGATGTGCTCTTTGATGATGGCGTTGGGATCTTTCGCCGCTACTTCCTCGATCTCCATGCCGCCCGCAGACGATGCCATGAAGGCGTTCCGGCCCACTACGCGATCCAGTACGATGCCGAGATAAAGCTCGCGCGCGATCGGCAGCGTCTCTTCGATCAGCAGCCGCTGCACCTTTTTTCCCTCGGGACCAGTCTGATGCGTGATCAGCTGCATTCCCAACATCTTGGTTGCAAGCTCGCCGGCTTCTTCCGGCGACTTGGCCAGTTTGACGCCGCCGCCCTTGCCACGGCCACCGGCATGAATCTGCGCTTTCACCACAACGCCGGTTGCCCCGTCTTGAAATAGCGCTCGTGCCGCATCGAGCGCTTCTTCGCGGCTTTCAACCATCCGGCCGCGCGGCACCGCCACTCCATACTTCCGCAGAATGGCCTTTCCCTGATACTCGTGTATTTTCATGTTGGTATTACGACAGCGGGCGACTTCGCCCGGGCCCGCCCTAGCCAACAGAAGGCTAGAACGGGGCACCCGGCCGTTTTTCCGGACTTGTCTGCTCCTTACAAGGATGGCGTAACAGTAGGAAACCCTTGATTGTATAAGACGGCACGAGGCTGCGGCTAGTGCGAGAGATGGCCTTGAAATCCACGGCGGCCCTAGTTGTTTGCCGCGCTCGGCTGCCACCCATTGCCCGCGCGCCGTTGTGCCTTTCGCTTTCCACGCTCCGGCGCTGCTGCCGCCGCGCCGTCCAGCACCAGCCGGCAAACTTCGTTGATGTAACCTTCGCTCAGTTCATCGTGCCGGATGAGAAAGCGCATATACATCGCGCCATACAGAATGTCGAGCACCAGATCCAGGTCCAGATTCTCGGGCAGTTCGCCGCGCTCGATTCCGCGCCGCAGCGTGCGATACGCTCCCTGTCGCCGCGGCCGCAGAAGACGGTTACGAAATTCCTCGAGCAGCTTCTCATCCGATTGCCCGGCGGCAATCACCGCCTTCACAATCCGACCGCGCGAGGAGTGCAACACAGCGAGAAATTGGTTCATCTGGAGGGCCATGTCGCGGTACACCGACCCGCTGTCGGGGAAGCGCAACTCCTCTTCGGTGCTGGACGCAAATGCATCTACTACCAGAGCGCCCTTGTTCGGCCACCAGCGATAGACCGTGGCTTTGCCCACGCCTGCATCGGCGGCAATCGCTTCAATGGAAAGCTGGGCAAAACCGGCTTTGCGAAGCAGCTTGAGAGTGCTGCGCAGAATGGCCTGCCGTGATTGCTCGCTGCGCGGACGGCCGGGAGGGCGTTGGCCATCGCTCGCGCCGGGCGTTCGCTTTTGTCGGGAAACAGCCATCTTATTTCGGCGGTGACATTGAATCCAATACGTATCGTATCGTATCATAAACAAATGCGGTTTTGAGACAGTCGCCGGCTCACGATCTGACGAGCCATGCGACGCCCGAATAAGCCGCCGATTGGAGTTGTGTCCGGCCGATGTGGATTGTTGCTTTAGCGCTGCGGCGTCCTTATACGTTCGTGGTCATGGCCCTCGTGATCATTCTGCTGGTGCCCCTGGTCGTCTTTCGCACCCCGGTCGAC
>JBEKTC010000081.1:0-16104 GCA_049516475.1 Candidatus Korobacteraceae bacterium | reverse complement strand
CGTTAGGGAATCCGTCTTGCCGCCTGGAGCACAAGGTAGTAAGGTTCGCTCCAGCCTTGCAGCGCCGCCGCCGCCAGCTAACGAAGTCTATGACAACGGTCCGATCAACGGAGATGTCAATGCCTGGACCATTAACTTCGGTTATTCGGTTAGCGACAGTCTTGAAATCCTTCGTACTAGTCAGGTCAGCGGCCTCTCTTTCGGGGCATGGCTGTACCCGGGCGACACCATCCAGACGGTTGAAGTGCAGATCGGCGGCGGGGCGTTCGGCGGCAACCTACTCGACGAGATAGTTCCTGTGACCCAGTCGGACTGCGTTGACAACGCGTGTGGGTACGCCGTTTGCACCGAGAACGCCGCCTTCGACCCGAGGTGGTTGTGGACCGCTTGTTGGTTCGGATCATGTCCGGCCACGTATTGGGTAACCCTTCAGAACGCGGTCGTCTCCACACCCGGCGACCCGGCTTTCTGGGACGAAAACTTCGGCGCAGGCTGCGGCGGTTTCCTGGGCATTAATTTCCAGACCTGTCCGTCTAGCGCCTTCAGCAGCTCCACTATTGGACCGATTCCTTCTGAAGCGTTCACGCTTCAGTAAGCGCGAAATCAGTAATTGTGATTGAGAACTGACTTAGGAAGCTCTGCTTAACTTCGGGTTTTGAAAGGCACGGCTTTCAGCCGTGCCGCAAGGATCGGAAAATCAACAGGGCTTTAGCCCCTGCGGCGAGTTATTAAGAGCTTCCTTAACCGTTGGCGAAATTCAAGACGAGGGGAAAGAAAATGAAAAGCCTAAGGTTCAACTTGTTCGCCCTTGCAGCACTGGCTCTCGCAATCACACCATCCCTCGTCTTTGGCCAGAACGATACGGGAACCGCAGGCATCGGCAACCCAGGCGGGCTTGACCCCTACTACACGCTCGTTGTTCCCGGGCTGCTCCCCGGGCCCGTCTTTGGCGCGCCCCCAGTTCCGGGTTGGGTGCTGCCTGTGCCCGGCTCCAATTGGATCAATCACGATGGCTTTGACAACTTCTTCGCACCCGCGGGAGTTTACGACTACGAGACAGTGTTCGCTTTTGCCCTTCCCGTCTACATCGAGGGAGAGTTTGCCGCTGACAATTTTGCCTCTCTTAAGGTAAAGAAGGCACGAAACAAATTCGTACTCTTAGGCTCTACCCCGCCTCTGGGCTTTGGACAGTACACTCACTTCGTGATTCCCAAGAACGACGTTCTTCGCCCAACCACCACGCTCGAGTTCCAGGTTACGAACCTAGCCTCATCCGCTGGGGGCTTCTCATGGACCGGCCTCGAGGTCGCATTCTTTTGCCCGCCCTCGCTGGGCCCTGCCATTCTCCCCACCTACCTCGGGCTGTATTCCGACGGAGGGGCCAGTGCCTCGGTCAACGCCTGGACCATCAACAATGGCTACGTCGTCAGCGATACCTTTGGCACTGCAACCGGTGGCGTTACGGTCACTGGTTTCTGTTTCTTCGCCTGGGTTAACCCAGTAACGGACGTCCCGAATACTGTGGACTGGTCCATTACCAGCGCGGAGAACGGCGGCACGTATTACGGCGACGGTACGGCTCCGCTGACCTGCGCACTCTACTGCACATCGGGCCAAATTATGAACCCCCCGCAGTTCCCGCCCCCCGCGGGTCGCAAATGCGGCCTCGGCTTAGCTGACGTTTACGCCTGCACGGCCTTAAACCTGAACGTCCTACTACCGTTCGCCGGAACCTTTTGGTTCAACCTGCAGAACGCGACCACCACTCCGGGCGGCGGCTATGTGTTCTGGGACCAGAATCTTGCGGTAGGGTGCTGGGGATCCCAATGCCCATCGTCGGCCTCCGAGAATCAAGTAGGCATTATCCAGCCGGAGTCCTTCATCCTTTACTACACACCATGACCGGATTCCAGGCGCCCATCCTTTCGCAATCTCCTAGTGTCCCGAATAAGAAGTTCATTAAATAACTCCTGGCTTTGTGTCAGGGCACGGCTTCAGCCGTGCCGAAACCGCAGCCCAAGAAAACATGGCCTTTAGGCCCTGAGTTGAAAGTCGAAGGCCGCATTCAGTTCGTAAACGAATCTCTGACTCACTACACTGGCGAGAGGATGGGATAGAAGGATCAGCCTTCCCTAAAAGCCGCGAAGTCCCACTCCGGCGCTCGGCCCGTTTCAGGAACACCCTCTGCAATTTATTGCAAAAATCACTGACCGCCCTCTATTCCCAGCGCAATCATCAGCACGGTAGTGTTTCTCCCGTGACGTCAACCATTTGGTCTCGTTCGCTCGGCGCTTCCTTGCTGCATCATGAATCGCCAGGCAGAACGGGCCCTGCAGATGAGCACTTAGCCTATTGCCGCAGCTTGCGAGGTCAGTAGAACTGCCCTGCGCAATCGCCTGTCGCACCGTTGAAGCGAAGATTGGTCAACCGCCGCGACAGCCGGGACTGCTGCTACGCGCGATCCACTTTGCGATCACCCGGAGAAAGCCATGCCAGCCACACGTCGCAGCTTGTTGTTTGCCATCCTGTTTGTCTTCCTGACTACCGCGCTTACGGCTTACTCGCAAACCGCCATGCAATTTGTCGCGGTTCCGCCGTGCCGCGTCGCCGACACCCGCAACGCACCCGGTCAGTTCGGCGGCCCAACCATGGGCGCAGGCGCCGTGCGCGACTTCCCTGTTCCTCTCAGCGCCTGCGGCATTCCCAACACGGCTACGGCCTATTCGTTGAATGTCACCGTGGTGCCGCGGGGGTATCTGGATTACCTCACCATTTGGCCCACCGGACAGTCTCAGCCAAACATATCGCTGTTGAATTCCTGGGACGGGCGCAACAAGGCGAATGCCGCCATCGTCCCCGCCGGCGCCAACGGAGCGATCAGCGTTTACGTCACCAACAAGACCGATGTCATTCTGGATATTGACGGCTACTTCACGCCTGCCACCGCCTCCACCCTGGCACTGTTTCCCCTGACACCGTGCCGCGTTGCCGATACCCGCTGGAGCCAGAACCCGCTGGGCGGACCGGCTCTGCTGCCCAATCAGCAGCGTATTTTTCCGGTGCTGGCCAGCGACTGCAACATCCCTGACAGCGCGCTCGGCTACTCGCTGAACTTCACTGTAATTCCCAAGACCACGCTGGGCTACCTCACCGTGTGGCCAACCGGAGAGTCGCAGATGCCGGGGGTCTCCACCCTCAACGCGCCTACCGGAACCATCGTGGCCAACGCCGCCCTGGTTCCCGCCGGGATCAGCGGGGCCATCAGCGTCTTCGTCACCGATGCCACCAATCTGGTGATCGATATTGACGGCTACTTTGCGCCCGCCAACTCCGGACCCGATGCCTTGTCGCTCTATACTCTCGCGCCCTGCCGGGTATTGGACACGCGCGGCGCCGGCGGTGCCTTCAGTGGCACATTGCCGGTCGGTGTCCTGGGCAGCGGGTGTAGTGTGCCAAGCGCTCAGGCCTATGTGTTCAATGCTACGGTCATCCCTAAGAGCGGCAAGCCCCTTGGCTATCTGACTTTGTGGCCCGATGCTGAGGGTCAGCCCGGTGTCTCTACCCTGAACGCGATGGATGGCGCGGTCACTTCGAACATGGCGATTGTGCCGACTCTCAACGGCGATGTCGACGCCTTTGCCTTCAGCTCCACCCAGTTGGTCCTGGACATCTTCAGTTACTTCGCGCCCATTTTGCCGTTGAACATCACCACTGCTGCGTTGCCGTCGGGTACTTTGAACTACGGCTACAACACCACTCTGATGGCCGCCGGCGGCGTGCTTCCTTACACCTGGAGCATTACTTCCGGCAACCTGCCTGCGGGTTTGCTTCTTAATTCCGCTAACGGCTTGATCTCGGGCACACCCACGATAGCCGGGAATTATCCCTTCACCGTGCAGGTTGCCGACTCGGAGACGCCGCAGGTAACCGCGAACGCGCAACTCAGCATCACGGTGAACAGCACCCTCACCCAGTTGACCATCAGCACCACCACGCTGCCGTCGGGTTCGCAGAACTCAGCCTACAACGCCATGCTGGCGGCTACCGGCGGAGTTACTCCTTACACCTGGAGCCTGGTCAGCGGCGCTCTGCCCGGCGGCTTAAGTCTGAGTCCCAGCACAGGCGCCATCATCGGCACGCCCACCGGAGCAGGTGTGTCGACCTTCACCGTGAAGGTCACCGATTCCGAAGGCTCTCCCCAAACCGCTACCAAACAGTTGAGCATCACCATCAATCCAGCGGTGCCCTTGAGCATCAGCACAACCACGCTGCCCAATGGAACCGTCGGCACACAATACAGCGCACCCATCACGGCGATTGGTGGCGTTTATCCTTATACTTGGAGCATTATCTCCGGCACGCTTCCCAGCGGGCTGTCGTTGAACAGCACCACCGGCGCAATCGGCGGCATGCCGGTCCTGGCGGGAAATTCCAGCTTCACCATTCAGGTGACCGATTCCGAGACGCCGACCGTGAGGGCGGCGGCGCAACTCAGCATCGTCATCAATCCCGGTGGCGGCGGCAATCTGGAACTGCTCAGCGGCAACTATGCTTTCTACCTGAACGGCTTCAACTCCAGCGGCGCATGGACGTTGGCGGGCAGCTTCATCTCCAACGGCAATGGCAGCATTACCAGCGGAATAATCGACTACAACTCCATCACCGGCCAGCCGATCAATGCGGCCGTCACCGGCAATTACTCCATCAGTACTACCGGCTTGAACTTAATCACCCTGCAAGGTCAATCGTGGGGCCCCGTCACCTTCGCATTTGTTCTCGATTCCACCGGCAGCGGCAGAATGATCGAATACGACGACACCACCGGCCAGGGCAGCCGCGGCTCAGGCGCGCTGCGCAAAGCCACCGCCAGCGCATTCTCGCTCAGCGCATTGCATGGTGGATATGTCTTCGGGATGACCGGAGCCATCGGTAGTGGGACGCGCTTTGTTGACGTTGGTCAATTCGCCCTTTCCAATGGCAGCATCACCAATGGAACGTGCGACATCAACCAGGGAGGCACTTTTTGGACTTGTAACTTCTCTGGCAATTTGGCAGCTGTTAATGCCCAAACCGGGCGCGGCGAAGCCACAATACAAAGCAACAATGGCACCAGCCATGAAGCAGTCTACGTGGTTTCCGCCGGCGAACTGGTAATGGAGCAAATTGACCCGATCACCGATGCGCCTCTTCTGGTCGGCCCGGTGCTGCAGCAGATCGGGACGTTCAACAACAGCTCGTTGAGTGGATTGAGTGTCCTCTATTATCAGGACATCCATAGCGGTGACGGACTCGACCAATCGGGCGTCGTGATTCTCAGCTGTGACGGGAGTGGCAACTGCACCGGTGTCGCCGGCGACGAAGACCTCGCCGGTACGTTCACAACGAAAGTCCCGCAACCGGTAACCTACACGATAGCTTCCAATGGAGCCTGGACCAACAGCGGCTCTAGCGCTCCCGCCGGTTTCCTGGTCAGCCAGAACAAAGCCATCTTTGTGGGCACCGGCTCCAATTCGATCTTCGGCATGATGGAGCCGCAAACCGGCGGCCCATTCTCCAATGCATCGATAGCCGGAACCTACGCCGGTGGTTCGCTCACGCCGCTCGACTACGTGAATGCCAACAATGAGGTGGATGTGGGACCGGCAAACGGCCTCGGTGTGCTTACCCTCAACGACGATGCCAGCGGCTCGGGTGGGCTGGACCAGTCGTTCGGTACGATCGTCAACTACAGCATCGCCGCCGACGGCAGAGGCACGGCCGAGGCCCAGGGAGATCAGGCGCCAGCAATCGTCTACGTGATCTCGCCCACGAAGTTCGTGGTCATGCTGCCCAAGACAGATGCCAAAATGCTGGTGTTTCAACACTGATAACGATAGATCGATCTTCTTAAACTCGTAGCCAAACTCGCGGCCGGCGTTCTTTGGATGCCGGCCTTTTCTTTTCCAGCTTGTCATCCTGAGCGAGCCCGCCGCGGCGGACGAGTCGAAGAGCCTGCCCTGAGCTTGCCGAAGGGACACTATAGTTCGAGTTATCTTAGTTTGCGCTGCGGCTGCGAACCGGACTCAGGAGATCGCGGGTGGGAAACGGGGTGTTAATAAATCCCGCTGCGATAGATCACCCACCAACTCACCAACAGCGCGGCAAACGTCTCCGCCACTCCCCACCACAACGGCAGGAAGAACGCTCCCACGCTTAGCAGCGTAAACAACAGCCAGAAGGATTTTCGCTGTGAACCCAATTCGGATGCTCTCTCACGATGGACGATCGCGCATAGCACGGACGCACTTCTACTCTAACCGAGAGGACGCCTGGGCGCAGATCGACAACCACTACCGCGACCCGCATTGCTGGACCAGCGCCATTACTTTCACGGCGAGCTGGGGACGCAAGCCGGAGGGATCCTGCAGAAAGCTGTTTTGCGAGAGTTGTGGATGAAAGACCGCGTTGGCGGAGCGATTTACCAGTCGAGAGGAACGCGGCTTCGCCTATACTTGAGAACTGAGAGAAGGGGGATACCGACAGATGCCTGACGGCGAATCCGCAATGATGCGATACGCCCCATTGGTTATTGGCGGTGCTGCTCTCTTCTTCACCGCTGTTTCCGCCGGGATTGAGATTGTTAACGCAGAGGAACAGCACGCCAGGACCATGAAGATAGTCCTCATGGTGGCCGTTGGGGCGTTACTCCTGTTTCTCATCGGATTGGCAATCTACCTCAACGTCAAAGACGCCCGTCGCGCAAGAAAGCTAGAAGCACAACACGCGGAAGAGATTAAAACGCTCAAGGCCAGCCATCTACTAGAGGCGGAGGACGCCAACAGACAGCTGAACGCTCTGCGAGGAGAATTGGATGCGGTTAAGAGGCAATCTCTATCCCCCAGAGATGAAGTCGATCCGAAGGAGCGCGAACTTTTCAAGGCCTTTTTTGGCGAAGGAGCGCTGGATACTCAAGGCTACAAAGTCGTCTTCTTGAGCGCGGAGACACCGCCCTGGCCGGTTGGGGTGAACCGAATCGCCAACCAGCTCAAGCTATGCAACCCGCCTGAGGAGTCGGCACCGGAGTCACCAGAGGGCAGAGTACAAACGTTGCCCAAGGGCATCTTCCACATTATCCCCTTTGAAGACCTGGATGGAGTTCTCAAGATCGACCGCGAGTTCGCTAAGTACGGCGGAAAGCTCAAGATGGAATACGATAACTATCGGGAGGACATCACAGCCGACTTGCCGGAGAAGGGATGCCTGTCTGTTGGACTAGGGTACAACAACGTGACAACCCGTTTGATGAAACTCTCGGACTATTTATTTGAGGTTACCTACAAGGACAACGATTCCGACGATTTTAGGTTGCGACGGCATTATTACAAAGACAGGCCCAGTGGTCCTCACGACTACGAGACTATTACTGCAAGAAAAAACGAAGAGTACGCTCTTATTGCAAGGGTGCTGGTACCAAAAGGCGGCGCCGAGAAACCTGTCCCGTACATTGTGTGCGCTGGGCATACAGCTAAAGCCACTGTTGTAGCTTGCAAGTACCTCGCGACCGACTGGCGGACAATCGCGGAAAAGTTTCAGGAGAAGGGGAACCTTCCAGACTGCGTCCATGAGTACAACATGGGTGTAGTTTTGCGCTATACGATGGGCGCGAAGGAAGCGCCTAGGCTGGACGAGCCGCAATTCGAAGACAGAAAAATCATTGTGGCTCCACGCCTCGCTTCATCGAGTTGATCTTGCTATCCGCTGTGAGTAACTCACAACAGCTTCCGCCGCAGCATGGCAGTCACGCCGAAGAAGCCGGAAGCAAACAACATCAGGCTGCCAGGCTCCGGAACTGTGCCGGTCGTGGTGGTCGAGGTCGTGGTCGAGGACTCCGAGCCGAGGACGGTGAACGATTCCGAAGGCATCGTTCCAGAATTGTTCGACGCTTCCGACGGGCAGCCCGGCGAAGTACAGCCAATGCCGGAGTTCTCGTCCCAATACACCGGATCGCCGCTGGGAACACTGCCGTTCTCCAGATTCAGCCAATAGGTGCCGTTGTTCAGAGACGGCCCATTGAAGCTACCCATCTCGGTGCACACGTTATAGCCGTAGTGATTCATCTGGCAGTTTGACTGCGCAAAGTCGACAACTTGATTGAAGTATGAAGTTCCGCCGCCCTCTCCCGAGGTGATCCATACTTCGGCCGAGGTAAGTATGTCGCCCGGGGACAGCCACGCGCCGAAGGACAGGCCGGTTATCGTGCTGTTGCCGCCCGACACGGTAAAGCTGTCGCTCTGGATCCATCCGAAGTTGAAGGTCCAGGCATCGGTGTTCCCATAGATCGGGCCATTGTTGTAGACAACTTGAGCCGCAGCCGGGACAGCCGCCAGCATCAAGCACAGTGCGAGCAGAGATAGCAGAGCAACGAGTAGCTTCACGCTATGTCCTCCCGTCAGTTGGAAATCAAAACAGCTTCCGCCGCAGCAGGCCCACTGCGGCCAGAAAGCCCGAGCCAAATAACACAATGCTGCCAGGCTCAGGAACCGTGGCGCCGCTCACGTCGCCGTAAAGCGTGAACGATTCGGAAGGAATGCACGAATAGCCGCCATGAGGGCCGGCAATGCAATTATTGCCCTCAGCTTGGGAGGGACAACCTGGCGACGTGCAACCTACGCCGGAGTTTTCGTCCCAATACACCGGATCGCCATTGGAGCTACTGGCATTCTCGAGGTTCACCCAGTAGGTGCCGTTGTTCAAAGTCGGACCGTTGAAGATTCCGGTCTCGTCGCAGACGTTAAACCCATACTGGTCCATGGCACAGCCGGATCCGGTGAAGCCCACCGTCTGGTTGAAGTATGTGGTGCCGTCACCGAGGGCCCCGGAACTTATCCAGACTTCCGCCGAGTTCAGGGTCTCGCCGGGGTAGAGCCATGCGCCAAACGACATGCCTGTGATGGTGGTGTTTCCGGTGGAAACGGTGAAGCTGTCGCCAACGATAAAGCCGAAGTTAATCGTCCACGCGTCGGTGTTGCCGTTGATTGGGCCGTTGTTGTAAATATCTTGTGCCGCGGCCGGAACAGCCGCCAGCATCATGCACAATGTGAGCAGTGAGAGCGAAGCGATACGCAGTTTCATGATAAGCCATCCTCTCAGCTGAATCTTGGCTGGCATTTTGCACCCAACAAAAGCCAAAGTCAACGAAAAGGATAGGGTTCTAGACTGACTGTCGCCGCCGTGGTTGCGGCACTCTCTGTACTCTTGAGCGGCGCTGCGCAGGCAGCGCCTGCTCCGGACTGTCTTGCCGTCAGAAATCTCTTGGCCGCGGTGCGCAGGCCCTCGAGTTCCGACCGCAATAGCCCCACCGCCGCTGCGATCTTGTCTTTGTCGCCGGTGCGCGCTGCCTCCTCCAGCGTCTGAGCGGCGTAAAACGCGCGCGTGCCGCAAATCGTGCCTGCCGACGTTCGCAGCCGGTGCGCCGCGCGGGCCGCCGCTTCGTTGTCGCCCTTCTCCATGGCCCGCTTCATGATCGGCGGCAGCACATGGGAATCGTGCAGAAACAGCTCGCACAACTCGGCGAAAATCTGCTCATCGCCGCCGCTGCGCTCCAGACCTCGACCAATGTCGAGCACTCCCGAGTCCGCGATCGCGGCTGCTCGCAAACCATCGCATACCGGAGGCGTGCTGTATTGATAGATGATGTGCAGCAGTTCCTGCTTCTGCACTGGCTTGGCCACATAAGCGTCCATGCCGCCTTCCAGGCAGCGCTCCCGGTCACCCTTCATGGCATGAGCGGTCAAGGCAATGATGGGCACATGCTTGCCCGTCTCCATCTCCCGCGTGCGAATGCATCGTGTCGCTTCCAGGCCATCCATCACCGGCATCTGCACGTCCATCAGGATGACGTCGAAGTCGGCGTCCTCGCTGGTGGAGACAGCCGCCTCGCCGTCCTCCACCAGCGTCACCCGATGGCCCTCCTTCTCCAGCATCCGCGCCAGCACGCGCTGATTGACCCGATTGTCTTCCGCCGCCAGAATGCGGAGGCGGTTGTGCCGCTCTTTCTCCCACGGCTCCGGTTCCTGGGCGGGCGCGGCGAAGATTCCCTTCTCGTTCAGCACCCGGACCACGATCTTCAGTAGTTCCAGCCGCCGTATGGGCTTGATGAGATAAGCCGAGACGCCTAGTTGCTTGCAGCGGCTGATGTCATCGGAATGCAGACCAGGGCTCAGCATCAGGATGGTCGCGCCCGATAGCTTGGGATTGCGCTTGATGCATTCCGCCAGCTGGAAGCCATCCATCTCCGGCATGTTGCCGTCGATGAGCACCAACCGGTAGGGGCTGTTACCGCTGACGGCCGTTTCCATCGCCGACAAGCCCTGCATCGCGGTTTCCACCGACTCTGCCTTCATGCCCCATTGGCACATCATCGCGGTAAGGATCTTGCGTTGCGTCAGGTTGTCGTCCACGATCAGCGTTGTCACTCCCTTCAGGCATTCGGGAACGGCCAGACTGTGGGGCGTGCCGGCGGGAAGCGGCAAAATTACATGGAACTCGCTGCCCTGGTCGGGCTCGCTGGCCACCCAGATCTCGCCGCCCATCAGCCGCACCAGCCGCGAGGTGATGGCCAGTCCCAGCCCGGTGCCGCCATAGCGCCGGCTGTGCGAAGCTTCGGCTTGCGAAAACGCTTCGAAGATCAGCTTCTGCTTCTCGCGCGGGATACCGATGCCGGTGTCGCGCACCATCACGTGGACCATGTTCGGCCCACGTTCGAGCGCGCTGTCAAACGTCACCAAAACCTCGCCGCGCTCGGTGAACTTGATGGCGTTGGCCACCAGGTTCAGCAGGACTTGCCGCAGCCGGTGCGCGTCGCCCACCAGAATTTCCGGCACCGATGGCCGAATGTCGTACACCAGCTCCAGCCCCTTCTGGTGCGCGCGGATGGCGATGCCCTTCAGCATCGACCCCACCACCTCATGAACATTGAACTCGAAGCAGTCCAACTCCAGCCGTCCCACTTCCATCTTCGATATGTCCAGAATGTCGTTGATCAGCGACAACAGGGAATCGGCTGACAGCTTCACCGTCGAAAGATATTCCCGCTGCTCGGGCGTCAGGTTGGTCTCCAGCGCCAGCTCCGTCATGCCGATCACTCCGTTGATCGGAGTGCGGATTTCGTGGCTCATGTTGGCCAGGAACTCGCTCTTGATGCGATTGGCGGCCTCCGCGTCTTCTCTGGATTTGGCCAACTGCTGGTTGATTTCCCTCTGCCGCGCCAGCGCTGTCTCCATCCCGCGCTGGTTGCGGTGGAGATCGTTCTCGCGCCGCTCCATCTTCGCCAGCATGTCGTTGAACCTGTTGCCCAGTTGCGCCATCTGGTCGCTGCCCGGGATGGCAACGCGTGCAGTTAAGTCCTGCTGTTGCGCGACTGCTTGCATCACGCGCGTCAGCTCGCCGAGCGGCTGCGACATCCTGCGCTTCAGCACCAGGTCGGAAAGCCAGTCTTTGGCCAGGTCGAGGAGATGCCTCATACATTGGCTATCGGCGACCGCCAGCGCACCCTTTAGCAAGCCTCACGGCTACGGAGTTTGTTCGAAGGGATGGCTCTGAAGGGGCGCGGCTTCAGCCACGCCGACACCATATCTCTATGATGATCTGTCATCCTGAGCGGAGGCGGCCTTCATTTGGCGCCGTAGTCGAAGGCCCCCTCTAGCTCCCGATAGTATCTGCCGCGCTCTTGGCTCTTGATGAGTTATCATCACCAGCCAATTGGCCGGGGTGGGAAACGGAGTGCCGCGTAAAGTGGGAAATGTACCCGAGTCCCATAGCGACGGCACATCCTTACGCTGGCTGCTGGCCGGCTCCTGCCGACGCAACATCCTTCTTTCCTGCCTGCGGGCGTGCCACCGCTGCGGGTCGCGATTTCATCAGCGATTGCTGAAAGAACATGGCAACTGCATTCGCCACGGCTACATCCTGCAGATCGGCTTGCCAAAGCGAATCGATCCCTGGCCGCCGTTCCTCGCCGCGTAACAGGATCGGCGTGCCCGGCGCCATTCGCTTTAGTTCCATGCCCACCGCAGTACCGTCAGCGTAGTCGCTATCAAGTATCAGGATGGCATCCACGGTCGTGTTTGAGAGAAAGCGTTTCGCTCGCACCGCGGTGCGAGCAATCAGGACCTGAAAGCGCGCGGATTTCAAAGCGGAAATGAAGAGAAAATACGGCTCACGCTGATCGCAAAGAAGCAGAAGGGTAACCTGGGCGCTCATTCAGCAAACCATCCTTTCCAGTCCATACGGTCTTCGACTGCGAATATTACGTCTACTGCTTGTACGTCCAGAAAAATTGGTTCGGCCCGGCGACAAAACTCCCGCACGGGATGTTCTTAGATTTCCCGAACTTCGTCAAGCATTTTTGGCGGGGAACAGTTATCAAGGTGGTGGCCCGTCTAGCCCCATAGAGGTAATCGGCCAGCTTGAGTCGATCGGAAAATCACGTTTTGCCGTCTCCGCCTTGGAACAGAAAGCACGACTCGGCATAAATATATTTGGCTTGAATTCCGTCGCCGGGGCAAGCGGTAAGACTCTCGTTCAGTTTGTGAGCGAAGCGCTCGATGAACGAACGAAAGAACACAAACCAGATGTGCAGAGAATGGCGGATCGAGAGAAGTCGCCGAAGAAATGGCAATCTAGTTCTTAACTCCCCTGAGCCGGAGTAGGAGTCTGGGTGGGCGTAACATCGTTATCGACATCTGCTATCTGTTCCCTAAGCAGCTTTTGCAAATATGTCGCAAGAACAGTGACGTTGTAATCGCCCTCGTCCCACGCAGCGTCGGCAGCCCTGAGTCCCTCTACGTAGGGCTTCCTGTCTTCCTTGATTCGTTCAGGTACGGTTTTCTTTCCGAGTAGGAGTTTGTTCTGCCGCATACACAGTAGGTAATAGCAGGCGGCTCGCGCCGTTCGTCCGTTGCCCTCGACAAACGGATGGATCCAGTTCAGTCTCCATAGCGCATACGCAGCTATCAAGGTCGGATGCGGGTTAATCGTCCAGTTTTCGTGAACGATCGAGAAAAACCGATCCATGTGATTTGGCACATCCTTGAAATGCGGGGGCTTGTGATTGCCGACATAAATCGGCTCCTCTCGATAACGCCCGCCAAATTGGGAGATGTTTGCTACTGCGGCAGCATTCAGCGCCCACAGAGTGTATTTGTCGAACGCTTCGATGCCTTTGCGTAAACCGATTTCGATGCAGTTGGCTAGAAGCTCGTACTGGCGTATGAGGTTTTGTTGTTCAATCTTGGCGTATAACTCTGGCTCGTCTTGCTTTCGGACTGACATTTAGGAAGGGTATTACGGCCCGCATTTGGGATGCGGGCCGTGATTTTTATAGCAGCTTAAGGCGCTCCGAAGCTTCCTGTACACTTGCTTTTGTTATAGATTCCGAGCCTAAAGCATTGCCAAACGCAAAGCTGATTCTCTGCGCTCGCAGTTCTTCCTCGGTGGCGACCCTGTCCTTGGTGGCATCAAGTAGTCGCTGCAACTCTGGATCGACCTCGGGAACCCCGAGAAACTGCTTACGATCCGCCATTTGTGAGCCCTCCCTTGCTTGGTACGGCAGTGCTGCGCGAGCACCTCCATTGCAATCAATTGCAACTTCGCTTCCAACGCGCCCTAGCCTTTTGGCGCGGTTTTATACACGTTTTGCACAATCTATAGTGCATTAGAATGCACAAAGTTGTACCGTTATTACCATGATTATAATCTTGATTCCTGCTCTTTGGACGGCCCTGTCAGGGCAAAGTTAGGCTGTCATATTTGATTAGTCTGCGATATTAGTGCCGCAGAATCTTAGTCGATCTCACTCAACTTGCCCGAAGCTCCCTTCCCGGCTGTTATAATCAATCCAATTCATGACACGAAAGCGTTTGATCCGCTCTACTACAGTTCTTTGCATTCGCCGGGATGGAAAGGTGGTTATGGCCGGGGACGGCCAGGTCACCCTCGGGGAAGGCGTCATCAAGCACACGGCCCGCAAGATTCGCCGCCTGTATCAGGACAAGATCCTCGCCGGTTTTGCCGGTTCCACCGCCGACGCGTTCTCGCTCTTCGCCCCAGTATCACGGCAACCTGGGCCGCGCCGCCGTCGAGCTGGCCAAAGACTGGCGCACCGACAAGATGTTGCGCTCGCTGGAAGCCC
The DNA here is from genome assembly GCA_049516475.1 of Candidatus Korobacteraceae bacterium. Lineage (GTDB taxonomy): Bacteria > Acidobacteriota > Terriglobia > Terriglobales > Acidobacteriaceae > Bog-257. Next base: position 1,934 of record JBEKTC010000081.1, on the reverse strand, counting down.
TGCTCCTGGTCGCCGACCAGGGCCAGACCTTCCTCATTAGCGGCCAGGGCGACGTGATCGAACCGGACTCGGGCATCGCGGCCATCGGCAGCGGAGGCCCCTACGCCACCGCCGCCGCCACTGCCCTGTTCGAGCACACTTCCATGGCGCCGCGCGCCATCGCCGAAGAGGCAATGAAGATCGCGGGCAAAATTTGCATCTACACGAATGACAAGATCACGATTGAGGAATTGTAAAACAGTTGTCGGTTGCCGGTTGTCAGTTGTCAGCGAGCCTGATGACGTGCCAATCGCTGAACTTGAATTCTTAATTCGCGCTATGGCACAGCCTGCGACTCTTGACTGACAACTGACAACTGACAACTGACAACTGAGGTTAAACTTGGCACTCTATCTTCCCGCTACCGCCGATGACGAACACGTCGCACTCGACGAACTCACCCCGCGCGAAATCGTCCGCGAGCTCGACAAATATGTTGTAGGCCAGAACCAGGCGAAGCGCGCCGTCGCCATCGCCCTGCGCAATCGCATGCGCCGCCAGAAACTTTCCGCCGAGCTGGCCGAAGAAGTCATTCCCAAGAACATCATCATGATCGGCCCTACCGGCGTCGGCAAGACCGAGATCGCCCGCCGCCTGGCCAAGCTGGCCAACTCGCCCTTCATGAAGGTCGAAGCCTCGAAGTTCACCGAAGTCGGCTATGTTGGCCGCGATGTCGAGTCAATGATCCGCGACCTGGTAGAGATTGCCATCGACATGGTGCGTGAGGAGAAGCTGGAAGACGTCGCCGACAAGGCTGAGATGAACGCCGAAGAGCGCCTGCTCGACTTGCTGTTGCCGTCGATGCCGGCGCAAGTCCCGCCGCCAAAGCCCAATCCCGACCAGCAGCAGATCGGCTTCAACCTTCCCAGCGAGCCGCTCCTGGCCGGCGAACCCGGTTCGCGCACTCGCGAAAAACTTCGCCAGCAGTTGCGCGAAGGCAAGCTCGACGAGCGTATCGTCGAACTCGACGTCCGCGAAAAGTCGATGCCCGCCTTCGAAATCATCTCCAACCAGGGCGTCGAGGAGATGGACGTCAACATCAAGGACATGCTGCCCAACATCTTCGGCCAGCGCACCAAGAAGCGGAAGATGAACGTCAGCGAGGCATTCGAGTATCTGATCCAGGAAGAAGAGCAGCGCCTGGTCGATATGGACCAGGTCACCCGCATCGCGGTCGAGCGCGTGGAGAACTCAGGCATCATTTTCCTCGACGAGATCGACAAGATTGCCGGCCGCGAGGGCGGTCACGGCCCCGACATCTCGCGCGAGGGTGTGCAGCGCGACATCCTGCCCATCGTCGAAGGCACCACTGTGAACACGCGCTATGGCATGGTGCGCACCGATCACATTCTCTTCATCGCCGCCGGCGCCTTCCACGTCTCCAAGCCCAGCGACATGATCCCCGAGTTGCAAGGCCGCTTTCCCATCCGCGTCGAGCTGAAGTCGCTCACCGTGGAGGATTTCATCCGCATCCTGAAGGAGCCCAAGAACGCGCTCGCCAAGCAGTACACCGCGCTGCTCGAAACCGAAGGCATCAAGCTGGTTTTGACCGATGACGCCCTGGAGGAAGTGGCCCGCTTCGCCGCGCAGGTGAACGAAAGCTCCGAAAACATCGGCGCGCGCCGTCTGCACACCATTATGGAGAAGATGCTGGAAGATGTCTCGTTCGCCGGACCCGACCTGAAGAAAAAGACGGTGAAAGTGGATGCCGCGTACGTGCGCAAGCAGCTCGCGGACATCGTCAAGGATCAGGATCTGAGTAGATACATTCTTTGATGCTGGTTGGCTGTTAGCTTTTGGCTGTTAGCTTCCGTCGCGTTGCATCAGGCGGCAGCGGCGATGAGTCGACCACCGGAATGTGTGCGCCATCGGCATTCTGGCCTGTGACTTGCGCG